>CAYXQP010000172.1:0-2503 GCA_964467515.1 uncultured Eubacteriales bacterium | reverse complement strand
TCTAGATGCGGCGGCGCCTCGCCGGTCCCCCGCGGGTCGAGGGAGGGTCCCCGGCGCGGGGACGTGGGCGGGGCGTTGTCGGTTAAAATCGAAGGCGGACGAGGGGAGGGGTGGCGCATGCTGACGCCGCTTGACATCCACAACAAGGAGTTCCGCCGGGGATTCCGGGGGTACAGCGAGGTGGAGGTGGACGCCTTCCTGGACGAGGTGGTCCGGGACTTCGAGACCCTGGTCAAGGACAACGCCAGCCTCAAGGAGCAGGTCCAGGCCCTCTCCGCCCGCCTGGACCACTACCGGCAGTTGGAGAGCACCCTCCAGAACACCCTCATCGTCGCCCAGGAGACGGCCGAGGAGGTCAAGGCCAGCGCCCGCAAGGAGGCGGAGCTCATCGTGCGCGAGGCCCAGTTGGAGGCCGACCGCATGGTGAGGCTGGCGGGCGAGCGGGTGCAAAAGCTCAACGAGGTGGCGGACAACCTGCGGCGTCAGCTCCAGCTCTTTCGGGCCAAGATGCGGACCATGCTGGAGGCCCAGGTGGAGCTCCTGGAGGCCGACTGGGGCCTGGAGACACCCCCGGGGGAGGACGAGGCCGGGCGGACCCTCTCCGTGGCCGGGGAGCTGGCGGCGGCCCGGCCCGAGGTCTCCGCGGCCCTGTCCGAGACGGGCGAGATGCCGGCGGTGACGGGGGAGGTGCCCGTGGTGGCGGCGGACCTCCCGGCGCTGCGCGGGGCACCGGCGGGGGAGAGGGTCCAGGAGGGGGAGGGCGTGCTCCCGCCGGCGGACCGGTTGGTGCCTTGAGCTCGAGCCTGGACGCCGGCACCCCCTGGCGGCGGGTGGCGGAGGGCGTCTTGCTCAGGGTGAGGGCCGTCCCGCGGTCAGCGCGCCGGGAGGTGGCCGCCCCGCGGGGAGGCGCCGTGGTGCTGCGGGTGACGGCGCCGCCCCTGGAGGGAAGGGCCAACGAGGCCTGCCGACGCCTCCTGAGCGAGGTCCTGGGCGTGGCACCGGGCAGGGTGCGCCTCCTGGCGGGCGACACGGGGAGGGACAAGCTCTTCCTGGTCGAGGGACTGGACGAGGAATCCCTGCTCAGAGCCATGCCCTTTCTGGCGGAACGGGACTAGAATTGGGGACATGGCGCGCCGGTCGGTCGTCCTCTTGGCCGTGGTGCTGCTGGCGGTCGGGATCCCGGTGGCGGCCGCGCGGCCGTTCCTGGGTTTCCTCCTGGGGGGAGGGGCTTCCGCTGGGGACGTCGTCCCCGAGCAGGCGGATCGGCTCCTGGCCGCCGTGTCCGAGCGGTGGCAGCGGGAGGCGGCGGCCTTTCTCCTGGCGGGGGAGGCCACCTTCAGCCTCGGCGAGGAGGAGGCCTCGGCCCTGCTGGCGGAGCGGCTCGCCGGCGTCGCCCTTTCCTCGTGGCAGGTGCGCCGGGCGACGGCGCGTTTCCAGGGGGGGCGTGTCCTGATGGAGCTGGGCCTGCTCCCTCCCGCCGGTCCCCTGCGGTTTCTCCTGGGCCAGGGAGGAGCGGCGGTGCGGTTGACGCTGGTGCCGGTCCTGGCCGGAGAGGCGGTGGAGGTGCGGTTGGCGGAGGCGCGGGTGGGCCGCGTGATGGTCAGCCCGACGCGGGTGGCGGAGTTGCTGGCCGGGACGGCCGCGTTGCCGCCCGGCGTTTCCCTCGACACGCGGCGGGCGACCCTCCGCGTCGCACCGCGGGACGTACTGCCGGGGATTCCCCTGGCCGTCGCGCGGCTGACGGTGCGAGACGGGAGCCTGAGCATGGGCGTGCGGGCCGCCCCCCGCTGAGCCGCCGAGAGGAGAGGTGGTCTTGGGCGATTATCGCAAGACGGTCAACCTGCCGCGCACGGACTTTCCGATGCGGGCCAACCTGCGGGAGCGGGAGCCGGAGATCCAGGCCCGGTGGGACAGCCTGGACGTCTACGGCCGCCTGCGGCGGCTCCGGTCCGGGCGACGCCGCTTCGTCCTCCACGACGGTCCGCCCTACGCCAACGGCCACATCCACATCGGCACGGCCTTGAACAAGGTCCTCAAGGACTTCGTGGTCCGCTACGCCTCCCTGCGCGGCTGCGACGCCCCCTTCGTGCCGGGGTGGGACACCCACGGCCTGCCCATCGAGATCAAGGCCTTGCAGGAGCTCGGGCTGGACCGGCGGGAGATAGCTCCGGCGGAGCTGCGGGAGCGATGCGCCGCCTTCGCCCGCGGGTACATAGAGATCATGACGCGGCAGTTCCGGCGCCTGGGGTGCCTGGGCGACTGGGAGCATCCCTACGTGACCCTCGATCCCGCCTACGAGGCGGCCCAGCTGCGCGTCTTCGGCGAGATGGCAGCGGGCGGCTACATCTACCGGGGTCTCAAGCCCGTCTACTGGTGTCCCGTGTGCGAGACGGCCCTGGCCGAGGCCGAGATCGAGTACCGGGAGAAGCGCTCCCCCTCCATCTACGTGGCCTTCGCCGTGGAGGAGGGCGGGCCGCCGGCCGCGAGGGGCCGGACCGGCGCG
>CAYXQP010000171.1:0-2561 GCA_964467515.1 uncultured Eubacteriales bacterium | reverse complement strand
CACCACCCCGTTCCCCCGTTTCCACAGTTCTGCATCATAGCACAGGGGGCACCTGCCCGGACGAGGCACCGCCAGGACGGCAGGCTGCCCCCGTGTGAGGGCGTCAGGGTTTCACCCCGCACCCGCCGCCTATCCCGGCAGCGGCTCGGGCACGTCGCTGCCCTGTCCCCTGAGCTCCCTCACGTTCTTGGTGTAGACGGGACACCCCCGCTGCGCAGGGCGTAGGCTAGCTCGTGCAGGATGAGGGGCTCGAGCCGGGCTTTCACGCGCCCCTCCTCCAGGGCACCGAGGAACCGCCGACACTCCTCGCCGTGCCGATCCCCGGCGTGGGCAAGGATGAAGACATTGGTGTCGAGCAATCCCTCAGTCATCCTTCGCCTCGGACCGCCCGAGCACGTCGCCCGCGGCCTCCGCCTGCCACCGGGCGCGGTCCACCCGGTCGTCCACCGGCCCCTCGACACGATACCGCGCCAGCGCCTCGGCCAGCCGGAGGCGGGGCAGGACCCTGATCTCGATCCTCCCCGCTCCGCTGACCCGGAGCGTAACCGTGTCTCCGGGTTGGATGCCTGCCGCCCGTCGAATCTCCCGCGGCAGGGTCACCTGCCCCCGTGACAGCACCTTGCCCAGCGCCATGACCCCCCTCCTCATTCTCACGCTGAATTCGTATTATACGTCGATAGAGCAACCCGTAACCGACTAGCTCAAGTATACGTCAGAAGCAGACCTGCATATATCATTTAACCTGTCTACGGTCGGTCAATTGGCGTACGCTCTACGACTCCTCCCGCACCCACGACCCCGCCGGCCCCAGGAGGACCAGGGCCGCCAGCGGCGCCGTGCCGAAGACCATGGTGGTGGCCGCCGCCACCACGCCCGAGTCGTTGGCCACGAGGGCCGCCAGCGCCGCCGGCGGCACCCCCGCCAGGGCCTGCGCCAAGCCGGGGAAGGGCGCCAGGAGCGCCCGCAGGCGCCCCGGCGGGCGGGCGGCGAGCCACGCCGCCGTGACCACGTAGGCCACCAGCGCCAGGCTCCAGTTGGTCCACCGCAGGAGCCGCAGGTTCATGGCCAGCTTCCTGGCCACCGTGGCGGTGAAAGCGTCCCAGCGGCCCGCCTCCACCTCCCTGGCCAGGGCCGCCACGTGGGAACCCCCCTCCCCCAACCTCAGATCCAGGCCGGCGAAGGCCGCCACCGCCGCCCCGGCCGCGGCGGCGACCGCCACCGCCGTGGCCCGGCGGTTCAGGCGGGGCAGGAGGAGCCGGAGGCAGAGGGGCGCCACGGCCAGGGCGGACGCCACGGCTCCCCCCAGGTTGGCTCCCAGCGACGGGCTGCCCAAGAGGTACACGGTGAAGCACCACCCGGCCACCGCCGCCCCCCGTCCGCCGGCCCCGGACCGGCCCTCGAGGAGGGCGCCGCCCGCCAGCAATGCGGCGCCGAGCAGGACCCCCATGTATTCGTTGCCGATCCCGTAGTAGCGGGCGCCCGCCGCCAGGCTGTGGCCCAGCAGGGAAGCCTCCATGAGCCGCGAGCCGGTGGCCGCGTCGGCCGCCACCGCGGCGGCGGTCACGACGGCCAGGAGGGCGAAGGGGCCGTACCGGCGCCGCCCGGCCAGCACAACGGCGCCCGCCGCCAGGGCCAGGGCCGCCGCCCCCACGCCCGCCACGAAGGCGGCCGGCGGCAGGACGGACCCCACCAAGGCTACGCGGGGACCGGCGAGGAGCATGGCCAGGGGCACCGCCGCCAGCCACAGCCAGGCCCACGCCAGCACCGGCGCCGCCCCCGGCAGCCGCGCCCCGGCCAGGACCGCCAGGGTGGCCCCCGCCGCCACGATCTGCGCCCCTCTGTACGCCTTCACCCCGAGGGCCGCCGTCCGCTGCTTGCCGTGCAACACCGCGTCCAGGGCTTCCAGGGACGCTAGCCTCTCCGGCAGCGCCGCCCCGACCGCCGCCGCCCCGCGCCCCTGCCGCGGACCCGCCGCCACCCCGACCGCCGCGGCCCGCCAGGGGCGGCCGTAGGCCCACCCCAGCGCCGGCAGCCCGAAGAAGGCCAGCAGCGACGGGGCCACGTCCACGTTGGCCACGAAGCCGGCCCGCCGGGTGGTGGGCGAGGAGAGGAGGGAGGGCGGCAGGCCGGCGCCCCAGGCCAGGAGGGGGGCCACCCAGTACCCCTCGGCCCGGTCGGCGAGGCCGGCCTGCGGGCTCGCCACCAGCACCAGGTCCCGCCCCCGGTCCAGGACGCCCAGCAGCGAACCCACGAGGCCGTCGGCCCGGGCCAGGGCCGCGGCCCGGGCCGCGGCGTAAGCCGCCGGCGCCATGTGGGGCGCCTCGGCCTCCAGCCGCCACAGGTCGCCCGTCTCCACCACCAGGAGGAGCCGCCCCGGCCGCGCCAGGGTCTCCCGCGCCAGGGCGGCGAGACGGACCTCGTCCGTCCGCCACCCGCCGGGAAAGCCGGAATCGAAGGCCAGCGTGCCCAGACCCACCTTCCCTTCGTCCACGGCGCCCGCTGCGTCCATGGCGAGCGCCGCCGCAAACCGGCCGCGCTCGCCCGCCGCCGCGGCGCCGCCA
>CAYXQP010000170.1:0-2621 GCA_964467515.1 uncultured Eubacteriales bacterium | reverse complement strand
ATATACTATAGCTGATCGCTCAAGATATAGAGGTGGGAGAGCGTGGGAAAGCAACTGCTCGTGCGGTTGCCCGATGATGTCGGGTCTGACCTGGAGGAGATCGTTCCCGCGAGGGGACGGACGGCCTTCATTGTCGAAGCGGTTCGCGAGAAGTTGCAGCGGCTTCGGGCACAGCGGGCACTGGAGCGCGTCGCCGGCCTCCTGAAGCCGGAGGACTACCCCGAATTCAGCTCCTCGGAAAGCATCGTGGCCTGGGTGGACCGGCTCAGGCTGGCGGACACGCGCTGGACCGAGAGCGGAGGCAAAGAGTGTTGAAGGGCTTCCTTTTGGACACCACGGAGGTCATCGACATCCTGCGCGGCGAACAGTCAACCGCCGGCAGGGTCAAGGGATGGATCGAACAGGGCCTGGAGGTGGGCATCTGCGCCATCGTCATCACCGAGACCTTGGCAGGAGTCAAACCCCAGGATCGCGCCCCGGTCAGGGAGTTCCTCGAGACCTTGCGGTTTCATCCCATAACCCTGGAGGCTGCGGCGAAGGCCGGGGAATACCTCTATGATTATGCCCGCAAGGGGGTCACCCTGAGCCTCTCGGACGCCACCATAGCCGCTGTGGCCGTAACCAACGGCCTCAGCCTGGTAACCAAGAACCAAAAGCACTACCCCATGCCCGAACTCATACTCTTCCCCCCCGAGGAGCAGCCCTCGCCAGCCCAGGGCTGAGCTACACCGGCTGACGGAGAACGAACTCGGCAAACAGCGGGTGATACAGCCGGTACCGGCCCCGCTCCATCCGGTGGATCAGGTTCTTCCGCATGAGCCGGGAAAGAAGCCCCCGCCGACCCGGTTCCACCTCGGCTCCGGCGGCCACCGCGCGCAGCACCTCTCGCTCCGCCGGCGTGGCCGAGGTCCAGTCCACCGTCTCCTCCGGCACCTCCAGAGGGACTCCCGCCACCTCCAGAGGGTGGCGGATGGCCTCGGCGGTGTCATCCCTGCTGAAGCCGGTCAGCGGCATGTGCTCGAAGAACCGGGTCACCGGCTCCGCGATATCCCGCACCTCACCGAAAAGCCCCGAGGGGCCAGTGATCACCAGCGCATATCTGGCCCGGTACATCTGCAGGTTCTGGAAGACAGCCCGCAAGATCATGAGAGCCTGAGGGTCGATAGCCTGAAGCAAGTGGGCGTCGTCGAGGATCACGAGGAGCGGCCTTCCCCTGGGTCCCAGGATCCTTTCCCAGAAACGCCGCAGGGAGGAGCGCAGGAGATCGGCGGCGGTGACGGCCGCCCCCCCGCCGTCTCGCTCCCGCCGGAGGGTTACCAGGGGGAGATTAAGCCGCCCCCACCGGAGGCCCGGCCTCCGAGGCCAACCGGGTCAGATAGCGCACCAGGCTGCTCTTACCGATGCCCCAGGGGCCTACAATGGCCACATTGACCGGACCGGCCCCCTCCGGATCGAGGCTAGGCAGCAAAGACTCCTGAAACCACCTTATCTCCCGCCGGCGGTTGGCGAAAAACCGCTCCTCAGCCGGATAGTAAGGATTGAAGGGGTTCAGGAACCGGCCTCCCACCATTTCCACGTCACCCCACGAAACAGTCTCAACAAAGGAAACGCCAAAAACAATTCCTGTTTCATTTGCACCGTTTGTTTCTCGCTCGCCTCGCCGCCGCGCAGGTGGAGAAAGCCTGGCCACCGCCGATTCGCCGGCACGGTGGGCCCAAGGCCTATGCCTCCCCCACCCAGCGGACGCGGCTCACCCCCCGCTGGCGCGCGGCGTGTTGAAAACGTCTGTCCGCGGTCCAGAGTTCACAGTCCAGCCGGTCGGCCAAGGCGAGGTAGAGGGCGTCGTAGGCCGCCTGGAGGTCAAGCTCTTGAGCCAGCTCAAAAGCGCGGCCCACCGCTCCGCCAGGCGGGCGGGGCAAGCGCCGCCGGTCGGACTCGGCGATCGGCTCGGTCCCACGCTAAGACACGCGCTCACCGAGCAGCCGGGCGAACGCCTCGAGCTCCGGCAGGAAAAAACGCACGAGCGCCCGCACCTTCCGCGGCGGCAGGGTCACCGCCTCGTGGGCGATCCAGTTGCGCAGCCGCGCCATGCCCAGATAGACATGGCGCCTCTCGACCGGCAGAGCGCCGGCCCGCGTCAGCAGGTCGAAAGCATCGGCGAAGCCCCGCGGCCGGCCCCGTACCCGCACCTTGCCGGCCAGCCACTTGGTGGCGTCGATGGCAGCAGCCAGGCCCAGGAAAAGATGCAGCTGAGCCGCCTTGAACCGCCACGGGTCGGCCAGGAACTCGCCTGGCGGCATCGCCGCGAGAAGCCGCAAAGCCGCCACGTGCTCCTCCAACCGCTCCAGAAGGGGATGCAAGCGGGCATCGTAGCGGACCCGGTCCTCGCGAGCGGCCAAGGCCCGGTACCGCAACCACCCGGCGAGGAAGACAGCCAGGTCCTCCGGCGAAGTGCCGTCGGCGATAGGGGGACGCGAGACATGAGGAAGAGCGGCCACGGCTTTCACTCCCTTCTCCCGCAGCCTCCGCGCCGCCCGCGGGCGGCTCTGCCATATCATGCCACAAGGTGACAGAGCAAGACAACACCCTCACCGTCACCGGCCGCTGCAGGGCCGGCGCCC
>CAYXQP010000169.1:0-2624 GCA_964467515.1 uncultured Eubacteriales bacterium | reverse complement strand
ACTAGCCAGAGGTAGACGGCCAGCCGCGCCCAGGCCAGGAGGAGGAGGCCGCTCAGGGAAAAGAGGTCGAGCTTCTCCACCACGAAGCCCGGCAGGACGGCCGTCTGCATGGCGGCCACGAGGGGCCAGTGGTAGAGGGCCAGGCCGGGCACGCCGAGGACGGAGGCGGCGGCCAGGAAGGCGAGGGTGACGAAGGCGGCGGCCAGCCCCAGGCCGGCCGCCGTGGCGGCGGGGGCGGCCCGCGGGTTGCGGAGATAGCCCCCCAGGACCAGGAGGGAGGTGAAGCCGCCCACGGAGCCGGCCACCCGGAGGGCCTGGCCCGCCAGGGGCCCCGCTCCCTCTGCGGGGAAGGCCAGGGCCAGCCCCACCTCCCCCCTGTTCACGGCCGCCAGCAGGAAGAGCATGGCCAGGCCGTACCCCAGGGGAACGAGGATGAAGAGGGTGCGGCCCACGGGCTCCACCCCGTGGGCGGCGGCGTGGGCGGCCGTGGCGGTGGCCAGAAGGAGGATCACCCAGAGCGGCGTGGAGGGGAGCAGGAAGAAGCGGACCTCCTCCCCCATCTGGCGCAGGAAGAGGGCGGCCGATCCCCCCCACAGGGTCAGGTACGCGGCGGCGACGAGGCGGCCCGCCACGGGTCCCAGCAGGCGGGGCAGGAGGTCGGCGAAGCGCACCCCGGGGTGGCGCGCCACGAGCCAGGCCAGGGCCAGGGCCGGCAGGAAGGGCACCAGGAGCCCCGGGACGAGGGCGTAGAGGCCGCCCGGTCCCGCGGCGCGAAAGGCCAGGAAGGGCGGGGTGGTGCCGGCGGTCACGGCCAGCCAGAAGGTCAGGGCCCGGGCGGGCAGGCGGTCGTTGTCCCAGTTCACGGCGGCCGCCTCCTCAGGCCGCGCCGGCCGGCGGATTGGGGACCGGCTCCCTCTGCATGGTGCGGTCCCCCGGCGAGAGGAAAGTGGGCCGGCGCCGGAAGAGGCGCAGGGGAAGCTTGAAGAGGGTGTCCTTCCAGTCGTGGGGGCTGAAGTAGGCGTAGGGGACCAGGTAGGGCACGCCGAAGCTGGTGAGGGTGCAGAGATGGACCAGGAGCAGCAGGAAGAAGACGAGCACGCCGTAGAGGCCGAAGGCGGCCGCCAGCAGCAGCGCCGGCAGGCCCAGGAGCCGGATGACGGTGCCCAGGGGCACCGTGGGGACCGAGAAGGAGGCGATGGCGGTGATGGCGATGGTGATGATCATGGTCTCGCTCCAGATGCCCGCCCGCACGCCCAGCTCCCCCAGCACGAGGCCGCCCACCACGCCGAAGATCTGACCCACCGGCGCGGGGTAGCGGAAGCCGGCCTCCTTGATCAGCTCCAGCATGAGCTGTGCCAGGAGGGCCTCGAAGAGGACGGGGAAGGCCACGCCCTCCCGGCTGGCGGCCACCTTGAGGGCGAGACGGGTGGGCAGGATCCCCACGTGGTAGCTGGCCATGGTGACGTAGAGGGCGGGGGGGAAGAGGGCCAGGAGGCTGCCCACGAAGCGGACGAGGCGCAGCAGGTTGACGGGCAGCCACCGCTCGTAGCTGTCCTCGGGGCTGTGGAAGAGGGAGTCCAGGGTGGCGGGCACGATGAGGGAGTGGGAGCTGTTGTCCACGAGGATGGCCACCCGGCCCTCCAGGAGGTTCGCCGCTACCACGTCCGGCCGCTCGCTGCCGTTGACGGTGGGGAAGGGCGACCACCAGGCGTCCTCGATGAGCTGCTCCACGTAGCTGGAGTCCAGGATGCCGTCCACGTCTATGGCCCGCAGGCGGCGGTCCACCTCGCGCACCAGCCCCGGGTCGGCCACCCCCTCCAGGTAGAGATAGGCGGACTCCGTCTGGCTGCGGCGGCCGAGCCGGAGGCGCTTGACGCGGAGGGCCGGGTCGCGGAGGCGGCGGCGCACCAGGGCCACGTTCCAGGTCAGGATCTCGCTGAAGGAGTCGCGAGGGCCGCGCACGGCGAACTCGATGGCCGGCTTCTCGATGGGGCGGGCGCGGCTCGAGTGGTTGGCCACCACCACGGCCCGCTCGGCTCCCTCCACGAAGAGCAGGGTGTTGCCGCTCAGGGTCTCCCGCAGGGCGTCCTCCAGGGTGTCGACCTGCCTCACCTCGCCCGCGGTGAGGGCGCGCTCGGACAGGAGGTCGGGCAGCGCGGCGGGGGAAGCCGGCGGCGCCGGCGCGGCCAGGAGCGGCGCCAGGATGCGCTCCTCCACGTCCTCCTTCTCCACCATGCCGTCCAGGTAGACGACGGTGGCCCTGGGCCCGGTCGCGCCGACCCTGACGTCGCGGAAGATCACGTCGTCGCTGCCGTCAAGGAGGGCGTGGAGACCCCGCAGCAGGTGGGGCGCGGCGCGGCCGCTGCCGTTCAGGGACGGGCCCGGCCGGCCTGCGGGGGGCGGGGTCGCTCCCCCCGGCGAGCCCGCCGGGGCGGCGGCCGGCGGACCGGGCACGGTGGTGAGGGCCTCCTGCACGCGCGCCTGGACGATCTGGCTCTGACGGAGGAGTCGCCTGGGGGCCGCCATGTCCGCTCACCCAGCAGCTTGTCCGCCGGCGGGGAAGCCTATCCGCGGAATGGGCCGCCGCCGCGCCGGAGACGCTAGCCGCGAGGGGTGGGGGCTGA
>CAYXQP010000168.1:0-2625 GCA_964467515.1 uncultured Eubacteriales bacterium | reverse complement strand
CGCTCGTGTTGACGTTGCCGGCGTCGTCCACGCTGTAGCCCATCACCTTGAGGCCGCTCGACTTGTCCACCAAGTTCCCGTCCCGGTCCAGGTCGAAGTTGCCCGCCCGCGTGTAGAAGCGGTTGCTGGCGGCCCCCGTCCCGTCCGAGAGGACGAAGAAGCCGTCGCCCTGGATGGCCAGGTCCGTCACCTTGCCTGTGGCCTGGAGGCTGCCCTGGGTGAAGATGGCGTCGATGCTGCCCATGTTGACGCCCAGGCCCACCTGCTGCGGGTTGGTGCCGCCCCGGCCCGCCTGCGGGGCGCTGGCGCCGCGCAGGGTCTGCACCAGCATCTCCTGGAAGTTGGCGCGGGCCCGCTTGTAGCCCACGGTGTTGACGTTGGCGATGTTGTTGCCGATCACGTCCATCCGGACCTGGTGGTTCCGCAGTCCGGAGACGCCCGAGAAAAGGGAACGCATCATCTCTATCTACCTCCTCGCTTTCCTCGGCCGGCCCCCGGCGCCTCCCGCGGCGCCGCCCGCGGCGGCCGCCGCACGGCCGGGCCGGCTCAGTCTCGGGTTTCGGGCCGCCTCCACCGCTCCGCGGCCCCGGGCCCCCTCTCGCGAGGACCGGCCCGTCCCGCTCACCGTCACCCCTGCTGTCCCGGCGGGAAACCGGACCCGCCGGCCGCCTCCGCCGGCGCCACCCCCGGCAGCAGCACGGCGCTGTCAATGCGCGTGAAGACGTGGTCCCGCATCCGCGCCGCCTCCACCACCGTGACCACCGTGCGCTCGCGCACGTCCACCACTAGGGCGAGGTCGCCCGCCACCACCAGGGTCTCCCGGCTTCCCTTGGCCGCCGCCCGGTCCACCGCCTCGGCCAGCCGGGCCAGATCGGCCGCCGCCAGGGCGCGTCCCCCCGCCCGCAACCTCTCCTCCGCGTGACGGGAGAAGCGCAGCCCCGCCTGCCGGCGCACCCGCTCGGCCAGGACACCACCGAAGTCGGTGCCCCCCGTCCCCGGCACGCCGCCCGCGCCGGAGGGACCGGCTCCCGCCCCGGCTCCCGCGGGCCGCCCCGGTCCGCCGGCGCCGCCCGGCGCCATGGGACCCAAGGCTCCCGGTCCGGCCAGGCCCGCCCTGATCACGTCCATCGTCGCGTCACCTCCGCCGCCGTCAGTGGCACCGCCGGCTCCGCGGGCTCCTCACGCGCCCGCGCCCTGGCCGGCAGCCGGCCCGGCCGCCGCCACCACGGCCGCCAGCGCCGCCAGTTGCTCCCGCATGGCCTGTTGCACGCCCAGGATCTCGTCCAGCCGCTGGTTCACGCCCTGCATCTGCTCCAGGGCGCTGAACTGGGCGAGCTGGGCCACGAACTCCCGGTTGTCCACCGGGTCCAGCGGATTCTGATTCTTCAGCTCCGTCACCAGGAGCCTGAGGAAGGCCTCCCGCCCGAGGGCGTCGCCCGTCCCCCTCTGCCAGGCCGTCTCGCTCCACCACGTCCCTGTTCCGATGCTGGCCAGCATCCCCGCACCCCCTTTCCCCGCGCCACCGTCCTCACCCGTCCCTCCTGCCGGCCGCAACCGGTCCTTCCGCTCCGCGCGCCGCCGCTTCACGCCAGCATGTCCAGGAGGGGCATCCCCATCCGGGCGGGACCGGCGCGCGCCGCCGGAAACTCGACGACACCCGCCCGCCGTCCCGGCCCGGACCGCCGGGCCGTGGGCCCGTCCGGCCGTTCCTCCGCCCGCTGCCGGGCAGCTCCGCTCCCCTCGCCGCCCCCTCCCGCCAGGGCGACCGCCAGGTGCTCCACCTGCAGGCCATGCTGCCGGAGGACCGAGCCCAGCTCGCCCAGTTGCTGCTGGAGGGCCAGAGCCACGTCGGGGCGGTCCACGGTGAAGGAAGCCTGGAGGTCGGCCCCCCGCAGCACCATGTCCACCTGCACCCGGCCTAGGTGCTCCGGCACCAGGTGCAGCGTCACGCGCCGGCGGCCGTCTCCCGCCGCCTCCCAGGTCAGGGTCCGCACCAGGCGCGGGAACAGCTCCGCCATGGTCACGCCTTCCTCCACGGTCCCCGGAGCAGCCGCCGCCCCCGGCTCGGCGCGGGACGGGTGCGCCTCCCGGCCGGCCGCCGCGGGATGACTGCTCTCCGGAGCGGCCTGGAGGGAGGTCGGAGAGGGTGCGTCTCCGCCCGGCGGCCGATCCCCTGCTCCGCCGTCCTCGGCGGCAGCCCCGTCCCGCCGGGGTGCCGCCACGTCGGCGGCCCCGCCCACGGGCTCGGCCGGCCCCTCCGTTCCGGCCGCCGCCATCCCCCGCGGTGCGGCCGCCGCGATCCCCTCCGGCGCCGCCGCCGGTTCCGAGGCGGATAACCCTGGCGCGGGCGGGCCGGCCGCCGCTCCCCCGGACTCCCCCGCGTCCCTCGCGAGGCCGCGGCCGGTCTTCACCGCGGTCAAGCGCTCCGCACCCTGGTCCGTTACCGCCGCGACGCGCCCGGTTTGCTCGCTGGTCACCGCCGCGCCGCCCGCCGTGGGGGCGGTCGCCGCGACTCCGGCGCCCGCGGTGGACGCGGTGGCAACTGCCGCGGCGGGGGGAGAGGAGGCGGTCACCACCGCCACCGGCCGCGCACCCTCGGCTTCCCCAACCGTCGCCGCGCGCGCG
>CAYXQP010000167.1:0-2656 GCA_964467515.1 uncultured Eubacteriales bacterium | reverse complement strand
AACGTCGCGTGAGGGCGGTGTCCTGCAAGCGGAAGCGGTCCGGCGGTGGCTGGCCGGGCAGCAGGCTGCGCAGGCGGTCATCCAAGAGGAACGTCGACGCTGGCTCGTTTCCCTGGACAAAGATGCCGCGCTTCAACTTTACCTAAAAATGACCGCATTTCCCGCCACGCCCCGGAACCAGGCGGAGCCTTCCCCCGTCCTTGCCGCGATGCGTGAGGCGACCAAACGGCTTGCCGAGAGGGGCCGCTCCTGATGCCGGGCGAGGTGGCCTCTCCTCTTGGAGCGGCCTTGGAAGTCATCGCTTTTCTCGAAGCGTCCGCTATCCCGTACGTCGTCATCGGGGGATTGGCTGTTCAACATTGGGGCGAACCCCGGTCGACACGGGACGTGGATATCACTGTCCTAGTGGCCGAGGATCAGGAGGAGACCTTCATGAAAAGGGCCACGGACAGGTTCTCCCCCCGGCTGGAAGATGCCGTCGGCTTCGCACGCCGTTCCCGGGTTCTCCTCCTCAAGACTGACACGGGCATCCCCATCGATATCTCCTTGGGGATTCCCGGCTATGAAGAAGAGGTGATGCGTCGGGCCGTCACCGTTGGGTGGCCCGGGGGAAGATCGGTCCGGATCATCGGCTGCGAGGACCTGATCATTCACAAGTGCGTCGCAGGCCGGCCACGGGATTTGGAAGACGTTCGCACCGTTCTACAACGGCAAGGGCAGACCATCGACGTTGAGTACATTCGTAAATGGCTCCAGGCTTTTGCTGATCTCTTGCCGGAACGGGATGTCCTCGGCCACTTCGAGGAGGCTCTGAGGTCGGTCTCCAACCCGACGACAAACTCGGGGTGAAACCCCGGAAACGAGCGGTGGAACCGAGGAGCCGGACCGGGGGTGCAACTACCCCGCCGGCTTCTCGCCCGCGTGCGCCGTCCAGTTGGTGGAGGACAAAGGACATGCGCGGCGTCGAAACCGGCCTCGCAACGAAGACCGACACCGTCGCCACCACCCTCGAGAGGAGAATAGGCGAATCTCCTTCTCGCCGGGGCCATCCTGGCCGGCCTGCTCCGCCAGGCTTTCTGACGATACCACAGCGGCCCGCCCTATGGTATGATATGGCAGATACTCACGGAAGGGGGCGGAAACCGTGGCCGCCATCCCTCACGTCTCCCGTTCCCATATGGCGGACCGCACTTCACCGGAGGACCTGGCCATCTTCCTAGCCGGGTGGCGCCGTTATCGGGCACTGGCCGCCTGCGAGGACCGGGTCCGCTACGACGCCCGTTTGCATCCCCTCCTGGAACGGCTGGAGGGGCACCTGACTGCGCTGCGCCCTTACGCCATCATGCCGGCCGTTGTCTTCCTGTCGGACCGCCGCAATGCGGGCGATGCCCAGCACCGCCTGTTCCTCGCCATTGCCGCCGCCATTGACGCCACCAAGTGGCTGGCCGGCAAGGCGAATGTTCAAGGCCGGCCCCGGGGCTTCGCCGACGCCTTCGACCTGCTGACGCGGGCCGGCGCCCTGCCTTTCGAGAGGCGCCGAGTCTACGTCGGCATGGCGCGGCTGCGCAACTGGATCGCCCACGAGGCCGTCAGCCTGCCGGCGGCCAAGGCGCACAGGCTGCTGCGCTTCTATCTCCCGGTGCTGGACGGCTTCGCCGCCTGCCTGCGCCGGCACGCGGGCAGCTCATAGGCGCTCCGCGTCCCTCTCCGGCGCCCCCGCCGTCCGTCGCGACCGGCGCGGGCCAGGCTGCGCCCTCACGCAAAGGCAGCCCCGCCACCCCGCCGCCACAGCTCGTCAACGCCGCGTCTCGGCCTCCACGCACGCCACGCGGTTCCGCCCGATGACGCGCACCTGGCGCCCCAGGAGCGCGTCCAGCGAGGGCGCCCCGCGCAGGAAGACCCTCCCCTCCATCTCCAGCAGGGTGGGCTTGCCCCCCTCGTCCACCAGGCGCAGCCGCCGCCGCTCCAGGTCCACGTCCTCCAGCCGCCCCGCGCGCACGTCGTACCCCCGCTCCAGCAATGTCGCCGCGCCGCCCCCCTCGCCCGCCACCGGCAGGAGGAGCGCCCGCTCCACCATCAGCGCCATCTGCGCCCGCGATACCGCCTCGCCGCCGGCTTCCCCCGCCGGTCCGGGAGCGCCCTCCGCCGCCGCCAGCAGGGAATCCAGCACGGCGCCGCGCATCTCGTCCGTCCACCCCTCCCGCGGCCCCAGCCGCCGCTCCAGCACCCGCAGCAGGAGCCGCGCCGCGTCCGCCCGGCGCACGGGCCGCCCCGCGGCGAAGAGGAGCCGCCCCTCCTCCGTCACACCCCGCACCAGCCCCTCCCGGAAGGCGGCCCGCGCGTATGGCCTGACCCAGCCCGGTATCTCCGCCGCGTCAGCGAAGGGCGACGGCTCGCCTCCGCCGGCGTCGGCCGCCAGCAGCACCTCCGGCAGGTCCGCCAGCCGCACCGCCACCGCCACCAGGTCCGCCCGCGTCACCGCCGCCTCCGGGTTCACCGGACCCTCGGGGCCCGTCGTCCCGCCGCGAAACACCTCCAGGGCCGCCAGGAGGGCGAACGCGTCGGCCACCCGCCCCTCGTCCACGTCGGTGAAGGGCCGGGTGAAGACCACGGACGGCCCCGCCACCAGCGCCGGCGAGCGGAAGAGCCGCGCCGA
>CAYXQP010000166.1:0-2682 GCA_964467515.1 uncultured Eubacteriales bacterium | reverse complement strand
AGGGGCCGGCCCGCCTGCCGGTGGACCGGGCCTTCAGCGTGGCCGGCTTCGGCACCGTGGTGACGGGCACCCTCTGGAGCGGCACCGTGTCGCCCGGCGACCGCCTGGAGCTCCTGCCCGGCGGAATCCAGGTGCGGGTGCGCGGCGTGCAGGTGATGGGTCGGCCCGTTGAGCGGGCGGCGGCCGGCTCGCGGGTGGCCCTCAACCTGGCGGGGGTCGAGCTGGCGGCGGTGCGGCGCGGGCACGTCCTGGCGACTCCCGGCGCCGTGCCCGTCACGGATCTGGTGGGGCTCTCCTTCCGGCTCCTGCCGGCGGCGGCCGGCCCCTGGCCGACGGGGCGGAGGGTCCGGGTCCACGCGGGCACGGCCGAGGTCATCGGCAGGCTGGCGCTCCTCGACCGGGAGGAGATGGCGCCCGGCGAGGAGGCGCCGGCCCGGCTGCGGCTCGAGGAGCCTTTGCCGGTGCTGCCGGGCGACCGGTGCGTGATTCGTTCCCTGTCGCCGGTGACCACCCTGGGCGGTGGACCGGTGGTGGCGGTGGGGCGCCGCTTCCGGCGGCGCGTTGCGGACGCGGAGGAGCTGCGCCGGCTGGCGGGGGGCGGCACCCGGGAGGCGGTGGCGGCCGCCCTGAGCGAGGGTGGGCCCGCGGACGCGGCGACCCTGGCGCGGCGGACGGGCCTTCCGGCCCCCACCGCGGCGGGGGAGGCCGAGGGGCTGGTGGCGGAGGGCCGGGCAGTCAGGATCGGCACCTTCTACGCGGCGGCCTCCGTCCTGGACGAAGCCGGTGGGCGCGTGGCGTCCTGGCTCGCTCGCTGGCACCGAGCCCATCCCCTGTCGCGGGGCGCCCCGCGCGAGGCCGTGGCCGGAGCCCTGGGGCGGGAATGGAGCGGGGCCGCCGCGTGGGCGCTCCTGGAGGCATTGGTGCACCGCGGTCTGCTGGAGCTGCGGGATCACCTGGTGGCCCTGCCCGGCCACACCGTGCGGGTGGAGGGCTCCCTGGCGGTCCTCCTGGCCTGCGTCGAGGAAGCCTGGCGGCGAGCCGGTGTCTCGCCGCCGCCGCCCGACGAGGTGGTGGCGCAGGCGATGGAGGAGCTGCGCCGGCGCGGCGTCCCGCCCACGCCCGCCGCGGGGCCGGCGGTGGAGGAGGCGGACGCTTTCCGACCGGCCTTCCCTCCCCCCGCGGAAGAGGTGGTGGCCCATCTCCTGGCCGAGGGGCGGCTGGTCAAGGTGACGGAGGACGTCTACCTGCACAGGGACGTCCTGGAGGACGTGGTCGCCCGCGTCCGGCGGCACCTGTCCGACCGGGGGACCCTCACCATGGCCGAGCTGCGCGACCTCCTGGGCACCACGCGCCGCTACGCCGTGCCCATCGGCGAGCACCTGGATTCCCTCCGCGTGACGCGTCGGGAGGGGGACGTGCGCCGCCTCGCCGGTCGCTGACCGGCGCGGCCGGCCGTGCTCAGTCAACACTCTCCAGAAACTTGATCCTACCCCCTTGACTGGTATCTGTTGCCATGCTACCCTGTGGGCGGCAAGTATTTACAGAGGCGGCAAATATAAGGGGTGGTATCTCCATGGGAGGCGCGAGGTTGGGGGCCGCGACCCTGGCGTTGGCGGTCGCCATGGCCCTGGTGGGGCGGTCGGCAGGGCTTGCTCTCGGGGCGGGGAGGCCGGCGCTGGCCCTGAGCGTGGACCCCTTCCTGGAGCGGGAGGCCGTGCCGGGGCAGGAGCTCCAGTGTCTCGTGCGCGTGCGCAACAGGGGCGGCGCGGCGGTCCTGGTGGGGGTGGAGGTCGGCGACTACGGCCAGGACGGGGCGGGCCGGCCGCGCCTCTCCGCCCCCGGCAGCACCCCCTTCGGGGCGGGGGCATGGGTCGAGGTGGCCCCAGGCCGGTTCCTCCTCGGAGCCGGGCGGGAGAGGGCGGTGCGGGTGCGGGTCCGGGTGCCGGCGGGTGCCGCCACCGCCTCCTACGGCGCCGTCGTCTTCTTCGGCGCCGAGGCCGCCGGGCCACCGCCCCGCGGGTCCGGCACCCGCGTCACCGGCCGGCTGGGCACGGTGGTGCTGGTGCGCGTGCGGGGCGCGGCGCCGGCCCGGCTGGACGGCGCCGTGAGCGGCGTCTCGTTCCCGCGCGTCTCCTTCTCCTACCCGGTGCCCTTCGCGGTGCGGTACCGCAACACGGGCAACGTCCACGGCCGCGTCGCTATCGAGGTCTCCCTGGCCCCGCTGGGGGGCGGCCGGGTGGTGAGGGAGGTGCTGGCCCGGCGGCGGGTGCTGCCGGCCGCCGAGGCGGTGTTCCCGGGCCGCCTGGAGTCGGGGCCGGCCTTGGCGGCCTACCGGGTCAGGGTGCGCGCCCTCGGTGAGGACGGGCGCCCCCTGGGCTGGCCGGTGGAGGTCGGGCCAGCCGCGGTGGTGGCGTGGCCGCTGCCCGCCGGCCTGCTGCTGGCCCTGGCCGGCGCCTTCGTTCTAAGCTCGGCCCGCCGGCGGTGGGCGGCGCCGCCCGGTCGCGCCGCGCCCGTCCCGTGAGGAAGCCGGCTCCGCCCGGAGTCGTGTTCGTTCACCCCCAGGGAGCGGGGGGGCGCACCTACCCCCGCCCGCCGAAAGGAGGTGGGAGCATGGGAGCGAGGAGTATCAGCACCAGGGTGCGCAAGGCGGCCGCCGCAGGCCTGGCGCTCGCCCTCCTGGCC
>CAYXQP010000165.1:0-2699 GCA_964467515.1 uncultured Eubacteriales bacterium | reverse complement strand
CTGCTGGCGTGGGCGGAAAGGGAACACGGCCCCCTCTTCCGAGGGACCATGGAGGAAGCCATCGCCGAGGTGGAGAAGGCTCTGGCCACCCTTGGTAAAGGATCGCCCTGGTCCGAAGATCTCAAAGTATCGGACGACTTCCTTGATCCCCTCTTCGACGCGTTCTATCGGCGCTGCGGCCTGCCGAACCTGATGCGCAAGGCCAACTATCACCGACTGGTCCCCTGGGTCCCCGACCGGGAGATTGATGCGGAGGTCACGGAGGTTCTGGACGGAATCCGCGACGTGGCCGGGAGAGCCAAGCCGCAGGGGTGAGAGTCCACCGGTGAGTCCTCCTGGGACCCGCCGTTCCGTCACCGCTCCTGTCCGTCCCCGTGCGCGGGACTGAGCGAGGGACGCGCGTGGCGGCAGAGGGGACGGAGCGGGCAGGCAGGGCAGGCCGGGCGCCTGGCCCGGCAGAGGGTGCGCCCGTGCTGGATGAGCCGGTGGTGGGCCCGGCACCAGAGCCGGCGGGGAATCCTGGCGCGCAGCTCCTCCTCGACCCGCTCGGGGGTGGCGGCGCGGGCCAGGCCGAGCCGCCGCGCCACCCGGAAGACGTGGGTGTCCACGGGCAGGGCGGGCACGCCGAAGGCGTTGGCCAGCACCACGCCCGCCGTCTTGCGCCCCACCCCCGGCAGGCTCTCCAGGGCCGCCCGATCGGCGGGCACCAGGCCGCCGTGGACCTCCACCAGGCGGCGGGCCAGGGCCACCAGGTGCTCGGCTTTGTTGCGGTATAGACCCAGGCTGCGGATCACGCCGGCCACCTCGGCGGGCTCGGCCGCCGCCAGGTCGCCCGGCGTCGGCCAGCGGCGGAAGAACCCCGGCGTAACGCGGTTGACGGCGGCGTCGCTGCACTGGGCCGAGAGCACCGCGGCCACCAGCAATTGATAGGGGTCTGCGAAGCGGAGGCCGCAGCGGGCCTCGGGATAGAGGCGGGCCAGCCGGCCCAGGATCCGTCCCACCGGCACCACGGGCAGCGGCGCCCGCAGACGGCGCCGGACCGTTTCCCGTCTCCCAAGACGAGGCGGCTGCGGCATCCCCTGCATCATAGCGCACTCCGCGGGGGATCGCCGCGACCAGGGCCGCGACCGTGGCTCCGGTGCCGGCCGCCGGGCCCGGCGGCTAGCCCGCCGCGGACACCGGGGCGACGACCACCAGCAGCACGCTCTCCCGCAGGGCCCGCACCGAGTGGCGGCAGCCCGGGGGGAGGTATAAGTAGGCCCCGCGGCCCACCTCCTCCTCCCGGTCCTCCACGCCGAAGCGCACCCGGCCCGAGAGCACATGGACGAAGGCATGCCCCGGCGCCGGGTGGGCGCCCAGCGCCTGTCCGGCATTGAGGCAGATGAGGGCGCTCCTGACCCCATCACCGCTCAGGATGGGTTTCCTGACCGGCGCCCCTTCGGCGAACTCCACCAACTCCCCTATTTGCCACCTTCTCGGCTCCACGTCGCCTCCCCCTTAGAGGCCCAGCTCCTCGCGGGCACGATCCGTCATCATTTCGGGCGTCCACGGCGGATCGAGGACGAGCCCCACCCGCACCTCGGTGACCCCCGGCAGCACGGCCACGGCTTCCTCCACCCAGCGGGGCAGGACGTCCTGGAGAGGGCAGCCCGGCGTCGTGACCGTCATGGCCACCTCCACCCGGCCGTCCTCCACCTCCACCCCGTAGACGAGGCCCAGGTCCACCACGTTGACGCCCAGCTCCGGGTCCGTGACCCGCCGCAGGGCCAGGTAAACGTCCTCCACGCTCACCAAGGCACTCACCCTCCTCCGGACCGCCGCGGCACGGCGGCCCCCACCGACCCCCGCCCCTCACGGCCGCGGCACGGCCCTCCACCCCGCCCGCACCTGGAGGAGGGCGGCCGCCAGGCAGAGGGCCCCCGCCAGGGTCAGAGCGAAGGCGCCTCGCAACAGCGCCGCGCCGCCCGCCAGGAATCCGGCCACGCCCAGGGCCACCCCGCCCGTCGTCAGGAGGAAGGCCGCCTCCCCCAGCCAGGGGGAGAAGAGGTCCCGCACCAGGGGCACCTTCTCGGCGGCCGCGCGCCCGGCATAGCGGTCGAGCCAGGTGAGAAAGGGCACGATCTTGAGAAGATGGCCGGCCACCAGCAGGGAAACCCAGCCCCCCAGGAAGGCGTACCCCGCCGCCAGGGCCAGGCGCTCCCGCCCGGCGGGGGCGAGCCAGGCGCCGGCGGCCAGCCCCAGGGCGAGCAGGGCAAAGACCAGCCCCGCCAGGGTGAAGCGGGTCACCGGCTCCAACCGGCGCCGGCGCCGGTGCTGCACCACCTCCACCACCTCCCGGGCGAAGAGACCGTATGCCGCCGCCACCGCCGCTCCTCCCGCCGCCACGCCCGGCGCCGCCCCGGCCGCCGCCGCCAGCCCGGCGACGCCGGCCCCCGCCACCAGGAGCCGGACGGAGGCGGCCTCGCCGCGCCGGGGATAGCCGTGGGAGAGGGCGAACATGGGGATCAGCCGGTACCCCACGGCGAAGATCACGGTGCTGAGCCAGCCGGCCAGCCCCACGGCCAGGTGCGCCCCCAGCAGCCGGCCGAACCAGTCCCCCGCCGCCCCCAGGCGGAGGGAGAGGGCCAGGGCGGCCCCGAGGAGAGCCGTCGCCCCGAGGAAGCCCACGGCCCATCCCAGGGCCCAGCGCTGCAGCGGAC
>CAYXQP010000164.1:0-2717 GCA_964467515.1 uncultured Eubacteriales bacterium | reverse complement strand
CCGCGGGGGGCGAAACCCGGCGGGCCGGCGGCGCGGCGGCGGCGGGGACGCGGCATGAGAGGGAGGAGGGAAGGGATTGCCCGAGGTGCTGGCGCGGTTCAACGGGTCGGGGCGGACCCTGGCCGTCCTGGGCGGAACGGTGGTGGTGCTGGGCCTGGCCCTCTTCCTGGCCCTGCAGGGGAGCGGGCCCCGTTACGCCCCCCTCTTCACGGACCTGGACCCGCGCGACGCGGGCGACATCGTCTCCCGCCTGGAGGAGCAGAAGGTGCCCTACCGCCTGGAGAGCGGCGGGCGGGCCGTCTTCGTACCGGAGGACGTCCTCTACCGGACGCGGCTGGCCCTGGCCCAGGAGGGGCTGCCCCGCAGCGGCACCGTGGGCTTCGAGATCATGGACAAGCTCTCCCTGGGGGCCACCGAGTTCGACCGGCGCGTCCAGTTCCTGCGGGCGGTGCAGGGCGAGCTGACGCGCACCATCCTCCAGATCGACGGGGTGGAGGCGGCCCGCGTCCACCTCAACGTGCCCGAGAAGAGCCTCTTCGTCACCGAGGAGAAGCCGGCCAGCGCGGCGGTGCTCCTCCGCCTGCGGCGGGGCGCCCGGCTCGACCCCTCCCAGGTGCGCGGCATCGCCAACCTGGTGGCGTCCAGCGTGGAGGGGCTGAAGGCCGAGGATGTGACGGTCCTGGACGAGGCCGGGCACCTGCTGACGGTCCGGGACGACACCGGGTTCCTGGGCGGGCCGGGCGGGGCGGCGGGCGCCCTGACGGCCCAGGCCGACTACGAGCAGCGGCTCGAGCAGGCGGTGCAGAGCCTCCTGGACCGGGTCTTCGGCCCCGGCAACGCCGTGGCGCGGGTGCGGGCCGAGCTGGACCTGAACCGCGAGACGCGGGAGGAAGAGATCTTCGAGCCGGGCGTGGCCCCCGAGGGCGTCCTGCGCAGCATCCAGCAACTGGAGGAACGGTTCGCCGGCGGCGCCGTGCCCGGCGGAGGGGTGCCCGGGGTCGCCAGCAACACGGGGGCGCCCGTGTACCAGGCGGGCGCGGCGGCCGGGGCGGGCGAGTTCACGCGCACGCAGAGCAGCAAGACCTTCGAGGTGAACCGCATCCGGCGCACGGTGGCGGTGGCGCCGGGGGCCATCAAGCGCCTGTCGGTTTCCGTGGTCGTCAACCGCGCCTACCGCCGGCTCAGCACCGCGGACCGGACCAACGTGGAGAACGTGGTGGGCGCGGCCCTGGGGGTGCGGCCGGAACGGGGCGACACCGTGACGGTGATGGACCTGCCCTTCAACACCTCCGTGGCGGATTCCCTGAAGGGGGACCTGACGGAGAAGGGGACGCGGCCCGCCCGGGGCGGCGGTCTCTCGCCGGTGCTCCTGGCGGGCGTCATCACGCCGGGGCTCCTCCTGGGAGGGCTCGGGTTCGTCCTCTTCCGGCGGCGGGTGCGGCGGGAGAAGGAGCGGCTGGCGCGGGAGCTGGCTGAGCTCCAGGCCCGCGCCCAGGCCGAGGCCGCCCTGGCCAAGGCTTCCCGGGAGGCGGAGCCCATCCAGGTGTCGCCCGAGGCGGCGGCCCTGCAGGGCCAGGTGGCGACCCTGGCCCGGCAGAAGCCCGAGGAAGTGGCCCAGATCATCCGGTCCTGGCTGAGCGAGGAGTAGGTGGGGATGCCGGTCCAGGCGCGCATGACGGCCAAGCAGAAAGCGGCGGTGCTGGTGGTGGCCCTGGGGCCGGAGCTGTCGGCGGGGGTGCTGCGCCACCTGCGGGAGGAGGAGGTGGAACAGCTCACCCTGGAGCTGGCCTCCGTCCGCAACATCACGCCCGAGCAGCGCCAGGACGTGCTGGAAGAGTTCCGCGAGCTGGCCGAGGCCCAGGGATACATCCAGCAGGGCGGCATCCAGTACGCCAAGGAGGTCCTGGAGAAGGCCCTGGGGCCGACCAAGGCCCACGACATCATCCAGCGCCTGACGGCCAGCCTCCAGGTGCGGCCCTTCGAGTTCGCCCGCCGGGCCGACCCCGGCCAGCTCCTCAACTTCATCCAGAACGAGCATCCCCAGACCATCGCCCTCGTCATGGCGTACCTGGACAAGCAGCAGGCGGCGGCCGTCCTCTCGGCCCTGCCGCCGGAGCGGCAGGCCGACGTGGCGCGGCGCATCGCCATCATGGACCGCACCTCGCCCGAGGTGGTGCGGGAGCTGGAGCGGATTCTGGAGCGCAAGCTCTCCTCCTTCATGACCCAGGGGGCGGCGGTGGCGGGGGGCGTCCAGTCCGTGGTGGACCTCCTGAACCACGTGGACCGCGGCACGGAGAAGGCCATCATGGAGCGCCTGGAGGCGGAGGACCCGGCCCTGGCCGAGGAGATCCGAATGCGGATGTTCACCTTCGACGACATCGTGCTCCTCGACGACCGGAGCCTGCAGCGGGCCCTGCGCGAGGTGGACCTGAACAACGACATGCCCATGGCCCTCAAGCTGGCCGGCGACGAGGTCAAGGAGAAGATCTTCAAGAACCTGTCCCAGCGGGCCGTGGAGAACCTCAAGGAGAACATGGAGTACCTGGGCCCCGTCCGCCTGCGCGACGCCGAGGAAGCCCAGCAGCGGGTGGTGGCCGTCATCCGCCGTCTGGAGGAGCAGGGCGAGATCGTCATCTCCCGGGGCGGGGAGGGTGATCTCCTTGTCTAGCCGATCGCGAATCCTGCGCGGCGGTGCCGTGGACGCCTGGCGGCCGGCC
>CAYXQP010000163.1:0-2754 GCA_964467515.1 uncultured Eubacteriales bacterium | reverse complement strand
CCTAATGATTTGGCTGAACCGGAGACGCGCCTCTCTGATGCCGATCCTCCGCACCACTGCGACCCCTTTCTCTGGAAAACGGTCGACCCACCCGGCCTCACGTGACATGGCCGTTACGTTCGACTATCTTGTGCTCAAGTTATCACATTCTTGAGGCACCATGGAGAGGTACCAAGGGGCGGGTTAGCCCATCCGGTCCTTCCCATCCGGTCGCCAGGCGGATATTGTGTAACCTGGCACCCTCCCACAACGTTATTGAGGATGAAGGCCGCGACGAGCAACGGTGGGGCGGGCGCGGCGGCCTTGCGGGTGCGTGGGCGAGGGCGCTGCGGCCTTGCGGACAGGTGCGGGTGGGGCGGGCGCGGCGTCCTTGCAGGTGCATGGGCGCTGGTGCGGCGAGAGGTTGCGGCAGCCTTGCGGGGTGACCGCCCGCCGGCGCGCGGCGAGAGAGTGGGCGGAGGGGGGAGGGCATGGGCGACCTCGGGCCGGAGGGGTCCCGGACGGGACCGGCTCCGCGCGAGCCCGAGCCCGGCGGCCACAGGAGACTCGGTGAGCCTTACCCAAGCGACGCGGATCCTTCCAGCAGTGACCGGGAAAGGGACGAGAGTTGCCAGGGCGAGGCGCACGGGCTGGCGGCCGCGCTGGGTGTGGACGAGGCCAGGGCCCTGGCGCTGGCGGGGTGGCGACGTTGCCTGACGCGCGCTGACCTGGACGAGGCGGCACGGTGGGAAGAAGCCGTGCTGCGCGGCCCGGGCGCAGGGGAGGAAGCGCGCGGTGGCGCGGCCGCGGGGGAGGCTGCCGCCGCCCGAGAGGCGCGGGCCGTGGCCCTGGCCTTGGCGGGCTTCGCCGCCTCTCTGAGGGGCGAGGTGGTGCGCGGCGAGCGCCTGGCCCGGCAGGCCCTGCGGGAGGCGGCGGGGGGCGGCCTGGGCCGGGCCGAGGCGCTGCTGGCCGTGGCCACGGCGCAGATGGCGCGAGGCCAGCTCGTGCGGGCCGGGCTGGCCCTGGACGAGGCGCTGACCATCCTCTCCCACCGGCTGGCCGAGCGCCACGAGCGCGACGAGGCGGCGGGCGTGGCGGTGCGCGCCGCGTGCTTGGCCGCCCTGCTTCGGTGCTACCTGCACCTCTGGGCGGGGGAGAGGGGCGAGGCGGCCGCCCTGGCGGAGCGGTGGCTGGCGGCGGCGGCCGACGGGCTGCCGGCGGCGGAGGCCAGGGGCACCGCCGTCCTGGCCACGGCGGCCGTGCTCCTGGACACCGGTGACGCGCGGGGTTCCGTGCGGGCGGCGGAAGAGGCGGCGTCCCTCCTGCAGAGGGCGGGGCACCTGGTGCTCGTGACCCGGGCTCTGGACCAGCAGGCCCTGGGGCACCTGGTCCTGGGCGCGCCGGAGAGGGCGGCCGGGCTCCTGGCGAGGTCGCGCGCCCTCCAGGAGGCGACGAGCTGCACGTGGCTGGCCTACACCCTGCTCAACGGCGCCCGTGTCCGCCTGGAGTCGGGGCGCCTGGAGGAAGCCCGCGCGTGGCTGGAGGCCGCCCTGCGCCGCGTGGGGCGGGGCCGCGACGAGCACCTGCTGGCCTCGGCCCTGGTGCTGCGGGCGGAGGTGCTGCGGCGGAGCGGGGACGAGGGCGGGGCCACGGAGGCGCTGGCCGCCGCCCTGGAGGCGGTGGGCCGCCACGGCCTGGACAACTGCGTTCGCTCCTACCTGGCGCCGGCTCTTGGGAGCCTCACGTCGCTGGCGGCCCGGCTGCCCAGCCTCCTGGGCAGCGTCAGGCGGGCGCTGGTGGAGCTGGCGGCCACGGCCGGTCCCAACCTGGCCGGCGCCCCTGAGCCTATCTCCTCCTTCGCGCGGCGGAACGGGGCGGGTCATGCGGCCGAGGAGCGCGGGACGGTGCCGGCCCTGCGGGTTCCCCTCCGCCTCCGGCTGTTGGGTCGCTTCGAGGTGGAGGTGGGCGGCGTGCCGGTGCCGGGCGAGGTCCTGCGCGCCTCGGCGCCGCGGCGTCTCCTGGCCTACCTGGTCCTCAACCGGGACCGCTGCCTCACCCGCGACGCCATCTGCGACGCCCTCTGGCCGGACTCGGACCCCCAGTCCGCCGAGCGCATGTTCTACGGCGCGCTCAAGGAATGCCGGCGGGCGCTGGCCGTGGCGGGGCTGGCGGGCGAGGATGTGGTGGCCTGCTCGGCCGGCTGCTACACCGTGGCCCCCGCCATCGACGCCTGGGTGGACGCCGCGGCCTTCGAGGAGTTGGGCCGCGAGGGCCTGTCCCGCCCGCCCGAGGAAGCCCTGCCTCTCATCCGGGAGGCCCTAGCTCTCTGGGCCGGCGTCTTCCTGCCCGGCGTGAGCCGCTGCCACTGGACCGAGGCCGTGCGGTCCCGCCTGTCCACCCTGCGACGGGACCTGCTCCTCGGGCAGGCGCGGGCCTTCCTCAGCGTGGGCCGCAAGGAAGATGCTCGGCGCGCCTGCCTCGCCTGCCTGGCGGAGGAGCCCTCCTGGGAGGAGGCCCTGCGGCTCTTGAGAAGTTGCAGTTGAGAGCCCGCCCTGCGTACCGAGGGACAGGGATGCGGTGATCGGTGCCATGATGACGCGGGGTGGCTGTACCCCTCGCGGTCCGGTGACGCGGGGTGGCGTTGCCCCCCGCGCTCCGCTCCTGCGGGGTGGCGGTGCCCCCCGCGCTTGGAAATGCCCCAGCGCCTACTTGATCAAAAATTCGGGCTTGTCTCATAAATGGGGGCAACCGGGACGTGATAGGGGACACATCCCT
>CAYXQP010000162.1:0-2770 GCA_964467515.1 uncultured Eubacteriales bacterium | reverse complement strand
GTAGGCGGCCACCACGGCCGCGTGGGCCCACCAGAGGGGACGCAGCGCGCGCCATCGACCCAGTTCAGGGCGCCGGCTCACTCGCCAGATAGCATACACCGCCAGGAGGAGGCCCCCCATGAGGACAAGCCACTGGAGCAGGCCGAGCAGGGACCCGCCGGCCACCGCCACGCCGCCCGCCCCGGAGGCGGCGCTGCCCGTGGTTCCTCCCCCGCCCCCCGCCGGCGCCGCCCCCCCGGCCGGCGCGCCCGTCAGCACCACCTGCACCGCCACGGCGCCGACGGCCGGGAGGTGCGCCAGCTGGTAGGCCGTGTGCCCGCCCAAGGCCAGCGGCAGATGGGCGTACCAGGCCTGCTTGAGCGCCTGGGCCTCGTCGAAGCTCCCGCTCCACCGCGCCAGCGCGTGGAGAGCCTTGACCGCCCCGGCGAAGACGACGGCCGCGCCGGCGTAGAGGAGGGTGAAGGCCGCAGGAGACAAGAGCCCCCGCTGGTAGGCGATGACGGGCACCAGGACCCCCTGCATGGCCGCCACCAGGTACACCATCTCCGGGCTCACCCGCGTCAGGCGCCACAGCTCCCGGCCCGGAAACCGCAGGTTGAGCCGCGGCGACTCGTTGGGGCAGCTCCGCACGCAGTTCAAGCAGAGGGTGCAGTTCTGGTTGCTCTCCACGAAGGGCAGATGCAGGAACTGGGGGCAGCCCGGCACGCGCGCGCTCCCGCGGTAGCACTCGTGGGTGTTGCACGTCTCGCACACGTCGGGCTTGGCCCGCAGCTCCAGGACCGAGCCCATGGCCGCCACGCCCACCATGGCGCCCAAGGGGCAGAGGTAGCGGCACCACGCCTGGCGCCGCAGCAGCACGTGAAAGACCACGGCGCCCAGGGTGATGGCCAGCACGAGGAGCCCCGTCGCCCACGGCTTCCCCCTCATGCCGGTGATCTCCTCGGTCCAGATGATGAGGAGGAAGCCGCCCGTCACGATGGCGGGGTAGCGCCGCTGGACGAAGGCCGGCACCGGCAGGTTCAGGTGCCGCACGCGCTGGGCCAGGCGGCCCAGGGTCTGAAAGGGACAGATGGCGCACCACGACCGCGCCAGGAAGAAGGTGGCCACCCAGAGGCCGGGCCACCAGAGAGACCAGGCCAGCCCCAGCACCGGGTTGCGGTCCGGCTCCTGGGGCCCGAGGAAGAGCCAGCCCAACGCCACCAGGAACCCGGCGGTGCCGGCCGCCGCCACCCAGCCCGGCAGCGCGCCGCGGAGAACGAGGCGGCGCAGCCAGGGCCAGCGGAGGAGGTCGTAACCGCCGGCGGCCTCCCAACGGCGACCCAGCAGCAGGTGCTCGGAGCGCACGTGCGGCCCGTCGGCCAGGGTGACGGCCCGCTCGATGACGTCCTCCAGCTCCTGCACGTTCTCGGCCGCGTAGTCGAAGGCCAGGAGCCGCTCCAGGTCGTGGGGCGCCAGGCGCGCCTCCATGGCCTTGCCCAGCCGCCGGGCGTGCCGCTGGATGAAGTGGGCGGCCAGGGCGGGGATGTCCCGCTTGCGCTCCCGCAGGGGCGGGACGACCACCTGATGCTGGAGGAGCAACTCGCAGAGGCCGCGGTGGAAACGCCCGGCCGCCGCCGCGGCCTCCAGGTCCACCCGCGCCGTGACCATGATGCGGGGCCCGCCCGCCGGGCCCGCGGCGGCCGCAGCCCCCGGGTCCCCCCCCGCCAGGTACCAGGCCAGCCTGCCCTGGGCCCCCATGGGCAGGAGGTCCACGTCCTTGAGGAGGAGAGTGCCGCCGTCGGCCACGTCCACCAGGCCCGGAATGCGCGCCTCGGGCAACCCGGCCGGGGCCGAGCGGCTGCCGAAGACCTGGTCCCCCCACGCATCCTCGGCCACCTGGGCGCAGTTGAGGACCAGGAAGGGGGCACCCCGCCGCCCGCTCTCCTGGTGGATGAGGCGGGCCACCAGCTCCTTGCCCACCCCCTTCTCGCCCGTGAGCAGCACCGGCCAGTCGCCGGCCGCGTGCCGCCGGACGGCCTCCCGCAGGTCGCGGGCCGCCCGGCTAAGACCCAGGAGCACGGCCTGGTCGCCGCCCCGCTCGTCGGCCAGGAGCTGGCTCACCAGGTGGGCCTTGCTGCGCGCCTCGCTGATGCCCACGTGGAGGAGGTGAAGCCGTTCGTAGAGGGCGCGCACGAAGTCGTGGTAGACGCGGGGGTGCCGCCGCAGGAGGAGATTGAAAGCGTCCGGGGGCATGACGTAGAGAAGGGCTTCCTCGGCGGCCTGCACCGTTGCATAGCTGGGTTCCCCCGTGAGGAGGGACATGTCGCCGAAGTAGTCGCCCGGATGCAGGTAGGTCAGGTGGACCGGGCCCTCGCCAGGCTGCTCCAGCACCACCTCCATCCGTCCCCCGCCCACCAGGTAAAAGGAGGGAACGTGGTCGCCCTGCCGCAGCACCACCTCGCCCGCCGCCGGCCGGCGCTCCGTCAGGGACGCGGCCAGCTCCCCCAGAAAGGACGCGGGTATGCCGCGGAAGAGGGGCGCCCGCCGCAGGAACGCCAGAGCCCGCTCGACCCCCGGCCGGTCGCCGCCCGCCGGCGGCGCCCCCCGGCCGTGACCTCCGTTGCCCGCGCCGTTCCCGTCCTCGCGCACCACGGCCATCGTGCCGGTACGATACCATACCCGGCGGCCGCCGGCCCGGGCCCGCCACCCGCCCGGCACCGCGCCCCGCCCCGCGCCCGGACCGCGCCCGCGCCGGCTCGAGGGCACCCCGCCGGCACCGGCCTGGGACGCC
>CAYXQP010000161.1:0-2782 GCA_964467515.1 uncultured Eubacteriales bacterium | reverse complement strand
ACAGGACATATGACCCCCAGAGCCGGATGGGCTCGCCGTGGGGGCGGCCGCAGACGAGGGCGGCGCGGGCCTCGGCCGGTCCGCCGGCGCTGCCCTCGGGGCGCAGCACCAGCTCCGTCTCACTGGGGAAGCCGCGGAACGCGAGGGCGTGCCCCGCGGGGACGCAGGCGCCCGAGGCTTCCTCGCGGAGCGCGCCCTCGACCACATAGGCGAAGCCGCTCCATCCCGCCGGCACCCGCCAGGTGAACCTCCCCGCCAGGTGCACGTCGCGGTAGCTCACCGCGGTGCGCAGAGCGACCGGCGAACCCCCGCCCACCACGTGGCGGACGCGAGCTTCCTCCCGCTCCTCCTCGGGCAGGTCGGCGGCCGGCACCGTCTGATAGTCCGGCGGCAGGTCTTTGAGCGGGCGGGGGAGGTTGATCCAGAGCTGGAGGCCGCGGGCGGGGCCGGGCCCGGCCGGCATCTCGGCGTGGACGATCCCCCGCCCGGCCGTGATGCGCTGGCAGCCGCCGGCGCCGACGATCTCCTCGTGCCCCGCGTCATCCCAGTGGGCGAAGGCACCCTCCAGCATGTAGGTCACGATCTCGAAGCCGCGGTGCGGGTGGGCGGGGAAGCCGGCCGGCGGCGCCACGGTGGCGTGGTCGAAGAGGACGAAGGGATCGAGGTGGGGGAGCAGGGGCGACGGTATCAGCCGCCGCACGCGGGCGCCCGCCCCCTCGGGCACCTCCTCGGCGGCCACCACCGTGAACTCAGCCACCACCATCACCCCCGGTCGGAACTGGACTCGCCAACTCCTCCGGTATTCAGGATAAAATTATACAGAGGGACGGTAACTGCTTACACAAGGGAATCATAAAGCTATCTTGCGCGGGGAGGGATGGACGCCATGGCGGGAGCCCGCCCCGGCCGGGCGACGGCGGTGGGCGCCAAAGGGGGTCCGGTGCGGCTGGGCGCTTATTGCCCCCACACGCCCACCCTCTTCGAGGAGGAGCTGCACGTCCCCACGCGGCGAGCTCTCACCAGGGTCGCCCCCCTCTGCGAGGGTGTGGACGCCGTGGTCGTTGCCTCGCCCCATTGGGTGGGACGGGGGCGCTTCCTCGTCCAGGCCTCCGCGCGGCCGCGCTGCATCCAGGACTACTACGGCTTCCCCGAGCGCTACTACGACTTCCGCTACGAGCCGCCGGGGCACCCGGAGCTGGCCGCCGCCATCGCCGCCGAGGCGCGCCGGGCCGGCCTGCCGGCGGAGGCCACCGAGGCGTGGGGGCTCGACCACGGGCACTGGGTTCCCCTCCTCTTCCTGCGGCCCGAGGCGGCGACGCCGGTGGTGGGGCTGTCCATAGCCACCCTGAGCCTGGAGGACCACCGCCGCTTCGGGGAAGCCGTCCGCCACGCCGCGGTGGCTACCGGCCTCACGCTGGCCGTGGTCGGCACCGGCTCCCCCGGCCATCGCCTCGACCGCGTCACCTGGGGGCGGCACGGCCCCTACCCCGAGGGAGAGGAGTTCGACCGCCGCCTCATCGAAGCCCTGACGCACGGCCATCCCGAGGAGATCGCCGCCATGGAGCCGCGGCTCTGGGAGGCGGCGGCGCCCGAGGGCTTCCTCGCGCCGCTCTTCGTCCTCCTAGGCGCCCTGGGGTGGGATGGAGGCCGCACCGTCATCCCGCCGCGCGTCCCCCCGACGCAGGAGGCACCCGCCGCCGGCCCGCCGCGCGCCGAGCTCCTGGCCTACGAGCGCGCCTTCACCGCCGTGAGCCTGGCTACCCTGCTTTTCCGGGCTGCGTGATCGTACGTGCCGCACCTCCGTTGCCGAGAACATAGAAATCTATTCCCGGCCTCCGCCCGTTGCCGGGCGGAGGCGCCGGTCTTAGGCGCTTGCGCGCAGCCGGCTTCCCGCTTCCTCCGGGACCGCCCGCCTTATAGCGGGTCTTACGTCCCGTCCACGGGCGTTTTCCGTCTCCGGTCCACTCCCGGCGACGGCGGCCGCGAGGGCCGCGAGATTCCTTGCCGCGTTCTCGTCCCGGTCCAGGACAAGGCCGCAGGCGTCGCACCGGAAAGTGCGCTCCCACAAGGGGAGTTCCGGCTTGACCGCCCCGCAGCAGGAGCAGGTCCTGCGCGAGGGGAAAGAGCGCGGCGCGCCCTCCCGGGACACCGTGGCCCGCAGGAGGCGGGCCTTCCCCGCCTGGATCCGGGCAAGCAGCGCCGCCGTCGGCTCGTGCGTCCGCACCCGCCCGATCCTGGGCAGGACGACGTGGCTCTTGCCGTCCACCCGGATGGCGCCGGTGGTGAAGCACACCGACTCCCGGCCCCGCCCCTCACCCGCGCGGGGCGCACCCGCCCCGTCGAGGCGCGCCTCCGGCAGGCCGGATTGCGCCTGCGGGCGGCGGAGTACCTCGCCCTCCGCCTCCTGGCCGGTCTGGTCCTGGGGGTGGCGGCCGCCGTCGCCGTCGGCAGCCCGCTGCCCTTCCCGGTGGCGGCCGCCGGCGACTTCTTCCTGCCCGAGCTGATCGTGGAGCAGCGGACGCGCCGGAGACGCCGCGCCTTCGTGGAACAGCTGCCCGACGCTCTGGGCGCCGTCGCCAACTCGCTGCGCTCGGGCTTCTCCTTCCTGCAGGCGCTGGAAATGGCGGCGGAGGAACTCCCCGAGCCGGGAGCCTCGGAACTCATGCAGGTGGTGCGGGAGACACGGGTGGACATCCCCCTGGAGGCCGCCCTGGCCAACCTCATCTTCAGTAGCGTCCGTATGATGGTGTAAAAAGGGGTCGCCCCCGAGGGGACATAAGCA
>CAYXQP010000160.1:0-2824 GCA_964467515.1 uncultured Eubacteriales bacterium | reverse complement strand
CCGCACCGGCGCCGCCATCGGCTGGGACCCCGCCGCCCAGGTGCCCTTCTTTAGGTACTGGGACTCGGCCGGCCTGGAGCACGCCGTCTACTACGAAAACGCCTCCAGCGCCGCCGGCAAGGCGGACCTGGTCCTGCGAAAAGGCCTCCGGGGCGTGGCCGTCTGGCGGCTGGGCCTCGAGGACCCCGCGCTCTGGGGGGTCCTGGACTCCAAGTTCCGCTGAGCCAGGGGGATCACGCCGCGGGACCCGCCGCGCGCGTCTCCGCGGCGTGCTCGGCGTAAAAGGCGGCCAACCGCCGGGCGAAGGCGTCCACGCCGGCCTCCCGGGCCTGCCGCAAGCCTCCGGCCCGGCAGCGCTCCGCCAGAGCCCGGTCCCGCAGGAGCGCCCCGACGGCGCCGGCCAGGGCGGCGGGATCGCGCTCGCAGAGGAGCCCCGTCTCGCCGGAGCGGACCATCTCCGGCAGCGCCCCCACCCGCACCGCCGCCACCGGCGTCCCACAGGCCATGGCCTCCAGGACCGCCAAGGGGAAGCCCTCGTAAAGCGAGGCCACCACCGCCACGTCCAGGGCGGCCAGGACCGCCTCCACGTCCCTCCTCTCCCCCAGGAACAGGACCCGCCCCGCGGGCAGGAGCGACCGCGCCAGCTCCTCGAGGTGGCGACGGTACTCGGCCTCCCCGCTCCCCACGATGAGGAAGCGCGCCTCGTCGGCTTCCCCCCCATCGTCCGCCAACCGCGCCGCCGCCCGCAGGAAGAGGTCGTGCCCCTTTACCGGGTGCAGTCGTGCCACCATGCCCACGAGGCGCGTGCCGTCGGGCAGGCCCAGCTCCTCCCGCAAGCGCGCTGCGGCCCCCGGATCGGGGCGAAACCGCCCCGTGTCCACCCCGCCCGGGATGACCCGGATCCGCTCGGCGGGGAACCCATCGCCCACCAGCCGCTCCGCCAGCGTCCGCGAGACGACGGCCACCCCGCGGGCCAGCGGCAGCGTGGCCCGCTCCAGGGCCGCGTAGACCGCACGCTGCCAGGGGCGCGGGTAGTCCAGCTCCAGCAGGCTGTGGACCGTGGTCACGGAGGGGATCCCCAGCGCGGCCGCCATCGTCCGGCCGAAGAGGTTGCCCCTCACCCCGTGAGTGTGGACCAGGGCCGGCCGTTGCCGTCGTAGCACCCCCGCCAGGGACGGAAAGCCGGCCAACCCCCGCGCCAGGAGAAAGGCCCTCCCCTCCGGCTCCAGCTCCCGCCAGAGGCGGCCGGGATAGAAGCAGGCCACGAGGCACCGCCAGCCGAGGCCGTCCAGGTGGCGCACGGCGTTCAGGACGTATCGCTCCGCGCCCCCGAACTCGCCGCCGCCGATGACGTGCAGCACCGGCGACCCGGCCCGCGGCGGCAGCCCCGCGCCCGTTGGCGAAACCGCGCTTGTCAAGGCCCGCCCCTTTCCCCTTTAATACCCCTGCCGCCCGGCCACGCCCGGGGACCGGTTGGCCAGCGGCGACGGTGACCGGGAGGCCATGCCCTTTGGCCAACGTGCTGATCCTGGGCTATTACGGCTTCGGCAACGCGGGCGACGAGGCCGTCCTGGCCGCCCTGGTGGCCCTTCTCGGCCGGGCCCGCCCCGACGTCCGGCTCTCCGTGCTGACGGCCGATCCCGTCGGCACCGCCGCCGCGCTGCCCGTCACAGCCGTGGACCGCTGGCGGCCGGGCGCCGTCCTCGGCGCCTTGCGGCGCTCGGACCTCCTCCTGGCGGGGGGAGGCTCCCTCCTCCAGGACGCCACCAGCCTCCGCTCCCTCCTCTACTACGCCTCCCTCATCCTAACCGCCAGGGCTCTCGGCAAGAAAGTGGCCCTCTTCTCCAACGGCCTGGGCCCCCTCCGGACCGCCCTGGGCCGCACCCTCGCCCTGGCCGCCCTGCGGAGCGCCCACCACGTGAGCCTGCGCGACACCCTCTCCCTGGCCCGCCTCGATGCCATGGCGCCACGGCTGGCCGCCAGGGCGGAGGTGGTGCCCGACCCCGCCTTCGCCCTCGAAACCGAGCCTGCCGCGGACGACGAGACCCGTTCCCTCCTGACCGCCGCCGGCGCCGACCCGGACCGTCCCTTCCTGGCCGTCTGCCCCCGGCCCTGGACGCGCCTCGAGGGGACCGCCGCCGATCTCCCGTCCCTCCTGGCCGCCGCCTTGGACCGAGTGGCGGCGGAAACCGGTCACGCCGTCCTCTTCCTGCCCCTGCACCGCCGCGCGGACGCCACCCTCTCCCGCGCCGTCAGCGCCGCCATGCGGCACCCGGCTCCCATCCTCGACGCCACCCTCCCGCCGCGCCTCCTCATGACCCTCCTGGGCCGCGCTCGCTGCGCGCTGGCCATGCGCCTCCATGCCGCCATCCTGGCCGCCGCCCGGGGCGTGCCCTCCCTGGGTCTCGCATACGATCCCAAGGTGGAGGGCGTGTTGGGCGACCTCGCCCTGCCCGCCCTCGCCCCCGCCGAGCTCACGGAGGACACCCTCGCCACGGCCACCCTGGACCTCCTCCGCCACCGAGAGGACCTGGCCGCCCGCCTCACGTCCGCGGTGGCGGCCTACCGGCGCCGGGCGGCCGCCGCCGCGTCCGACCTGCTCCACCGCCTGCTACCCCGCTCCTGAAAACGTCGCACCTTGCACCGAATTTCGGTGACCGACAATCGGACCTATAACAAACGAGACCCCCATGCCGCCGGGGCGGCACCACAGGGGATGAAAACGGGGTGATCCAATCCCGAGGAATGTCAAATAATGGGCGTTTTCAAGCTAGAGGAAGAGTGCAACCCCACCGGCCATCCCTGCCGCTAAATCCGCAGCCGG
>CAYXQP010000159.1:0-2846 GCA_964467515.1 uncultured Eubacteriales bacterium | reverse complement strand
CCCCGCCCGCGCGGCGCCGCCGTTGCCCCGCTCCGGCGCCTCGCGTATCATCCAGCCCGGAGAGGGGGGCCGCCCGTGCAGGTCGAGGTCGTGCGCGTCTTCACCTTCGACGCCGCCCACCGCCTGGAGAGGTACGAGGGGGCCTGCGCCCGCCTCCACGGCCACACCTACCGCCTGGAGGTCACCGTCAAGGGGGAACCCGACGAGCGCGGCATCGTGGTGGACTTCCTCGAGCTCAAGGAGGCCGTTCAGACCCTTTTCCTGGAACCCTTCCTGGACCACCGCCACCTCAACGAGACCTTGCCCGTCAACACCACGGCGGAGAACATGGCCGTCTGGTTCTTCGACCGCTGGGAGGAGGTGGCGGGCGCCCGTTGGCCGGGGGTGAGGTTGGAGCGGGTCGTCGTGTGGGAGACGCCCACGGCCGGAGCGGCCCTCTCGCGGGCCGACTGGCTGGCCGCCCGCCGCCGCTGAAAGGTCACGCCTGGTCCGGGGCGGCGACGCCGGCCACACGGCGCCGCCCTCCACGGGGCCGGCCTCACACACCCCGCGCGGCCGGGTCCCACACGTACTTCTGGAGCTGGAGCTGGAGGCGGAGCGGCAGGCCGCTGGCCAGGATCCACTCCGCCAGGTCCCGCGGCGAAAGCTCCCCGAAAGCCGGCGCCACGAGGACGGGGCAGCGCTCCGCGAGCCGGTGCCTCCTCACCACCTCCACCGCCCACTCGAAGTCGCGGCGATCCCGCACCACGAACTTGACCTCGTCCCGGGGCGAGAGCAGGTCCAGGTCCTCGTAGCGGTTGCGGTGGGCCTCGCCGCTGCCGGGGCATTTCACGTCCACGATCTTCCGCACGGCGGGGGGAACCCGGTCCAGGGGCAGCGTCCCGCTCGTCTCCAGCAGCACCTCGTACCCCTCCGCCAGCAGCGCCGCCAGGAGCGCCGGCGTCTCCTCCTGGGCCAGGGGCTCGCCCCCGGTCACCTCCACCAGGCCGCACCGGTGGGAACGGACCGCCGCCAGCACCTCGGCCACAGTCATGGGCTTCCCCTCGGTGTAGGCGTAGGTCGTGTCGCAGTACGTGCAGCGGAGGGGGCACCCCGTCAGGCGCACGAAGACGCAGGGCCGCCCCGCGTGGGTGGACTCCCCCTGGATGCTGTGGAAGATCTCGTTGACCAGCAGCACCTGGCACCTCCCCCGCGGCCCCGGGGCCGCCCCGTCGCGCCTCGCCTTCGCCTCGCCCTCCCCGGCGGCGCCTCGCCCCGCCCTGCACGGCGTCGCTCCGCCCTGCGCTGCGTCGCCGCCGTCGGCACCGCCGCGGACGCGCCCGGTCCCCCCGTGCGCTAGAATCTCCTTGTACGGGGGGTGGCGTCCGTGGAGGGGGAGGCGGCGGTGGTCCTGCTCTCGGGCGGGCTCGACTCCACCACCTGCCTGGCCGTGGCCCTGGCCGACGGTTTCGACGTGCACCCGGTCACGTTCCTTTACGGCCAGCGCCACCGGGCCGAGGCCGAGAGCGCCCGCCGGGTGGCGGCCTTCTACGGCATCCCGCCCGAGCGGCACGCCGTCCTCGACCTGACGGGCTGGTTCAGCGGCTCGGCCCTGACGGGGGACGGCCCCGTGCCCCTGGACCGCCGCCCCGAGGAGATGGCCGCCGACATCCCCCCCACCTACGTGCCGGTGCGCAACCTGGTCTTCCTCTCCCTGGCCGCCGCCCGCGCCGAGGCCGCCGGCGCCCGCCACCTCTTCATCGGCGTCAACGCCCTGGACTACTCGGGCTATCCCGACTGCCGCCCCCAGTTTATCTCTTCCTTCGAGACCACCCTCAACCTGGGCAGCCGGGCCGGCAGCGAGAGGCGCCCCTTCCGCGTCCACGCGCCCCTGGTCCATCTGGGCAAGGCCCAGATAGTCCAGCTCGGCCACGCCCTGGGCGCCCCCTTCCACCTGACCCACTCCTGCTACCTCGGCGTCTCCCCCGCCTGCGGCCGCTGCGACGCCTGCCTGCTGCGGCGCCGCGGCTTCGCGGAAGCCGGCCTCGCCGATCCCATCCCCTACGTGCCCTCGGGACCCGGACCGCAGGTGGGCAGCGCTCGCCGACCGGAGGCGCCGGCGCGGTGAGATGGCGTCTGCCGTGCCCGCGACCCTCCTGCCATGCCGTCATCCTCGAGGGCGAGCGCATCCTCCTGGTGGAGCGGGGCCACGAGCCCTATCGCGGCTACTGGGGTATGCCCGGCGGGGCCGTGGAGTTGGGTGAGACGGTGGCCGAGGCCCTGCGCCGCGAGGTCCTGGAGGAGACGGGTCTGGACGTGGAGGTGGGCGCCCTGGTCACCTACCGGGACGCCGTGGCCCGCCGAACGGATGGTTCCTACGCCTACCACTACGTCATCATGTACCACCTGGCTCGGGTCACCGGGGGCATCCTCCGCGCCGGCGACGACGCCGCCCGCGCCGCGTGGGTGCCCCTGGCCGATCTGCCCTCCTTCCGCCTGGTGCCGGGTCTGGCCCAGGTGCTGGGCGAGGCCCTGGCCTTACTGGCCGCCGGGGCGGGGCCGGGCCCGGCACCCAGCGGCTCATGGCCGGCCGGCGGCCCTCCCCTCGCCTTCTCCCGTGAGAGCGTGTCGAAGGACGGCTCAATGAACGGCGGGTCCTGAGACGGGACCGCGCCGCACCAGCCCTTCGGCGAAGCGAGCCACCTCCTCCACCAGGTCGCCTGCGGGTTCCCGCCCGCAGCGCACCGCCTCCAGGCACCCGCGCACGGCGGCCCGGAGCCGCTCCTCCTCGTCCGGGTCGGGCCGGGGCCAGCCGCCCTCCGCGCCTCCCCCCCTCCGCCCGGCCGCACCGGCCGCCCCGGCGCCCG
>CAYXQP010000158.1:0-2856 GCA_964467515.1 uncultured Eubacteriales bacterium | reverse complement strand
GGCCCTACCGACGTGCGGGAACAGGATGAGCAAGACTTTGCCCGGAGCATAGCGCTGCTGGCGCGCCGTCTGGCCAGATGTCCAAGGAACGGCCGAGGACGGGCGATTTCTGAGGAGCTGTGGTCTCGCGTTGCCGAGCTGGCGGCGCAGCACGGGGTGTCCAGGACGGCCCGGGCCCTGGGCCTGAGCTACAGCTCCGTAAGGCGCAGGGTGAAGACCGCGACTTCGGTCCCCGAGGGTCAGCCCGCCTTCGTGGAGTGGCTCGTGCCCCTGTCGAGCCCGAGCATCGCCGAGTGCATCCTGGAGGTGCCCTCCTGTCGCGGAGGCTCCCTGCGCCTGGAGCTGAGGAATGCGCCTGTGCAGGGGCTTGCGGCCTTGGTCCGCGAGCTGGCGGGTTAAATCGTGCTCCAGATCACCCCCCAGATGCGGGTGCTGGTGGCCGTGGAGCCGGTGGACGGACGGAAAGGCATCGATTCTTTGGCCCGGCTCTGCAGAGAGCGGCTTGCCGCAGACCCCTTCTCGGGATTCCTTTTTGTCTTCCGCAACCGAAGCGGGACCACCCTCAAGGTGCTGGTGTATGACGGCCAGGGGTTCTGGTTGGCCCAGAAGCGTCTGTCCCAGGGCCGCTTCCGGTGGTGGCCCGAGGGCCTCGGCCCCACTCTGGCCCTGGAGGCCTATCAGGCTCAGGTGCTGCTGGCGGCAGGGGATCCCGGGGTCCGTGGGGCGCCGGTCTGGAGACGGCTGCCCGCTCCGGCATAGGCGCCGAGGCCGCAGGAGCGGACTTCAGGCGCTTTTAGAAAAATTTTCTACCATCGGCAAGGTTTTCGATCTGGACCTCGAACAGTGCTCTTGTGAAGAAGAAACGGTCCCACCGCGTAGACATCAACCTCGAGCAGCTGGACGGTATTGTCGAGTCTTCGGCCGAGAGGGCCTTGCAGGAGGAGGAACGCAGGACCCTGAGGACCGCCATCCACACTATGGCCGAAGCCCTCACCTTCCGACCCCGCAGCACCGAGAAGACGAGCAAGGTACTCGAAGGGGCACCGGCTGCCCCGGAGGAGCCCAGGGAGGCCGAGAAGGAGAAGAAGCCCCCGCCCCCCGGGCACGGTCGGAACGGCACCGACGCCTTCACGGCCGCCAAGAAGGTGCAGGTGCCCGTCGAAGGCCTGACTGCCGGCTGTGTCTGCCCCGACTGCCATCGAGGGAAGGTGTATCCTCCCCGGAAGGACAGACCCATAACGCGCCTTCGCTTCGTGGGTCAGCCGCTGATCCAGGCCACCCTCTACCATCTTGAGGTTTTGCGCTGCAACCTCTGCCACAAGGAGTTCAGGGCTACGGAGCCGGAGGGTGTCGGGTCCGAGAAGTACGACGAGACAGTGGCGAGTATGATCGCTTACGCCAAGTATGGATACGGCATCCCCTTCAACCGCCTGGAATCCATCCAGCGGAGGCTCGGGGTACCCCTGGCGGCTTCTACGCAGTGGGAGCTGGTGCGGGATGCCGCGGAGGAGCTGAGGCCTGCCTACGAGGAGCTCAGGCGCCAGGCGGCCCACGGGGATGTTCTGTATAACGACGACACCTCCATGAGGGTCCTGAAGGTGCAGCGCCCGGAGGGGGACAGCCGCACAGGGGTGTTCACCACGGCCGTGGTGGCCGAGGTGACCGATCCGGTGCCGGAGCCGGAAACGGTGACGACCACGGCCAGCGGTCCGAGCCAGCCCGCTGAAGAGGCCACGCCCGGGGAGGGAACCCCCGAGCCCACCGGGGCCTGCCCCTCCCGCCCGAAGGGCAAGATCCGTCGCATCGCGGTGTTCGTCACCGGCACCCAGCACGCAGGCGAGAACCTGCGGGACCTCCTCAAGCAACGGCCCGATGGGCTGCCTGCCGCAGTGCAGATGTGCGACGCCCTGTCCCGAAACATCCCCCAGGTCAGCGAAGGGGTCCGGCTCCTGCTGGCCCACTGCCTGAGCCACGGGCGGCGGCATATCGTCGAGCAGGTGGAGAATTTCCCTGAGGAATGCCGCTACGTGCTGGATATGCTGGGCCAGGTTTACGGCCACGACGAGGAGACCAGGCGACGCGGCCTGAGCCCCGAGCAGCGGCTGAGGTTCCATCAAGAGCATAGCGGCCCGGTGATGAAGGAGCTGCAAAAGTGGCTGGAAAGGCAGTTCGCTGAGAAGCGGGTCGAACCCAATTCCGGCCTGGGTAAGGCCATGCGCTACCTGCTGAACCACTGGAAGCCCCTGACCCTCTTTCTGCGTCAGGCTGGAGCGCCTCTGGATAATAACGTCTGCGAGAGAGCCCTCAAAAAAGCCGTTCTCCACAGGAAGAACGCCTACTATTACCGCAGCCTGAACGGGGCCCAGGTAGGCGACCTGTATATGACCCTCCTCCACACCTGCGAACTCAACGGGGCCGACGCCTTCCACTATCTGACCGAGCTGCAGAGGCACGCCGTGGAGCTACGGGCCAACCCGGCGGCCTGGATGCCCTGGAACTACCGGGCCCAGCTCAGCCGACCCGACTCCAGCTGAGGGACGGCTGGCAGCGCGGCGGGTACACCACCCCCGGGGTCCGTCCCCTGGAGCAGGCCAGGGACCCGAGGCCCTCTCAGGTCGAGATGCCGGCCGAGCTAGCCCGGCTCTGAGGGGGGAAAGGCTTGGGCCAGACCGTGACCAGCCGGGGCGGCTTCGCGAGGGAAGGTCGCGTGGCTCTGGATGGTGGGAGTCGGCTGGCCAGGCCGGGCTCCGCAGGCCCCGACCCTCAGGTGATGGGATAGCCCTAAGGCGAAGGCCACCAGCCGCCTCCCATCTTCCGGTCCAGCGGGCCCAGAGGGCCGGCTCCTTCGTCTTGCGG
>CAYXQP010000157.1:0-2882 GCA_964467515.1 uncultured Eubacteriales bacterium | reverse complement strand
GCCACTATGATTGCATTGCGTAGCACTAAATGCAGGCCTGATTGCAAATAGTTAGAAGGCCGCGCCGTCGGCGGCGGCCCGCCCCCGCACCCGGCGCTCGGCGGCCGCGGGGCTGGCGGTTGCCGAGCGCGGGCCTGGCGGTGGGCGGCGCCTTTTGGCACAATGGGGCGGGGTGGTGGGATGGCTTCTCCCGACATGCTGGAGGACATCTTCGAGCGGCAGGCCCGGTTCGACGCCGAGCTGGCGCGGCTGCGGGGGCTCGACTACGACCTGGCCACCTGGGTGCAGAAGGAGGTCCTCGCCCTGGTGGCCGAGCTGGGCGAGCTCCTGGACGAGGTCAATTTCAAGTGGTGGAAGAATCCGCGTCCCCTCAACCGGGAGGCCATCAGGGAGGAGCTGGTGGACGTCCTCCACTTCTTCGTGAGCACCTGCCTCAAGTGCGGCTTCTCGGCCGCGGAGATCCACGCGGCCTACGTGGCCAAGAACGAGGAAAACTTCCGGCGGCAGCACGGCCTCTCGGACCGGGACGGTTATGCTGCCGCAGCGGCCCCGGCGCCGGGGGGGACGGTCCGGTGAGGCTGGCCCGGACGGCAGGCGTCGCCGCGCTGGCGGGTGCGGCGCTCACCCTGGCCCTGGCGGCCGGCGGGTGTGGCGCCGGCGGGCAGGGTGGGGGTGCGGCGGGTGGGAGCGTGGCCGGCGGTGGTACGACCGCGGTCTCGGCGGGCTCCGGCGCCCAGACGGCGGGGCCGGAGGGAAGCTACGACCCCGTCCGGTACGGCGAGCAGCTCTTCGGCAACATGTGCGCCGGCTGCCACGGGGAGGGGGCGCGCGGCGGCAGAGCGTCGGCCCTCGACCGGCCGGAGCTGGCGCAGAAGTACCCCACCGACGCGGCCCTCATCCGCCGGGTGGAGGAGGGCGACCCGGCCACGGGGATGCCTCCCTGCCCGGTCGGCAATCTGCTTCCGCGACAAAAGCAGGCGCTGGCCGCCTATCTGCGCTCCCTCTGGCGTTGAAGTTGGTGCCGAGGGGACCCGGGCGGGGCGCCCGGCGGGGAGGCGACGCGACACGCTATGGAAGCGCTGCGGGCCGAGGCGGCCGGTGACGGTCTCCGGGTGGGGGGGCGGCCGGCGGACCTGGCGGACATAGAGGAGAAGGTGCGGGCGGGCCGGCGGCTGGACCGGCGGGACGGCGTACGCCTGCTGACGGAGCCCGACCTCCTGGCCGTGGGGCGGCTGGCGGACCTGGCTCGGCGCCGTTACGGCGACGAGGTGTACTTCGTCAACAACGCCCATATCAATTACACCAACGTCTGCGTCCTGAGCTGCCGCTTCTGCGGCTTCGCGCGGCGGGCCGGGCGGGACGGGGCCTACACCATGACCCTGGACGAGATCGAGGAGAGGGCGGCGCGCTACGCCGCCCTGGGCGCCCGGGAGCTGCACGTGGTGGGCGGGCTCCATCCCGAGCTGCCCCTCTCCTTCTACGAGGAGATGCTGGCGCGCCTGCGGGCGCGGCTGCCGGGCGTGCACCTCAAGGCCTTCACCGCCGTGGAGGTGGACCACTTCGCGCGGCTGGCCGACCTCTCGGTGGAGGAGGTGCTGGGCCGGCTGCGGGCGGCCGGTCTGGATTCCCTGCCGGGCGGGGGGGCGGAGATCTTCGCTCCGCGGGCTAGGCGCATCCTCTGCCGCCCCAAGATCAGCGGCGCGCGGTGGCTCCAGGTGCACCGCGCCGCCCACCGCCTCGGGATCCCCTCCAACGCCACCCTGCTCTACGGCCACGTGGAGACGCCCGAGGAGCGGGTGGACCACCTCCTGGCCCTGCGGGAGCTGCAGGACGAGACGGGCGGCTTCCTCTGCTTCGTGCCCCTGGCCTACCATCCCGAGAACACGCGGCTGCCCGGCGTGCCCGGTCCCACGGGCTGGGACGACCTGCGGGTCATGGCCGCGGCCCGGCTCCTGCTGGACAACTTCCGCTACGTCAAGGCCTACTGGGTCACCCTGACGCCCAAGATCGCCCAGCTCGCCCTGCTCTTCGGGGCCAACGACCTGGACGGCACGGTGCGGGAGGAGCGCATCTACCACGCCGTGGGCACCTCCTCGCCCATGGAGCAGGACGTGGCGGAGCTGGTCCGCCTCATCGGCCAGGTGGGGCGCGTCCCCGTGGAGCGGGACGGCCTCTACGGCGTGGTGCGGCGGTGGGAGGGCGGGACGGCTTCCCCGCCGGCCGCCGGACGGGGGAAACCCGTGGCCGCGCCTCGACGGGGTGGCGCGCCGTGAGATGGCGCATCGGCCACCTGGACTTCCTCAACGTGTACCCCGTGTACCGGGGGCTGCAGCTGCTGGGTCTGGCCGGCGGCAGGGCGGAGCTGGTGCCGTGCGGCCCCGACCCGGTGCGCCTCAACGGCCTCCTGGCCGCCGGGCACCTGGATCTGGCGCCGTCCTCCTCCGCTCTCCTTTTGGAGGAACCCGGCCTCGCCCTGATCCCCGGTCCCACGGTGAGCGCGCGCGGCCCGGTGGGGAGCGTCCTCCTCTTCACGGCCCGGCCGCCCGAGGAGCTGGACCGGCGGCGGGTCCTGCTGCCCGGCAACTCGGCCACCTCGGTGGCCCTCCTGCGCGTCCTGGCGGCGTACCGGTGGGGGATCACGCCGGAGCTGGCGCCCTGGCCGGGCCCGCCGCCGCGGGCCGAGGAGGTGGCGCTGGCCCTGGGCCGGGAGGCCCTGCGCCGGGAGGCGGACGCCGTCCTCGTCATCGGCGACGAGGCCCTCCGCGCGGGGGTGCTCTACCCCGGCCTGCGCCGCGTGGATCTGGGGCTCGAGTGGTGGAGCTGGACGGGGCATCCCCTGGTCTTCTCCCTCTGGCTGGGGCGGCGCGGCCTGCCGCCGGGCG
>CAYXQP010000156.1:0-2889 GCA_964467515.1 uncultured Eubacteriales bacterium | reverse complement strand
GGCTAAATAACGCCCCGGCGTGCTCCAAGGGACCGGCCCTACTCGCAGACCGGCACCCCGAGGCCAACAGCACCCTCCTGGACACCGCTGCACCCTCGTGCTATCATGCCGCCGAAAAGGTATGCACATCGAAGTGCTAATCTTCTCTCAGCGGGGGTGAGCGGAGTGGAGGTAAGCGCGCGGGACCTGCGCCGGAACCTGGCATCCGTCCTGCGGCGGGTGGCCGCGGGGGAGCGGGTGGTCATAACCCTGCGGGGCCGGCCCCTGGCAGCCATGACACGCCTGGGAGAACCCGACGAGCGTTTGGAACCTCATGCCTTCGGCATCTGGCGCGACCGCGCCGACCGCCAGACAGTGGAGGCGTGGCTGGAAGGGCTTCGCCTGCCGCGTGCGCCAGGCGGAGGTCCCCAGCACGCACCGGCGGATCCCGGTCTCAGGCCGTCCGACGGGGTACCGGAACCGGAACGCAAGAGCCGATGACGGACAGGGCCCGCGTCATCATGCGGCGCGTCGCCTTCGACACCGACGTCCTCGTGCATTACCTCCGGGGCAGCGAGGCCGCCCTCGGCTTCATCGCCGCTATACCGTGGTCGGGCCGCCTGCTGCCACTGCCCGTCTACCTGGAGCTACTCCAGGGGTGCCGTGACCGGTCTGAGTCCAAGGCGGTTGCCCGGTTTGTGGAGCGCAATTTCGCGGCCATCCTCCCCCTTACCCCGGCCGCCTCGGCCATGGCCCTCCGCCTGATGAAGCGGCACGCCCTGCCCGACGGACTGCGGGCCATGGATGCCTTGGTGGCGGCGTGCGCCCTCGCGGGAGGAGCCGACCTGGCCACCGGCAATGTGCGACATTACCGGTCCATCCGGCGGCTACGCCTCGTGCCTTTCTCGCCCCGAGACGGCTGACCGCCGCGGCCCGGTCGCCGTCAGCGGCGGCGCGTCGGCACCTGGCCGGGTTCCCTCTGGTAGGGCACGGGGATGAACTGGACGGTGGGCCGCCGCGCTCCCGGCTGGGGGTAGAGGTCCATGAGGGCGTAGACCTCCCGCGGGAGGTCGCAGTTGATCCGCAGCCCCAGGTTGCGCAGTTGCTCGCAGGTGATGGGGTAGTCGTGGGTCCACTTGCCGTGGGTGAGGACCCGCGCCACCCGCTCGGCTTCCTCCGGGTCCATCTTGTCGGTGATGAGGTCGTGCACCACGCTGTAGACCTGCTCGAGGGCCTTTTCCGCCACGTCCTTGAGGATGAGGGTGCCGTCCTCCACCTTGTCGGCGCCCTTCTCCTCCACCGCCTTGATGATGGACACCGCCGGCCACTGGCCCACCTGGGGGTCCACCGGGCCGAGGACGGCGTTCTCGTCCATGACGATCTCGTCGGCGGCCAGGGCGATGAGGGTGCCGCCCGACATGGCGTAGTGGGGGACGAAGACGGTGACGCGGGCCGGGTGCTTCTGGATGGCGCGGGCGATCTGCTCGGCGGCCAGGACCAGCCCGCCCGGCGTGTGGAGGAGGAGGTCTATGGGCATGTCGTCGGGGGTGAAGCGAATGGCGCGCAGGATCTCCTCCGAGTCCTCGATGTTGATGTACCTGGTGAGAGGTATCCCGAGGAAGCTCAGCCCCTCCTGGCGGTGGATCATGGTGATGACGCGGGAGCCGCGCTGCCGCTCGATCTCGCGGATGAGCCGGAGGCGCACCAGGGCGAGCCGCCTCTGCTCGAAGATGGGGATCATGGTCCAGACGATGAAGAGGAGCCAGAGCCAGCTCAGGATGTCCATGGGTCCCGGTCTCCCTCCGCCTCCGCCCTGATCCGTTGGAATTCATCGGCGCAGCCGGCCTCGCCGCCCAGCCGCGCCAGCAGATCGAAGTTTATCCTCTCCCGGTGAGCCGCCATGAGCAGGCGCGCCCACTCGGCCGAGGAGGCGTCCCCCCACTGCCGGGCGGCGGCGACACGGTCGCAGATGATGTCCTCCAGGGACAGCAGGGAAACCTCGAGCCCGTCGATCTCCACGGTGACCAGCCGCTCCATCGCCGCCGCCACCGTGTCGGAGAGGGCGTAGTCCACGTCTTGCGTCATGTAGGAACCGCGGCTGTACGCCTCCACCGCGGCGCCCCCGACCACGTACACGGTGAGGCCGGCCCGCCTCAAGGCCTCCTGGACGATGGCCGCGCCGAGAAGGGTCCTTTTGAGGTGATCGCGCTCGCCCACCAGCGAAACCAGGCGTTCATGCAGGTCTGCGAGCGGCGGCGGTCCCTTCACCGTCGAATCCGCAGCCGGCGAGGCTCTACCCACACGTATTCCCCGTCCCGCTCGGCGCATCTCAAGGCAGCGGCCAGGGCGCGGGCCAGGGCCCGCACCTCGTCCTCGGCGCGCGGCCGCGTGCGCCGCCGCCGCGGCAGGACACGCCAGGCGGCGCGGAACGTGGCCGGATAGAGGGTCTCGAACTCTTCGAAGCTGAACCGCCTCCCGCCCGCCTCTCCCACGGCCGTTCCCCTCCGCCGACATGATGTTCCACCGCCCGTCCGGTGACAAGCCCGTCCCACAGACTTACGGAGGGTGGCGACGACCGGGAGGGTCTCGTCGCCGGGTTCCCCCGGTACCAGAGGTTGCCGCGGCTCACGAGAGACCGCCAATGCGCTCCGCCACGGCGGCGCCGAACTCGGATGTGCGCACCGGCCGCACGCCCTCCATCCCGCGGGCCAGGTCGTAGGTCACCACGCGGTCGGCGATGGCGGCCTCCACGCCCCGCACGACCAGGTCCGCCGCCTCCGTCCACCCCATGTGCTCCAGCATCATGGCCCCCGAGAGGATGAGGGAGCACGGGTTCACCACGTCCTGCCCGGCGTACTTGGGCGCCGTCCCGTGGGTGGCCTCGAAGACGGCGTAGCCGTCGCCGATGTT
>CAYXQP010000155.1:0-2895 GCA_964467515.1 uncultured Eubacteriales bacterium | reverse complement strand
GCTGGCCGCGGGCGTCGCCAGGTCACCGGCCGTGAGTGTCGCCAGGTCACCGGCCACGGGCCTTGCCAGGTCGCTGGTCCTGGGCGTTGCCTTGGCGGTGGGTGCGACCGTCGCCCTGGTGCTGGCCGTGTTTCCGGGGTGGGCGGGCGAGGCGCGGGCGGCGCCGTTGCCGGGGGCCGGGACGGCGCGGGCGGGCGACGCGGGGCCGCCCGACACCAAGGCCCTGGTGCGCCACGACGGGGTGGGGATCTTCTTCTCCCCGCCTGAGACGGTGCCGTCCGGCGGCGTCACGTTCCAGGTGTACCGGCACGACAAGACCAACGGGCGCCGCTTCGTACCCCTGGGTCGGCCGGCCACCTACTTCGGGGGCGGGGTCATCGTCACCGACGACCCGTGGGATCCCCAGGAGACGGGCCAGTCGGGCTGGGCCGTGGACCCCACCTACACGTACCTGGTCTACTTCGACCCCACGGTGCGGCCTTACGAGGAGTACTACTACCTGGTGTGGGCCAGCACGGACCGCGACGGCGCGGGGCAGCCCGTCGCCGACCCGAACGACTTCCTCAACGGCTACGCGGTGGCGCCGGCCTTCCCGCCCACCCAGACGCGCCACGGCAACTACACGGAATACACCAACGCCTGCACCGCCTGCCACGGCCTCCACTCGGCCAAGTCCCAGAAGCTCCTGAAGGGTCCCAGCGTCACCGACCTCTGCGGCACCTGCCACGACGGCACCGGGTCCAAGTACGACGAGGTGCGCGGGCGCGTGCGGCGGAGCGACAGCTGGCTCGCGTCGGCCTTCGCCGCGGCGGGGCCCTTTGGCGACAGGCTCAAGGAAGGCTCGGGCGTGGTGGTCACCTCGGTGCACAACGTCATGCGCGCCGCCGACCCGGCCGGCGAAGCCGTGGGGGACAACGTGGCGCCCGCCTCGGCCCGCATCTGGCAGGCGCCGGGGAGCGGCTTCCTCACCGACGTGGATGGGCTGCAGCGGGACGCTGACGGCGGCGGGGTGCCGGCGGGCGACGCCGCCAACTACGTGACCGACGACTGGGGGAGTTACCTCGTCTGTTCCTCCTGCCACGAGCCCCACAACCGGGGGAAGAACTACCGCCTCCTCCGCCCCGTCCTCAACGACCGCCTGAACATCGTGGTGCGGGGCGTGAGCGAGGTGGACCTCACCGTGCCGGGCGACCCCTCGGCCGACCGGGGCAACTGGGGCAACGGCGGGGCGGCGCGCCGCATCATGTACACGCGCTACCTGGCCGGCGGCGGCTCCGTCCTCTCGTACTACGACTTCCGCGTGGAGGACCCGGCCTGGGAGCCGGGGTCGCCCGACGACGAGGACCTGGACGGCGACGGCGACCGCACGGAATCCAGGGCGCAGGCGCGCTGCGACCTGCTCGGCGGCACCCTTCACACCGGCGACGCCTCCTCGCCCTCGGGCTACCGCTGCCGGGCGGCGCGGCCACTCGGCGGCGTGACCACCTTTTGCACGGCGTGCCACCGGGCCTTCATGTGGTCCGAGGCGTCGCAGGCCCGCGACTCCTACGCCTACCCGCCCGGCGGCGTGGGGGGTGGATCAGGTTCGGGCGGAGGCGGCGGCTCGGGCGGAGGGGGGACCTACCTGAGCGCGCTCGACCGGTCGTCGGTGTCTCTGTCCGGGCCTGGGTCGCTGGGGCTGGCCGGTGCCGACGGCCGGCTCGTGCCCGACGCCAATCTCCAAGAGGTGCTGGGGCAGCACAAGCATCCCATGGGCCTGCCGGCGGCGCAGGCGTACCGGGAGGGGCGGCTGGTGGACGGGGTCCTGGCCTCCGACGGCGACGTGTGCTGGGGCGGGGCGCGGCTGGCGGACGGGACGGCGGACCCGCGCTGTGGGGGGGTGGCGCAGGGGCGGGTGGTGGACCCGGTGGTGCCGCTGGAGGGGCAGGCCGAGGGGGCGGCCGGTGCGGGGGGTTCGGGCGGGTACGCGGAGAACCTGGTGGTGTGCCTGACGTGCCATGTGGCGCACGGGTCGGGCTCGGAGCGGGTGGAGGTGGCGTACCGGAACGGGGTGCTGAACGGCACGGCGCCGGCCGGAAGCGGGTCGGGGTCGGGCGGCGGCTCCGGCGGGTCTGGCGCGGGCGGTGCTGGGGCGGTGCGGGACGCGGTGACGGGGTACGTGTGGAACCGGCACGCGGACGGGGACGCGGACGGGAGCGGGTCGGGCTTCGCCGAGCGGGAGGGGCACCCGCCGTCGCCGGGGCGGGACCTGGACGGGGACGGCGTGGTGGCGTGCACGGCGGTGAATCCGTCGTACCCGGCTTCCTCGCCGCAGGCGGAGTGCCCCACGGAGGGGGCGTACGGCGTGCTGGGGGACGAGTGGCCGCGGCCGGACCTGTACCTGCCGGGGGACGCGCCGTACTGGACGCAGTTCGGGGTGAGCTCGGCGCTGGCGCGGTTCAACCCTTTCGCGTCGGTGTGCTACCGCTGCCACAGCGCGACCCAGGACGCTTAGAACTTAGAGAGTTGCCCTCAGCCTGGACCGGCCCGCCGGCGTTCGGCCCGCACCGCCTCCACGGCGGCGTGCAGTTCGCGGGCGGTCACCGCGAGCCCAGCGAGATGCGCCTCCCTCAGGGCCGCCATCTCCACCCCCTGCCCGCGGGCGTACCGGCTGACGGCCAGGTACCCTGCCTTCTGGCAGGCGGCGGCGATCTCCGCTCCGGAGAAGCCATCCGTTGCCTGAGCCAGCGCCGGCAGGTCCACGTCCGGTCCAACGGGCGTACGCCGCAGGTGGACGGAGAAGATGGCCTGCCGCGCCGCCAGGTCCGGCAGACTGAGGAAGATCTTGCCTTATGTCCGACGGTGAAACGAAGGAAGCGGCCGGCCCGCCATCCCTCCACCACCAAGTCAACGGGC
>CAYXQP010000154.1:0-3006 GCA_964467515.1 uncultured Eubacteriales bacterium | reverse complement strand
TTCCCCTGGCAGGCCATGCTGGCGGAGATGGTGGCCGAGGGGAGCTGGCCGCAGGCCGTCGACCTGCCCACGGCGGCGGGGAAGACGGCCTGCCTGGACATCGCCGTCTACGCCCTCGCGGTCCAGGCGCACCGGCCGCTGGGCGAGCGGACGGCGCCGCGCCGCATCTGGTTCGTCGTGGACCGGCGTATAGTGGTGGATGAGGCCTTTGAGCGGGCGAGGACCATCGCCGAGCGGCTGGCGGCGGCGGAGAGCGGACCGCTCAGGGAAGTGGCCGACCGCCTCCGCGCCCTTTCAGGGACGGAGCGGCCCCTGGCGGTGGCGCGGCTTAGGGGCGGGATCCTCCGGGACGACGGCTGGGCACGCCTTCCCTCGCAGCCGGCCATCATCACCTCCACGGTGGACCAGCTCGGCTCCCGGCTGCTCTTCCGGGGCTACGGGCACAGCCTCCTGGCGGCGCCCATCTTCGCTGGATTGGCGGCCAACGACAGCCTGATCATCCTGGACGAGGCCCACTGCGCCGTCCCCTTCATGCAGACCCTCCAGGCCGTCGCGCGCTACCGGGGCGGGGGATGGCCCGGGGAGCCGCTGCCGTTCCCCTTCGCCTTCGTCATCATGTCGGCCACCCCGCCGGCGGAGGTGCCGCCGGAAGGGATCTTCCCCGGGCGGCTTCGGGAACAGGCCCTGGACCACCCCGTCCTCCGGCGCCGCCTCCATACGGCGAAGCCGGCGGAACTGGTGGAGGTGGGGCAGTCCGGCGCCAGGGGCGGCGGGGACGGCGGGGGCGGCGATCCGTTGGTGGCGGAGGCGGCGGCGCGGGCGGCCCGGTTCGTGGCCGAAGGCCGGCGGCGGGTGGCGGTGATGGTCAACCGGGTGCGCACCGCCCGGGACATCGCCAGGGAGCTGCGGGCGCGGTTGGCAGGCGCCGCCGACGTGGTGCTCCTCACCGGCCGCATCCGCCCCCTGGAGCGGGACGAGCTGGTGCGCCGCTGGACCCCGTACCTCCGGGCCAACCGGCCCGAGGAGCCGCCCCGGCCCATCGTGGTCGTGTCCACCCAGTGCCTGGAGGTGGGCGCCGACTTCAGCTTCGACGCCCTGGTGACGGAGTGCGCCAGCCTCGACGCCCTGCGGCAGCGTTTCGGCCGCCTGGCGCGCCTGGGCGCCGACGATCCGGCGCCGGCGGTGATCCTGGTGCGCGCCCAGGACGCCGCGGGCGAGGACCCGGACCCGATCTACGGCTCGGCGCTGGCCAATACCTGGCGGTGGCTCAAAGAAAACGCCTCCTCGGTTGCCGATAGGCTGGTGGTGGACCTCGGGGTCAGCGCCCTGCAGGAGCGGTTGCCGGCGGGGGAGGAGCTGCAGGCGCTCCTGGCGCCGGCAGAGGACGCGCCCCTCTTGCTCCCCGCCCACCTGGACCTCCTGTGCCAGACGGCGCCGCCGCCTCATCCGGAGCCGGACGTTTCCCTCTACCTCCACGGCCGTGCCGGTCCCCCCGAGGTGTCGGTGGTGTGGCGCTGCGACCTTACCACGGAGGCCGGGGCCGAGACAGATTGGGTGGAGGCGGTCGCCCTCTGCCCGCCGGCGAGCGGGGAGATGCTGCCCGTACCCCTGTGGGCGGTGCGGGCCTGGCTCGGCGAGGGGGTGCCGGCGGATGACAGCGGGGACGTGGAGGGCGCCGGAGCCGAGCGGGAGGCGGCCGGCGGCCGCATCCGCCCCTGCGTTCTCTGGCGCGGCCGGGACCGGTCGCGGGTGGGGCGGGCGGCGGAGGAGATCGCCCCCGGCGAGGTGGTGGTGGTTCCGGCGGCCTACGGGATGGTCGAGCTGGGCCAGGCGGAGGGAGACCGGGGCCTGGGGGAGGGAGGCCTGGACCTGTGGGAGGCGGCCCGCCTTCACGGCGGGCTCCCGCCCGCCCTGCGGCTCACCCGCGCCACCCTGGCACCCTGGCTCGCCCGTCCCCCCGTGCGGGAACTGCTGGCCTGCGCCGAGGCAATGGCGGAAGGCGCGGAGGACTGGGGGCGGCTGGAGGAGGCTATGCAAGCGGTGCTGGACTACGAGCCGCTGGCTGAGAGCGACCCGCCCGGTCCGCCTCCCTGGTGGCGGGAGCTATTGGCCACCGTCCGGGGCGCCGTCCGGGGATGCCGCATGGAGAGCCATCCCGCCGGGGGCGTGGTTCTCTTCGCCCGGGCGGGGGCGGACGGGCGGCGGGAGCCCGAGCCCGATCTCTTTGCCGACGATGATGACCTCACTTCTGCCGGCCGGCGGGACGTGCCGCTGGAGGAGCACGCGCTCCTGGTGCGGCGGGCGGCGGAGAAGCTGGCGGCGCGGTGCCTGCCCCCGGCCCTGGTGCCGGCGGTGGCGGAGGCGGCCTGGTGGCACGATGCCGGGAAGCTGGACGAGCGGTTCCAGATCATGCTGCGACACGGGGACGAGGTGGCGGCGGTGCTAGGCGCGCCGCTGGCCAAGTCGGCCTTCCTGCCCGCCTCGCCGGCCCGCCGCCGGGCCATCCGCGCCGCCAGCGGCCTGCCGGTGAACTTCCGCCACGAGATGCTGTCGGAACAATTGGCGCGGCGGTGCGCCGTCCTGCCCGACGACCCAGGGATGGCCGATCTCCTGCTGCACCTCATCGCCAGCCACCACGGCCACGGCCGTCCCCTGGCGCCCGTGAGCCCGGACCCGACTCCACCCGCCGTCAGTGGCCGGCTGGGGACCGCCACCATGGCCCTGACGGCGGGGGAGCGGGCGGCTATGGTGCCCGCCCACCGCTGTGACTCCGGGGTCGCCGAGCGCTTCTGGCGCCTCACCCGCCGCTATGGCTGGTGGGGGCTCGCATACCTGGAAGCCGTCCTGCGCCTGGCGGACTGGTACGGCAGCCGCTTCACCTTGGCCAGTGCGGAGGAGGGGAGTGGCGACCTTGACGCGGGGCTCGTTGGTGCTCAGCGGGCTTGACGGGGCCAATCCCCTGGGTTTTCTCTCCGCCCTGGGCACCCTGGTCACCTTGCACCGCTC
>CAYXQP010000153.1:0-3053 GCA_964467515.1 uncultured Eubacteriales bacterium | reverse complement strand
GCGCCGGTCCGCGGCCTGTCGCCCGGCCTGCCGGGCCGCGCGGCGCCCGTCGAACACGGGCGGCGCACCTCGCAGCCGCCGCCGGAGCTGCCCGCAGGCCGCCTCGATGCCCAGGCCCAGCTCCCGCCGCACCGTGACGGCCACGCCGGACCGCTCCAGGATACGGCGGAACTCCTCCACCCGTTCGGGGGGAGAGGGGGTTAGGCCGCGCCCCGCCGGGTTCAGCGGAATGAGGTTGACGTGCACGGGGAAGCCGCGACAGAGCCGGGCCAGCTCCCGCGCCAGCTCCGGCAGGTCGTTGACCCCCGCCACCAAGGCGTACTCGAAGGTCACGCGCCGACCCGTCCGCTCGGCGTACCGGCGGGCTGCCGCCAGCACCTCGGACAGCGGGTGGAGCCGCGCCACCGGCATGAGCCGCCGCCGCACCTGGTCGTTCGGGGCGTGCAGGGACACGGCCAGGGTAACCGGCAGCCCTTCCTCCGCCAGGCGGTCCATCCCCGGCACGAGCCCGCAGGTGGAGACGGTGACGCGCCGGTAACCGATCCCCAGCCCCTCCGGCTCGTGGATCAGGCGCAGGAAGCGGACCAGGTGGTCGTAGTTCTCCAGCGGCTCCCCGATCCCCATGACCACCACGTGGCTCACCCGCTCGCCCCAGGACCGGGCCACCGCCAGCACCTGCTCCACCATCTCGCCCGCCGTCAGGTTGCGCAGGAGCCCGCCCACGGTGGAGGCGCAGAAGGCGCAGCCCATGCCGCAACCGGCCTGGCTGGAGACGCAGGCCGACACTCCGTGCCGGTACCGGAGGCCCACCGTCTCGATGACGTCGCCCTCCGGGATCTCCAGAGCCAGCTTGAGGGTGCCGTCGTCAGGGTCGAGCAGCCGCTCCCGCACCGGCAGGACGCCCAGGTCCGCCACCTCGGCAAGGCGCAGGCGCAGGGCGCGGGGCAGGTCGCTCATCTCCTCCCAGGAAGCCGCGGCCCGCCGGTGCACCCAGCGGAAGAGCTGGTCGCCGCGATAGGCGGGCTCGCCCAGCGAGGCCAGGAAGGACCGCATCGCCGCCGCATCCATTTCCTTGAGGCAGACTTTGGGCATGGCCGCTCGTTCCCGCGGCTAGTATAGCACCGCGCCCACCGCCGCCCACGGAAGCCCATGCCAGCAACTCCAAACGGGGCGGGGCCGGTGCCGCGCCCTCGCACCCTTCACGCGCCCAGGCGCTCGCCCGCGCGGAGCCGCGCCCCGTTGGCGAACTCGGCCGCCGTCATGGCGCGCCCGCCCTCGGGCTTCACGACGCGCACCAGTACCGCGCCCGTCCCCGCCGCCACGGTGAACCCCTCGCCCGGCCGCACCTCCAGGATCTCCCCCGGCTCGGCCTCGCGCCGGTCGCCGGCCGCGACGGCCCCCGCCGCCGGCGCGAGGGGAGCTGTAGCCGCACCGGTCGCCGCGCCCGCCGGTGAAACCCCCTCCGCCGGCGGCGCGGGTCCCTCCGCCAAGGAGGCGGCCAGGACCTGCAGCCGCCGCCCGCGGAAGAAGGTATGGGCCCCCGGCTCGGGCGCCAGGGCGCGGACGCGGTTGACCACCCGCACCGCCGGTTCCGCCCAGTCAAGGCGTTCCTCCTCGGGGCGCAGGGCGGGGGCGTAGGTGGCCTCCTCGGCCCGCTGGCGCCGCGCGGGCAGCTCGCCGCCCGCCAGGAGCCGCAGGGCCTGGACCAGGAGCCGCGCCCCCTCCTCCGCCAGACGCCTCTCCAGGCTGCCGCGATCCTCCTCGGGCCCCACCTCCATCTCCCGCTGCAGGACGACGTCGCCGGCGTCCAGCTCCTCCGTCATCCTCATGACGGTGACGCCGGTCCGCTCCACCCCGTCCAGGAGGGCGCGCAGGACGGGGGCGGGACCGCGGTAGGCGGGCAGCAGGGAGGGGTGCACGTTGAGGGCCGCCAGCCGCGGCAGGGCCAGCAGGGCCGGCGGCAGGAGGCGGCCGTAGGCGGCCGTCACCAGCACATCCGGCCTCAGCGCCGCCACCTCCTCGAGGAAGCCGGCGTCGCCCGGCCCCTCGGGCTGGAGGACGGGCAGGCCCGCCCGCTCGGCGGCCTCCCTGACGGGGGAGGGCAGCACCTTGCCGCCGCGGCCCCGCGGCCGGTCGGGCCGCGTCACCACCGCCACCACCCGGCAGTCGGCGGCCAGCAGCCCCTCCAGCACCCTGGCGCCGAAGCCAGGCGTGCCGAAGAAGACCAGGCGCAGGTTGGTCTCCGGCGGTACGTCCCACACCCGCTCGGCCCGGTCCACGAAGAGGATGCCGTCCAAGTGGTCCACCTCGTGCTGGAGGGCGCGGGCGAAGAGCCCCTCGGCCTCGTGCCAGACGGGCCGGCCCTCGCCGTCCAGCCCCCGCACCCGCACCCTGGCTGCCCGCTTGACCTCGCCCGCCTTGCCGGGGACGCTGAGGCAGCCCTCGGTGCCCAGCTCCTCCCCCTCCCGGTGGAGGACCTCCGGATTAAAGAGGACCACCGGCCCCTCCCCCACGTCCACCACGATGAGGCGGCGGGAGACCCCCACCTGGGGGGCCGCCAGCCCCACCCCGTCTGCCGCGTACATGGTGGCCAGCATGTCGGCCACGAGAGCCCGCAGCGAGGAGGTGACCCGGGGCACCGGCTTGGCCCGGCGCCGCAGCACCGGGTCCCCGACGCGCCTTATCTCCAATATCCGACCCCCGTGCGGGGGCTTCCCGGGGCGCCCCGCCGCCCCGCCGCCCTCCGCCGCCTCGCCGCGCGGCGAGGCGGGCTCGTCGCCAACTCCGCCCGCCGGCGGTGGCGATGGCCCCCCAGCGGCACCGGCCGTTTGCACGGCCGGCCGCCTTGCGACCGCACCCGCCCGGCCGGACGCCTTGGCGGTCACACCCTCCTTACTAGTCTCGGACAAGGCCTTCACCGGGCGGCGGCGCCGCCCAAGGCGAATTGTGCCGCCTCGCGCCGCCGGTGGCAAACGCGCTCACTCACCCCTGGAGATCATTAAACCGAAGTTCATGGGTGTGAGGTAGCCGCCGGGCCAGGCGCGCCAAGGGTT
>CAYXQP010000152.1:0-3160 GCA_964467515.1 uncultured Eubacteriales bacterium | reverse complement strand
GAGGTCCACCTCCTGGATTGGGCGGGGGACCTGCGGGGGCGCGAGCTGGAGGTGGGCTTCGTGGCCCGGCTGCGGGACGAGCGGGCCTTCGCCGGCCCCGCCGAGCTGCGGGAGCAGATCGCCGCCGACGCCCGGCTGGCCGGGGAGATCCTGGAGGCGGGCGCCTGGGCGGCTGCCGGCTGGCGGGGCCGCGAGGCGGGGATTGTTCCGGACCGCTCCTCGCGGTGAGGGTCTCCCTGAATTCTCTTTGGTCCGGATTCCGGGTTCCGGAATTCGGACCAAAGAGAATGAAAAGGGAATTGGCATGCTCGGCCGAGTGGCTTCCTCGGGAGAGCTGGGCGGGTGCCGCCTGCCGTTGAGCGGCGGGGGCGGGCGTGTTAAAATCCTGTGGGTCAAGACGGGGGTGCAGGCATTGCTCGGCAGGGAGAGGAAACAGGAGTTGATCGCCGCTCACCGTCGGCACGACGGCGACACCGGTTCGGCCGAGGTGCAGGTGGCCATCCTCACCGAGCGGATCAGGCAGCTGTCCGACCACCTGCGGGTTCATCGGCAGGACTTCCACTCTCGGGTCGGGCTGATGAAGATGGTGGGTCGCCGGCGGCGCCTGCTCAACTACCTGCGGCGGGTGGATGAGGCCAGATACCAGCGTCTCGTGGAGGGGCTCGGACTCAGGGCCAGGTGAGAGGCGGGCGTCGGCGCCCGCCGTTTCGTTTCCCGGCTCTCCAGCTGTGCCGCGATCCGCTTGGCCGTGCGGGAGTGGCCGGCGCCGCCGTCCGCCGCGGCGCGCGGTGACGGCTTCCCCGCGGGCGCGGCCGGTGGTGACGGCTTCCCCGCGGGCGCGGCCATATGCTCGGAAGGCGACGACGAGGTGAGGAGGTAAGGGACTTGTTCGACAAGAGGGTTTTTAGCATCGACCTGGCGGGCCGTCCCCTGGTGCTGGAGACGGGGGAGGTGGCCAAGCAGGCCAACGGGTCGGTCCTGGTCCACTACGGGGAGACGACGGTGCTGGTCACGGCCACCGCCTCGCCCGAGGCGCGGGCGGACATCGACTTCCTCCCCCTCCGGGTGGACTTCGAGGAGAGGCAGTACGCTCAGGGCCGGATACCGGGCGGGTTCTTCCGGCGCGAGGGGCGGCCGTCGGAGCGGGCCATCCTCTGCGGCCGTCTCATAGACCGGCCCATCCGCCCCCTGTTCCCCAAGGGGTTTCGCCACGACGTGCAGGTCATCGCCACGGTGCTCTCCTTCGACGGCAACAACTTCCCGGAGATCTGCGGGATCATCGGCGCCTCGGCGGCCCTGTCGCTGTCGGACATACCCTTCGAGGGGCCCATCGGCGGGGTCATGGTGGGGATGGTGGACGGCGCGTTCGTACTGAACCCGACGGCGGAGCAGCTCCTCAGGAGCCGCATGGAGCTGGTGGTGGCCGGCACGAGGGATGCCATCATCATGGTGGAGGCCGAGATGGACGAGGTGCCCGAGGAGCGGGTGCTGGACGCCATCGAGTTCGCCCACGCCGAGATCAGGCGGCTGGTGGCCTGGCAGGAGGGCATGGCGGCGGAGATCGGCCGGCCCAAGATGGCCTTCGTCCCGCCGGCCGTGGACGCCGAACTGGAGCGGTTGGTGCGCGAGGTGGCCCCTCCCCTCCTGCGGCAGGCTCTCTTCGTGGCCGACAAGCAGGCGCGGGAGAGCGGCCTGCGGGAGGCGCGGGAGCGGGTGCGGCGGGAGGTGGCCGCGCGCTTGGCCGCCGGCGGCGGAGCCGTGGGCGGTGCCGCGGTCAAACGGGGCGCCGGGGGCGGCGCGGGCCAGGCGGGCGGTGCGGACGACGGGGTGGCCGCGCTGCCGGCGGAGGTGCAGACCCAGCTCGCCAAGCTCACGGATACCATCGAAAAGGAAGAGATGCGCCGCAGCATCCTGGAGGAGGGGCGGCGCGTGGACGGGCGCGGCCCGGCCGACATCCGGCCCATCTACTGCCGGGTCGGGTTGCTGCCGCGCACCCACGGCTCGGGCCTCTTCACCCGCGGCTCGACCCAGGTGCTGACGGTGGCCGCCCTGGGCTCCGTGGGCGATCGCCAGGAGATCGACGCCGTGGGCGAGATCCTGGAGTTCAAGCGGTACATGCACCACTACAACATGCCGCCCTACAGCACCGGCGAGGTCAAGCCCCTGCGGGCGCCCGGTCGCCGGGAGATCGGCCACGGCGCCCTGGCGGAGCGGGCCCTGGTGCGGATGCTGCCCCCCGAGGAGGAGTTCCCCTACACCATCCGCCTGGTGTCGGAGGTGCTGGAGTCCAACGGCTCCACCTCCATGGCCTCGGTCTGCGGCAGCACCCTGGCCCTCATGGACGCCGGCGTGCCCATCCGGGAGCCGGTGGCCGGCATCGCCATGGGCCTCATCAAGGAGGGCGACCGCGTGGCGGTGCTCTCCGACATCCAGGGGATAGAGGACTTCCTGGGCGACATGGACTTCAAGGTGGCGGGCACCCGCAACGGCGTCACGGCCATGCAGATGGACATCAAGATCGCGGGCGTGGACCGCGCGGTGCTGGGGCGGGCCCTGGCCCAGGCCCGGGAGGGCCGCCTGCACATCATGGAAAAGATGTTGGCCGTCATCCCGGCGCCGCGGCAGGACCTCTCCCCCTACGCGCCCCGCATCGTGGTCCTGCAGGTGAAGCCGGACCAGATCCGCGAGGTCATCGGCCCGGGCGGCAAGACCATCAACCGTCTCTGCTCCGAGTGCGGCGTGGACATCGACGTGGAGGACGACGGCAAGGTCTACATCGCCGGCCCCGTGGAGGGCTGCCAGCGGGCGCGCGCCATGATCGAGGAGATCACGCGCGAGGTCACGGTGGGCCAGGTCTATCGGGGCCGCGTCACCCGCATCCAGAGCTTCGGCGCCTTCGTGGAGGTGCTGCCCGGCAAGGAGGGGCTGGTGCGCATAGGAGAACTTTCCACGGAACGCCTGGGCTCCGTGGAGGAATGCTGCAGCGTGGGCGACACCATCATGGTCAAGGTGATCGAGATCGACGACCTGGGGCGAGTGAACCTGTCGCGGCGGGCGGTTCTCCTGGAGAACCCTGACGCCGTCATGGAGGAGAAGCGCAACCCCAAGCCGGCCGCCCAGCGCCGCGATCTCGCGGAAATCGGCGACGTCCAGGCGATGC
>CAYXQP010000151.1:0-3187 GCA_964467515.1 uncultured Eubacteriales bacterium | reverse complement strand
CGGCACCGCCCGGAGCGAAGCCGCGGAGGCGAGGAGCGAGCTGGGCACCGACATCCTCGTGCTCGTCGTGTCCGCTCTGGCCCTGGGGGGAGCCACGGCCGCCATGGTGCTGGCCGGCCGCCGCCGCGCACCCGGCAGGCCGGGCGGGGGGTAGGCGGCGCGGGCATGCTCAAGGCCCTGGCCCTCCTGGCCGCCGTGGTCGCCCTCGGGCCGGTGCTCTTCCGGGCCGCCGTGTGGCGGCCGGCCCTCGCCGCCGCCCCGCCCGACCGGCGCGCCTCCCTGGACGTCTCCCTCCTATCCGGGCTGCAACCGGCCGCTGTGGCCGCGGCCGCCGTCCTGACCGCCGCCAGCCTGGCGGCCCTCCTCGGCCTCGCCTACACCACGGCCGCCGGCGCCGGCGCCTGGCCGGGCCTGGGGGCCGTGGCCCGGAGCCTCTGGGAGCTGGTGGCCGAGAGCCGCGTCGGCCTCATGACGGCCCTGCGCGCGGCGGCCGGACCCGCCCTGGCTTACCTCTTGGCCCGGGCCCTGTCCCCGGAGCCGGCGGCCACCGGCCAAGGCCGACCGGGCGGCGGCCCCGAGACGCCCGCTCGGCCCGCGCCCGCCTCGGCGCCGGCCGGGGGTGCGGAGCGCCTGACCCTCGTGGCCGGCGGCTTCGTCCTGCTCACCTTCAGCGCAGGGGGGCACGCCGTGGACACGCCCACCCAGGCCGGCGTGGCGGCGGCCGTGCTGGCCGACCTCCTCCACTTCGCGGCCGCCTGCCTCTGGGGCGGCGGTCTCCTGGCGCTGACCCTGGCGCCCTGGCGCCGGCTCGCCGACCCCGAGCTGGTGCCCTTCGCCGCCCGGCTCGTGCGGCGCTTCTCCACCCTGGCCGGCCTGGCCGTCCTCGTCCTCGTGGCCAGCGGCGTCCTCATGGCGTCCCAGCGCCTGTACGGGATCCTGGCTCTCTTCGAGACCCGCTACGGCCTCGACGTGGTGTGGAAGCTGGCCCTCCTGACGGTGGCCCTCTTCTTCGCCAAGGACAACCTCCTGACGGTGCGGCCCGGCCTGGCCCGGGCGGCCGCCGCCGGCGCGCCCGCCGAGCGGCTCCTCGCCACCCTCCGCGCCCGCGTCCTCTCGGAGGGCGCCGTCATCGTCCTGATCCTCCTGGTGGCCGGCTTCCTGACCGTCACGCCGCCGCCCTGGCGCCCGCCCCGCGAGATGGTGGTCACCGTGCACCCGGACCGTTACTCCCCCGCCAACCTCACCTGGCCCCGCAGCAAGCCGGTGCGGCTCGTGCTGGAGAACCGCGACACGACGACCCATTCCTTCGTCATCGACGGGCTCCGCTACGAGGGGCTGACGTCCCACGTGCACGGCTTCACGCCCACGGGGACCCAGTTCGTCCTCTACGCACCGCCGCGCCAGACGGTCCGCGCCGTCCTGACACCCCTCCAGTCCGGCTCCTTCCGGTTCTACGACGCCCTCCAGGACTTCGCCGAACGGGGTCTCACGGGCACCGTCCACGTCCGCTGAGGGGCCCGCGGGTTCACCCCGCCGGCCGCCGGTCCAGGGCGCGCTCCAGCTCCGGTACCCACGCCCGCAGCCCCTCCAGCGCCGCCTGGTCGGTGAGGCGCAGGTGCAGGGGGGTGATGGAGACCAGGTTCTGCTCCAGGGCGCCCACGTCGGTGTCGGGCCCCTCCCGGCCCGGCACCACCTCGCCGGCCAGCCAGTAGTAGGTGCGGCCGCGGGGATCCTGCCGCGGGTGGAAGACGTCGGTGTAGTACCGCACCCCCAGGCGCGTGACGGCCACGCCGGCCATCTCCTCCTCGGGCAGCGGCGGCACGTTGACGTTGAGGAGAACCCCCGGCGGCAGGGAGCGGCGCGCGATCTGCTCCATGAGGGCGCCCGTGAAGCGGGCCGCCGGCGCGTAGTCGGCGTCCTCGAAGGTGCCCAGGGAGACGGCCACGGCGGGGATGCCCAGAATGGCCGCCTCGAAGGCGGCGGAGACGGTGCCCGAGTAGAGGACGTCCATGCCCAGGTTGGGCCCGCGGTTGATGCCGGACACGATGAGGTCGGGGCGCCGCTCCAGGAGGGCCAGCACGCCCAGCTTGGTGCAGTCGGCGGGCGTCCCGCTCACGGACCAGGTGGGCACCTCGCTGCCGTCCAGGCGCAGGCGGTGGACGTAGACGGGCTTGTGAAGGGTGATGGCGTGGCCCGAGGCGCTGCGCTCGCGCTCCGGCGCCACGATGGCCAGCTCGAAGCCCCGCTGCTCCAGCTCCCGCCGCAGGATTTGCAGCCCGTCGGCGTAGACGCCGTCGTCGTTGGTGAGCAGGATCAGCACGCTGCCGCCTCCCCCTCCCCCGCGGCTTCCGCGGGGGAATCCGCCGCCGCGCCGGTCCCCTCGAGCGACGCCGCCTCCCTCTCCCCTCGGCCGGCCGACCCGGCCACCCCGCCGAGCCAGCGCCGCACGGCCGCCAGCACCTCCCCGCTCCCCCCCGCCACCAGGCGCGGTCCCGGCAGAGATTCCACGAAATGCCGCCCGTAGGAGTCCCACCGGCTCACCACCCGCGGATCCAGGACCACCACGGCGCCGCGGTCGGTAGCCCGCCGGATGAGGCGCCCGAACCCCTGGCGGAAGCGCAGGACGGCCGCCGGCAGCGTCAGGCGGCGGAAGCCGTCCTCCCCCCGCCGCGCCAGGTCCTCCAGGCGCGCCTCGTGCAGGGGGTCGTTGGGCGGCCGGAAAGGCAGCCGCACGATGGCCACGCAGCGCAGGTTGTCCCCCGGCACGTCGACGCCCTCCCAGAAGCTGGCCGTCCCGAAGAGGACGGCGTCCGGGTTCTCCCGCATGGCCTCGGCCAGCCGGTGGCGGGAGCCGTCCACCCCTTGGGCCAGGGGGAGGAGGCCCGCCGCCCAGAGGTCCTCCCGCAGGCGGCGGTGCACGTCCCGCAGCAGCTCGTGGGAGGTGAAGAGGAAGAGGCAGCCGCCCCGCGCGGCCAGGGCCAGCTCCCGGAGGAAGGCCGTGGCTGCCGCCGTGAAGGCTTCGTCGCGGCTGCCCTGCGGGTGGGGCAGGTCCACCGGCAGGCCCAGCAGCGCCTGCCGGCCGTAGTCGAAGGAGGAGTCCACCCGTAGGCAGCGGCAGAAGGGCGCGCCCCCGCCCGCCCCAGCCGCCCCGGCCGGCGGGTCCTTGGCCGGGCCCGGCCGCACGGCC
>CAYXQP010000150.1:1956-3202 GCA_964467515.1 uncultured Eubacteriales bacterium | reverse complement strand
CCCGTCGACGCCGCCCGGCCGTGGGACGGGCTCAGGGACGTCCTCGTCAGCACCGACCCGCCCTACTACGACAACATCGGCTACGCGGCCCTGTCGGACTTCTTCTACGTCTGGCTGCGGCGCACCATCGGCGACCTCTACCCGGACCTGTTCGCCACCATCCTGGTGCCCAAGGACCCGGAGCTGGTGGCGGCCCCCGAGCGGTTCGGCGGCGACAGGGGCAAGGCCAGGGCGCACTTCGAGCAGGGGCTGCGGAGGGCTTTCGCCCAACTGCGCGAGAAGATGGACCCGCGCTTCCCGCTCACGGTCTACTACGCCTACAAGCAAGACGAGGAGAGCGGCGAGGACGAGGGAGAGGAAGAAGGGCAGGACGGCCGTGGCCGCAGCCAGGTGGACCGCACCACCGGCTGGGAGACCATGCTCACCGCCCTCATCGAGACCGGCTTCCAGATCACGGCCACCTGGCCGGTGAGGGCATCGCAGAAGTGGCGCATGGTCTCCATGGGCACGAACGCCCTCGCCTCCTACATCGTGCTGGCGTGCCGTCCTCGCCCCGACGATGCCCCGTCGACTGACCGGCGCGGGTTCGTCGCCGCGCTCAGGCGCGAGCTGCCTTCAGCGCTCAAGCGCCTGCAGCAGGGGAGCATCGCGCCCGTCGACCTCGCCCAGGCGGCCATCGGGCCGGGCATGGCGGTGTTCTCGCGGCACAGCCGCGTCCTCGAGGCGAGCGGCAGACCCATGGCGGTGCGCACGGCGCTCGGCCTCATCAACCAGCTCGTGAGCGAGGTGCTGGCCGAGCAGGAGGAGGAGTTCGACGAGGAGACGCGGTGGGCCATCGCCTGGTTCGGACAGCACGGCTTCCAGGCCGGCCCCTTTGGCGACGCCGAGCTTTTGAGCAAGGCCAAGGTGACGTCGGTGAGCCGCCTGGTCGAGGCGGGTATCGTCCAGGCCCGGGCCGGCGAGGTGCGCCTCTTGCCGCCCGAGGAGCTGCCGGCGGACTGGGACCCGGCGGCCGACAAGCGCCTCACCGTGTGGGAGGTCGCGCAGCACCTGATCCGCCGGCACCAGACCCAGGGGGATCGGGCGGCGGCGGACCTCCTGCGCCGGGTCGGCGCCCTGGGTGAGGCGGCGCGCGACCTGGCCTACCGCCTCTACACCGTCTGCGAGCGCAAGGGCTGGTCCCAGGAGGCCTTGGCCTACAACAGCCTGGTGGTGGCTTGGCCGGAGATCAGCCGGCTCGCGGCGG
>CAYXQP010000150.1:0-1856 GCA_964467515.1 uncultured Eubacteriales bacterium | reverse complement strand
TTGGCCTACAACAGCCTGGTGGTGGCTTGGCCGGAGATCAGCCGGCTCGCGGCGGGTAGCGCACCTGGGCGTCCCACCGATCAGCCCTTACCAGGTATGAGTTGAGGGTCTGACCGGGATCAACGGGGAAGAGCCTGGATGCCTTAAGGGGGAAACGGTTCATGGCCATCTCGAATCACGAGCGGGTGGGACGGGCCCTCGAATGTCTGCGGGCGGGGCTTTTGCCCTTCGTCCGGCGGGAGATGGAGGCCCGCTACGGCCGGGCCTGGCCGGAGGAGGCGCTGAAGAGCCTCCGGCGCGAGGGGTATGAGGGGCGCGAGGAGGAGCCGCACCTGGACGCCCATGCCCTGCTGGTCATCATCTGGCACCAGTGGCACGAGGTGTTCGGCCGCATCCTGGGCCACGCCGAGCGGAGCCTGGTCAGCGAGCTGCGCGAGGTGCGCAACCGCTGGGCCCATCAGGAGCCCTTCACCACCGACGACGCCTACCGGGCCCTGGACAGCGCCCACCGCCTCCTCACCGCCATCTCCGCCCCCGAAGCCCGGGACCTGGACCGCATGCGGCGGGAGCTCCTGCGGATCCGCTTCGAGGAGGAGGCCCGGCGGGAGTCCCGGCGGGCCGCGGCCACGCCCACGGAGGGCCAGCCCCTGGCCGGCCTCCGGCCCTGGCGGGAGGTGGTCACGCCCCACCCCGACGTGGCCTCGGGCCGCTACCAGCAGGCCGAGTTCGCCGCCGACCTCGGGCAGGTCCACCGCGACGAGGGCGCGCCGGAGGAGTACCGCATCCCGGGGGAATTCTTCCGGCGCACCTTCGTCACCGAGGGACTGCGCATCCTCTTGAGGAACGCCCTCCTCCGCCTCTCCGGCCGGGGCGGCGACCCGGTCGTGGAGCTCCAGACCAACTTCGGCGGCGGCAAGACCCACTCCATGCTCGCCCTCTACCACCTTTTCTCCGGGGCATCCCCGGGAGAGATGCCGGGCGTGGAGCCCCTCTTGGCCGAGGCCGGGCTCGGCCGGCCGCCGGCGGCCCGGCGGGCGGTGCTGGTGGGCACCGCCCTCTCCCCCGCCCAGCCGTGGCGGAAACCCGACGGGACGGAGATCCGCACCCTCTGGGGCGAGCTGGCCTGGCAGTTGGGGGGCCGGGAGGGCCACGCCCTCGTGGCCCAGGCCGACGCCCTGGGTGTCAGCCCCGGATCGGATGCCCTGCGGGAACTCTTCTCCCGCTTCGGCCCCTGCCTGGTGCTGATAGACGAATGGGTGGCCTTTGCCCGCCAGCTCTACGGAAAGCATGACCTGCCGGCGGGGAGCTTCGAGGCCAACATGACCTTCGCCCAGGCTCTCACCGAGGCGGCCCGCCAGGTGAGCCACGCCCTGGTGGTGGCCAGCCTGCCCGCCTCGGACATCGAGATTGGCGGCGAGGCCGGGGGGGCGGCTTTGGAACGCCTCAGGAACGTGCTCGGCCGCCTGGAGGCCACCTGGCGCCCGGCGAGTGCCGAGGAGGGCTTCGAGATCGTCCGCCGCCGCCTCTTCCTGCCCCTGGCCGAGCCGGAGCGGTTCGCCGCCCGGGACGCCGTCGTCCGGGCCTTCGCCCGGCTCTACCGCGAGCACAGCCAAGAGTTCCCCGCCGCCTGCCGGGAGGCCGAATACGAGCGGCGCCTCCAGGCCGCCTATCCCATCCACCCCGAGCTCTTCGACCGCCTCTACGGCGACTGGTCCAGCCTGGACAAATTCCAGCGCACCCGCGGCGTCCTGCGCCTCATGGCCGCCGTCATCCACTCCCTCTGGGAGCGCAACGACGCCAACCTCCTCATCCTCCCGGGCACCATCCCGGTCGATGACCCCCGGGTTCGGGACGAA
>CAYXQP010000149.1:0-3256 GCA_964467515.1 uncultured Eubacteriales bacterium | reverse complement strand
CATGAGGGGCACTCCCAGCGCCGTCTCCAGGGCCAGGAGGTGCTTGCTGGCGGCCGGCTGGGAGAGGGCCAGGGCCTCGGCGGCGCGCGTGAGGCTCCCGCACTCGGCGGCGCGGCAGAAGGTGAGGAGGTGCTGCAGGAGGAGGGGCGGGGCGGCCGGCAGTCCGGGCTCCGCCTCGGGGAGGGTGCGCCGGACCAGGGCGAGCAGCAGGTCGCCCAAGCGGTCCAGGGGCACGCCGGCCCGGGAGGTCGAGCCAGGAGGGGTCTATCTCGACCCGGGCGCGGCTGCAGGAGGGCGCCCCCGGACAGGCCAGGAACCCCGCCGCGACCGCGCCCGGGTCCGGCGCCAGACGCCCCAGCAGCGGCTCGGCGAGGAGCCCGTCGAGCCGGGTGCCGGGCACGTCCACCAGCACCACGTGCTTCCCCTGGGTGAGGCGGAGCCTCCCGCTGCCGTAAGCCTGGGCCAGGCGGCCCAGCTCCCAGAGCTCGCCCGCCGCCAGGCGGCCGCCGGGCACCACCAGCCCGACGGCGTAGAGCCCGATCTGCCGCTGGGGCCAGATGCCCAGGTGATCCTCCCACGGCCCGGGGGCGGGCGCGTCGGCCCCGGCCGGGAGCCGCGCCAGCGGGCGCCGCAGCCGGGCCTCCACCTCGCGGAGGAAGCCGGCGGCGCCCATGGCTTCCACCAGGTCGCCGAGGCGGCTCCCCGGCGGGGCGGCGGAGAAGATGGCCAACACCGCCTCGAAGAAGGAAGGCACCTCCTCGGGCAGGAGCAACAACCCGAGGGGCACGGCGAGCCGCGGCCGCCTGCCGAGACACCCTCCCGCCCGGACCGTGAAGCCGCGGCGGCCCCCCGCGGGTGCGGCGGGCAGGAAGGCCAGGTCCTGGATCTCGGCGCGGATGCAGTTGTGCCGGCAGCCGGTGACGGCCACGTTGAGCTTGTGGGGCAGGGGGCCGGCGTGGCGGACAAGGGCGGAGAGCTCCCTCACCACGGGGCTCGGGTCCAGGACCTCGCCGGCGTCGAGGCCCGCCAGGGGGCAGCTCGTCACGTTGCGGACGCGGGGTGCGGCGGGGTCCACGGCTTGCAGACCGGCCCGGCGCAGGGCTGCCAGCAGCTCGGCCAGCGAGTCGGAGGGCACGCCGCGGATCTGCACCTGCTGGCGCACTGTGAGCTCCACGTCCCCGGCACCGCAGCGGTGGGCCAGGTCCGCCAGGAGCTGGGCCTGGCCGGCCGCCAGGCATGGCCCGGCCAGCCGCCCCGCCGGGACGTGGACCCTGACCAGGTGCCCTGCCGGGTATCCGGCCTCCGCTGTCGGTGGAGCAGGCGGCTGAGCGGGGGCGGGCTGGAGGCCGAGGAAGCGCGGGTGCCGCGTCGCCGCCCGGATTGGGTTCGGTGACATCGTGTCCGCCCCCTCTGTGTAAAGCGTAGGTGTCCTGGCCGGCACCCTCAACCCCTTTTGTTAAATAGCGCGAGAATTAACCTTACATAATACCACGACTATAACCACGTGGAATGGAGATGTGTAACGCAATCTCACAGCCGGGTCTTGCGACTTGCCGGCCGGCCGCGATTCAATGGGCACGGGCCAGCATACGCTGCCTGGTGTATTTGTTAGCTAGGTGTCAGGTTCTAAGGGGGGCTGATGGTCATGTACACGGAGGTCCTGCAACAGGTGGCGGAGGCCGGCTCGCCCGCCGTGGGGTGCGCTTTCCCCCGGGGCGGCGGCATGGCCATCGCTCCGAGCGAGCAGGCGCTGAGCCAGAACAGGATGGAGCGCATCAAGGTGGAGAGGCATCCCCTCGAGGTGCTGGCCGACCTCGAACGGTACGCGCGGCAGGGGTGGGAGGCCATCCCCGCGGATGACCTGGAGCGCCTCAAGTGGTACGGGCTCTTCCACCGCCACAAGGCCCCCGGGACCTTCATGCTGCGGGTGCGGGTGCCGGGCGGCATCCTCCAGGCCAACCAGCTCCGCGCCCTGGCCGACCTGGCCGAGGAGGTGGGGCGCGGCCGCGCCGACCTCACCACGCGGCAGAACGTCCAACTGCGCTGGCTGACCATCGAGCAGGCGCCGGCCGTGCTGGCCCGCCTATACGCCGCCGGGCTAACGGCCATGCAGACGGGCCTGGACAACGTGCGCAACGTGGTGGGCTGCCCCCTGGCCGGCCTGGACGGCGAAGAGCTCCTGGACGCCACGCCCGTGGTGCGGGAGATCACGCGGCGCATCGTGGGCAGCCGGGCCCACGCCAACCTGCCGCGCAAGTTCAACGTCTCCGTGACCGGCTGCCGGGAGGACTGCAGCCACGCCCTCATCAGCGACGTGGGCTTGACGCCGGCGGTGCGGGTGAGCGGCGGCTCACCGCGGCTGGGCTTCAACGTGGCCGTGGGCGGCTGCCTGGGCGCCCAGCGCCGGGCCTTGGCCCTGGACCTGGACGCCTGGGTCGCGCCCGAGGAAGCCGCCGCCGCCTGCCTGGCCATGGTGGAGATCTTCCGCGACCACGGGCCGCGGGAAGCGCGGCAGCGGGCGCGGCTCAGGTTCCTCCTCGACGAGTGGGGCCTGGACCGTTTCCGCGCCGCCGTGGAGGAGCGGCTGGGCCGGCCGCTGGAGAGGGCGGGCTACCAGGGCTTCCTCCACCGCCGGCGCGAGCACCTGGGCGTGCACCGGCAGAAGCAGCCGGGCCTCTTTTGGGTGGGCCTGCATGTGCCCGTGGGCCGGCTGGAGGCCCGCCAGATGCGGGAGCTGGCGCGCCTGGCCGAGGAGTACGGGAGCGGCGAGGTGCGCCTCACCAACGACCAGAACGTGCTGCTGGTGAACGTGCCCCAGGCGCGGGTCTTCGCCCTCCTCAAGGAGCCTCTCCTCCAGGAGCTGTGCCCCGACCCGCCGGCGCTCCGGCGCGGCGTGGTGGCCTGCACGGGGACGGAGGAGTGCTGCAACTTCGCCGTCATCGCCACCAAGGGGAACGCCCTGCGGCTGGGCGAGGTCCTGGAGGCGGAGCTGGGGCCGGACCTGCCCCTGCGGATCCACTGGTCGGGCTGCCCCAACGCCTGCGGCCAGCACCACATAGCCGACGTGGGCCTGGAGGGCACCCGCGCCCGCGCGGGCGGCGAGCTGGTGGAAGCGGTGAACGTGTACTGGGGCGGCCGCTACGGCCCCGACGGGCGCCTGGGGGAGCTGGTGGCCGAGAAGGTGCCCGTGGCGGAGCTGGCCGGCTTCCTCCTGGCGCGCCTGCGCGCGGAGCCGGCCGCCCCGTCCGCGGCGGTC
>CAYXQP010000148.1:0-3316 GCA_964467515.1 uncultured Eubacteriales bacterium | reverse complement strand
GCGAGCCGGCGGCTGAGCGTAAAAGCTGGGGCGACGTGGTGCTGGAGGGGCGGTTTCGCGCTACGTTAAAAGCCATCAACCCTTACCTGCCCGCCGAGGCGCTGGAGGACGCGGCGCGGCAGGTGTTGCGGCCGCCCGGCCCGAGTCTCGTCGAGAGCAACCACCGCTTCCACCGCATGCTGGCCGACGGGGTGACCGTGGAGTACCGCGCCGCCGACGGGCGGGTGGTGGGGGATAAGGCTTGGTTGTTCGATTTCGAACGGCCGGAGCGGAACGACTGGCTGGCGGTGAACCAGTTCAAGGTAGTGGAGGGGCAGCACAGCCGCCGGCCCGACGTGGTGATCTTCGTCAACGGCCTGCCTCTGGCGGTGATCGAGCTCAAGAACCCCGCCGACGAGAACGCCACCCTCCGCGGCGCCTTCAACCAGCTCCAGACCTACAAGGCCGAAATCCCTTCGCTTTTCGCGTTCAACGAGATCCTCGTCATCTCCGACGGGACGGGCGCCCGGCACGGGACGATCACCGCCGACTGGGAGCGGTTCATGCCCTGGCGCACCATCGAAGGAAGGGACGTGGCGCCCAACACGATTCCGGAGTTGGAGGTGCTGGTGCGGGGCATCTTCGACAAGCGGCGGTTCCTCGACTTGGTGCGAAACTTCGTCGTCTTCGAGCAGGACGACGGGCTCGTCAAAAAGATGGCCGCCTACCACCAGTACCACGCTGTCAACGCCGCCGTGGAGGCCACGGTGCGGGCGGCCGGTCCCGCCGGCGACCGGCGCATCGGCGTCGTCTGGCACACCCAGGGCTCGGGCAAGAGCCTTTCGATGGTCTTCTACGCCGCCAAGATCATGCGCCACCCGGCCATGGCCAACCCGACCCTGGTGGTCCTCACCGACCGCAACGACCTGGACAACCAACTCTACGACACCTTCGCCTCAGCCAAGGATCTGATACCATTCCCCAAGCAAGCCGAGAGCCGCGAGCACCTGCGGGAACTCCTGCGGGTGGCCTCGGGGGGCGTGGTCTTCACCACCATCCAGAAGTTCGCCGCCGGGAAGGGTGAGCGCTATCCGCTCCTCTCCGACCGGCGCAACATCGTCGTCATCGCCGACGAGGCCCACCGCAGCCAGTACGACTTCATCGACGGCTTCGCCCGCCACCTGCGGGAGGGGCTGCCCAACGCCTCCTTCATCGGCTTCACCGGCACGCCCATCGAGGCGGCCGACCGCAGCACGCCGGCCGTCTTCGGCGACTACATCGACGTCTACGACATCCAGCGGGCCGTGGAGGACGGCGCCACGGTGCGCATCTACTACGAAGGGCGCCTGGCCAGGCTGGAGCTGCGGGAAGAGGAGCGGCCGCGCCTCGACCCCGACTTCGAGGAGGTCACCGAGGGGGAGGAGGCCTCGGTCAAGGAGCGGCTCAAGAGCCGCTGGGCGCGCCTGGAGGCCATGGTCGGCACCGAGAAGCGCCTCGGGCTGGTCGCCCGGGACATCGTCGAGCACTTCGAGCGGCGGCTGGAGGCGATGGACGGCAAGGCGATGATCGTGTGCATGAGCCGACGCATCTGCGTGGATCTCTACGACGCCATCGTCCGCCTGCGGCCCGAGTGGCACGACCCGGACGACGACCGGGGCGTCATCAAGGTGGTCATGACCGGCTCGGCCGCCGACCCGGCCGAGTTTCAACCCCACCTGCGCAACAAGGCCCGCCGGGAGCGGATCAAGAAGCGCTTCAAGGACCCCGACGACCCGTTGAAGCTCGTCATCGTCCGGGACATGTGGCTGACCGGGTTCGACGCCCCCTGCCTGCACACGATGTACGTCGATAAGCCTATGCGCGGCCACGGGCTCATGCAGGCCATCGCGCGGGTGAACCGCGTCTTCCGCGACAAGCCGGGCGGCCTGATCGTCGACTACCTGGGCATCGCCGACCAGTTGAAGCAGGCCCTGGCCGACTACACCGAGCGCGACCGGGCCGCCACCGGCATCCCCATCGAGGAGGCCGTGGCGGTCCTGAAGGAGAAGCACGAGGTCGTGACGGCCATGTTCCACGGCTTCGACTGGAGCGGCTACGCCGCCGGCGACGCCGATACCCGCCTGCGCCTGCTCCGGGAGGGGGCCAACCGGGTCACGGCGAGCGACGACCTGAAGCGGCGCTTCCTCGACGCCGTCGCCCAGCTCTCCCGGGCGTTCGCCCTGGCCGTCCCCCACGAGGAGGCCCTGGCCCTGCGCGACGACGTGGCCTACTTCCAGGACGTGCGGGGGAACGTGGGCAAGTACACGGCCGGCGCCGGGCGCCCCCAGGAGGAGCTGGACGCCGCCGTGCGCCAGCTCGTCTCGCGAGCGGTGGCCTCCGACCGGGTGGTGGACATCTTCGCCGCGGCGGGCCTTTCGAAGCCCGACATCTCCATCCTGTCGGACGAGTTCCTGGCCGAGGTCCAGGGGATGCCCCAGAAGAACCTGGCCCTGGAGGTTCTGCGCAAGCTCCTCTCCGACGAGATCCGCGCCCAGTCCCGGCGCAACGTCGTCCGCGCCCGGAGCTTCGCCGAGATGCTGGAGCGGACCATCCGCGCCTATCAGAACCGGGCCGTCGAGTCGGCCCAGGTGATCGCCCAGTTGGTGGAGATGGCGCGGCAGATGCGGGAGGAGCGCCGGCGCGGCGCCGCCCTGGGTCTCTCCGACGACGAGGTGGCCTTCTACGACGCCCTAGCCACCAACGGCAGCGCCGTGCTGGAGATGGGGGACGAAACCCTCAAGGCCATCGCCCGCGACCTGGTGCGGACCCTGCGCCGGAGCGTCACCATCGACTGGACGGAGAAGGAGAGCGTCCGCGCCCGCATCCGCGCCGCGGTCAAGCGCCTGCTGCGCCGCTACGGCTACCCGCCGGACCAGGCCGAGTCCGCCTCGGCGACGGTGCTGGAGCAGGCCCGGGTGGTGTGCGAGCACTGGGCGGAGGAGGGCGCGTTGCCCGCCGCCGCCCCCGCCACGGCCCCCGCCCCGCCCTTCCGCGTCCTCGCCCCGTCCGAGGCGCGCCCCTACGAGAACTGCATCCCCCTCTACAGCCTGGAGGCGGCCGCGGGGGCGTTCGGCGGCAGCCAGGCGGTGGAGCCGGAGGCGTGGGTGGTCCCCAACGGCCGCACCCGCCCCGGGCCGGGGCTGTTCGTGGCGCGGGTGGTGGGGGAGTCCATGAACCGGCGCATCCCCAATGGTGCGTATTGTGTCTTCCGCGCCCCGGTGGCGGGCACCCGGCAGGGCCGCGTCCTCCTGGTCCAGCACCGGGACATCGCCGACCCCGACCACGGCGGGCGGTACAC
>CAYXQP010000147.1:0-3322 GCA_964467515.1 uncultured Eubacteriales bacterium | reverse complement strand
GCGTTGCGGCGGCCGCGGCGGCGGGACGCAGGGGCGCGGCGGCTGGAAGCGGCGGTGCGGCGGCGGGATCCGGCGCTGTAGCGGCGGGATGCGGCGGTGCGGCGGCGGGAGGCTGGGCGCGGCCGGCAGGAAGCGGGGCGCGGCCGGTCGAAACAACAAACCCCTGGAGCGCCAAAGCCGTTCCGGGGAGAGCGATGAACGTCTGGCGAGTCATCTACATCGCGCCGACAGCAAGACTGGCCCAGGCGGTCCTGGAGCGGTTGGCCGCCGAGGGGTTTCTCGCGAGGATCAGGGAGGCCGCCCTGGGGGACGGCGCGGGCGGCGCCTTCGAGGTGTTGGTGCCGTCCTCCGAGGCGGAGGAGGCCCATGAGACGGTCAACAGCTTCCTCGTGAACGGGGACGGCCAGGGGACCGGCGACGGCTGAGCCAGGACCGCGGCGGCGGGCGGCTCCGGGCGGCGGTGCGCGGCCGCGGCGGGGGCGTTCGCGCCGCGGGAGACGGGGAGGATGACGGGATGCGGCTTGCGACGCGCGTGGGGGCCATAGCGCCCTCGCCCACGGTGGCCATGGACGCCAGAGCCAAGGAGATGCGCCGGCAGGGCGTGGACGTGGTGGCCTTCGGGGTGGGGGAGCCCGACTTCGACACGCCCGAGCACGTGAAGGAGGCGGGCATCGCCGCCATCCGGGCCGGTTTCACCAAGTACACGCCGGTGCAGGGCATCCCCGAGCTGCGGGAGGCCATCGCCGCCAAGTTGCGGCGGGACAACGGCCTCGAGTACCCGCCCGAGCAGATTCTGGTCTCCTCGGGTGCCAAGGAGTCCCTCTACCACGCCGTCATGGCCCTCTGCGACGCGGGCGACGAGGTCCTCATCCCGGCCCCCTACTGGGTCACCTACCCCGAGCAGGTGCGCCTGGCCGGCGGCGTGCCCGTCATCGTGGAAACCACCGGAGAGGACGGGTTCAAGGTGACGCCGGACCACCTGCGCCGCGCCCTCTCGCCGCGCACCCGCCTCCTCCTCCTCAACAGCCCCTCCAACCCCACAGGGGCCGTGTACTCGCCCGAGGAGCTGGCCAACCTGGCCGACTTCTGCCGGGAGCACGACCTGGCCGTGGTGAGCGACGAGATCTACGAGAAGCTCGTCTACGAGGGCCGACACGCCAGCATCGCCGCCCTGCCGGGCATGCAGGAGCGCACCGTGGTGGTGAACGGCGTCTCCAAGAGCCACGCCATGACCGGCTGGCGCATCGGCTACGCCGCCGGCCCGGCCTCCGTCATCAAGGGGATGGCGGCGCTCCAGAGCCACTCCACCACCCACCCGGCCGCCTGCGCGCAAAAGGCGGCGGTGGCCGCCCTGGCCGGGCCGGAGGAGCCCGTGACCGCCATGCGGGAGGAGTTCGCCCGCCGGCGGGAGCTCATGCTGGACCTCCTGGGCCGGCTGACGGGTGTGCGGGTGGCGCGGCCGGCGGGGGCCTTCTACGTTTTCCCGGACGTGCGGGCCTGGCTCGGCCGCTCCTTCCGCGGCCGGCCCGTGGAGGACGACGTGGCCCTGGCCGAGCTCATCCTGACGGAGGCCCGCGTGGCCCTGGTGCCGGGCACCGCCTTCGGCGCGCCAGGGCACCTGCGCCTCTCCTACGCCACCTCGCGGGAGCGCATCGAGGAGGGGCTGCGGCGGCTCCGCGCCTTCGCGGAGGAGTTGCGATGAAGCCGGGCGCGGCGGCGCAAGGCGCGGCGCGGTCGGCTTCCCCGCGGGGCGGCGATGCGCACCTCCGGGACCGGCTGCGGATGCTCATCTCCTGCCCCGACCGACCGGGCATCGTGGCGGCCGTCTCCCAGTTCCTCTACCAGCAGGGCGCCAACATCGTCCAGTCGGACCAGCACACCACCGACCCCGACGGCGGCACCTTCCTCATGCGGATCGAGTTCGACCTGCCGCGGGCCGAGGAGCGCTTCGACGTCGTGGCACGGGGCTTCGAGCCCGTGGCCGAGCGGCTCGGGGCCTCCTGGCGCCTGGAGCGGGCGGCACGGGTGAAGCGCCTGGGCGTCTTCGTGTCGCGGCAGGACCACTGCCTCTTCGAGCTCGTGCGCCAGGTGCAGGCCGGCGACCTGCGGGCCGAGGTGGCCGTGGTCGTCTCCAACCATCCCGACCTCGGGCCCCTCGTGGAGTCGTGGGGAATCCCCTTCCACCACGTCCCCGTGACACCCGAGACCAAGGCCGCGGCCGAGGAGCGGCAGCTCGCCATCCTCCGCGAGGCCCGCGTGGACGTGGTGGTGCTCGCCCGCTACATGCAGGTCCTCACGGGCCGCTTCGTCGCCGAGTATCCGCACCGCATCATCAACATCCACCACAGCTTCCTCCCCGCCTTCGCCGGCGCCGACGCCTACCGCCGGGCCTACGAGCGGGGGGTGAAGCTCATCGGCGCCACGGCCCACTACGTCACCGAGGAGCTCGACGCCGGCCCCATCATCGAGCAGGACGTGGAGCGGGTGAGCCACCGCGCGTCCCTGGAGGACCTCCGCCGCATCGGGCGGCACGTGGAGCGGGTGGTGCTCGCCCGCGCCGTGGCCTGGCACGTGGAGGACCGCGTGCTGGTGTACCAAGGAAAGACCGTGGTGTTCACGTAGGCAGGACCGCGCTGTGCCTGCGGGCAAGACCTTGGTGCTCGTGCGGGCAAGACTTTGGTGTTCACGTAGGCGCGGGGAACCCGGCCGGGCGCGTCACGCCTGGGGCTTCGCACAAGGACTATGCGCTGCGCGGCCTCGTCCTGGAGCATCCGGTCGGCGAACGTCAGGGCAGCCTCAAAGCCCACGTGGTAACGCAGCCACGTATAGGTCTCTGCGAGGACCAAGGTGGTGGTGATCCGACGCCTGCCGGTGAGCGCGGGATAGACGGCCCTTGCCAGCTGGTGGTTGGCGTCGTCCTTGACCATGAGCGCTATGAAGCCGCCGGAGTCTAGGAAGACGCCCCTAGAGAGACCGCCGGTAGATCTCGTCGACGGTCTCGGACCCACGGGGTGCACCCCCTGTGAAGGCGCCGATCAGGCCTTCGAGCCAGGGTTCCTCGTCCGTTTGCCCCCTCTCCTGTTGAGCCAGGAAGAGGTCCAGCGCCTGGCGGATTATCTCCGCCTCCGTTACCCCCTTGCGAGCAGCCAGGACCTTTATCCTGGCGTCCTGTTGGGGTGTCACGTAAGTCTCCTTGCGGATGACGGGAGTGCGCATGCTAGATTCCACCTCTCTAGGGTTAGAGCATGGGCGGTTCGTGGGGAATTGTGTGACATTGATGACATGATGTCAATGTTATAATGGGCGGGCGCGTGGATAACGG
>CAYXQP010000146.1:0-3332 GCA_964467515.1 uncultured Eubacteriales bacterium | reverse complement strand
AAGACCTTGGCGCGCCTGGCCCGGCGGCTACCTCACACCCGTGAACTTCGGTCTAACTATTTGCAATCCGGCCTGCATTTAGTGCTACGCAATGCAATCATAGTGGCATGTGGTATAAGAGGACCCATTGGCTGGAGCTGATCCGCAGGCGCTGGAGCAGGCGATCCGTGCTCTGGCTGGCCGGGGTGCGGCGGGTGGGCAAGACCGTTCTCTGCCAGTCCCTGGAGGACATAGAGTATTTCGACTGCGAGCTGCCCAGCGTGCGGCGGATGCTCCGCGATCCAGAGACCTTCTTCGACCGGCTCCGCGGCAAGACCGTGGTCCTTGACGAAACCCACCGCCTTCCGGACCCGTCCGGCGTGCTGAAGATCGCCGCCGACCACTACCCCGACGTCCGCGTCCCGGCCACCGGCTCCTCGACGCTGGCCGCTTCGCGGAAGTTCCGCGATACCCTGGCGGGACGGAGGGAGCAGGTTTGGCTCACCCCCATGGTCCACCGGGACATGACCGACTTCGAGCGCCCGCACCTCGGCCGCCGTCTGCTGAGAGGAGGACTGCCCCCCTTCTTCCTCGGCGAGGACGTTTCCGAGCGAGACTTCCAGGACTGGCTCGACGCATACTGGGCGAAGGATCTGGAGGAACTCTTCCGGCTCGAGCGGCGCGATTCCTCTCTCCAGTTCACCGAGCTCCTGCTGGCCCGCAGCGGGGGCGTCTTCGAGGCCACCGCCTACGCGTCCGAGTGCGGCGTCAGCCACACCACCATCGGCAACTATCTGGCGGTGCTGGAGGAAACCTTCGTGGCGCACAGGGTGCGCCCCTATTCGCGCCGAGCCGCCGCCGAGATCGTACGGGCGCCCAAGGTCTACGGCTTCGACACGGGCTTCGTGTGCCTGGCGCGGCGCTGGCGGGACCCGGGGGAGGAGGAGACGGGGCTCCTCTGGGAGCATTACGTGCTCAACGAGATCCACGGACGGCTGCAGACGCGTCGCCTCTATTACTGGCGCGACAAAAGGGGCCATGAGGTGGACCTGGTCTTCCCCCTCCCGGACGGGCGGGTGACGGCCGTCGAGTGCAAGGTATCGGCGGACCGCTTCGACGCCGGCAACCTGCGGGCCTTCCGGCGCCGGCATCCCGACGGTGAGAACATCGTGGTGGCTCCCCACGTGCGCCGCGGCTGGGCCGAACGCCGCAGAGACCTCCTGCTCCGGTACGCCTCCCTGGAGGAAATCGTCGGAGAGCTGGCCTCCTCCCTCGGCGAAGCCGCCCTCTGACCGAGGTCAGGTTCCGGGAGTCGAGCCGACCCCTCTGGACACGTGTTTCAATACGTATTACCCTGGTGAGGCGGGGTGAACCTGCCGTTGGGGCCTTACACAGCTCGAGAGATCATCCGCCTCCTCAAGGCCGACGGCTGGTACGAGGTCCGCCAGGTTGGTTCGCACAAGCAGTTCAAGCATCGCAGCAAACCCGGCAGGGTCACCGCTCCCGTGCACGGCGGCAACCTCCACCGGCGAACGGTCAAGAGCATCTTCAAGCAGGCCCAGATAAGGGAGAGATGAGGCAATGGCGGACAGGTACGTGTTTGCGGCGATCTTCCGGTTCCACAGGGGGGGAGTTGATGTCGAGTTCCCCGACCTGCCGGGCTGTTACACCCATGGCGCCAACCAGGAGGAGGCCCTGGAGATGGCCCGCGAGGCCCTGGGCCTTCACCTCTTCGGCATGGAACAGGACGGAGATCCCATTCCGACCCCAACCCGGGCAAGCGACGTAAAGCCCGGCGACGACGAGGTGGTCGTCCTGGTCGATGTCTGGATGCCGCCCATCCGCGGCGCGGTCAAGGAGCGCTCGGTCAAAAAAACCCTCACCATCCCCCGGTGGCTGGACGATCTCGCCGAACGCCGCGGAGTAAACTTTTCCAGCCTCCTGCAGGCCGCCCTCAAGCACCACCTCGGGATCAGGGAGAGACCGTAAATCCGGGCGGTCCCACCCAGGCCATGCCCAGGCGGTCGTCGTCCAGGAGCCGGGCCGCCTCCTCCCGCAGGCCGGCCACGGTGACGCCGTCCAAGAGGGCCGCCTCCTCGGCGGGGGTGCGGACCCGATCGAGCAGCAGGAGGCTCCGCCCCAGCCAGGACATGCGGGCCGTGGTGCTCTCCAGGGAGATGAGGAGCCCCGACTTGAGGTGCTGGCGCGCCCGTTCCAGTTCGCCCGCCTCCACGCCCTCCTCCCGCACGCCGGCCAGGATGCGTCGGCAGAGGTCCAGGGCATCCCTTGCCGCCGCCGGGCTCGCCGCCAGGTAGACGCTGAAGAAGCCCGTGTCGTGGAAGGGGTGGTGGGAGGCGTGGACGGCGTAAGCCAGGCCCCGCTCCTCCCTGATCTCCTGGAAGAGCCGAGAGCTGGTGCCCCCGCCCACCACCGTGGCCAGGAGCCCCAGGGCGGGCAGGCGGTCATCGGCCAGCCCCACGCCCTCGGCGCCCAGGCAGAGGTGCACCTGCTCGATGTCCTTCTCGCGCCCCGCGCGGCCCGGCCGCGCCGGCGGCCGCTCCCCCGGCGGCACCCTGGTGCCTGTCTCCAGGTCGGCCAGCGACTCCCCCAGGACGGCCAGCACCCGCTCGTGCTCCACGGCGCCGGCCACGGCCACCACCATGTTGGCGGGCCGGTAGAAGCGCCGGTAGTAGTCCAGCACCTGTCGGCGGGAGAAGCCCCGCACCGAGGCCGCCTCCCCCTGGATGGGACGGCCGAGGGGATGCTCCGGCCAGAGGACCTGGGTCAGCAGGTCGTGGACCAGTTCCTCGGGGGAATCCTCGTACATGAGGATCTCCTCCACCACCACGCTCTTCTCCCGCTCCAGGTCCTCCTCGGCAAAGCGCGGCCGGAACACCATGTCCGCCAGCAGCTCCACGGCGGCCGGGAACTGTTCGTCCAGGACCCGGGCGTAGAAGCTGGTCATCTCCCGCCCGGTGAAGGCGTTCACCTGTCCGCCCAGCGTGTCCATGGCCTCGGCGATCTCCCGCGCCGACCGGGACTCCGTGCCCTTGAAGACCATGTGCTCGATGAAATGGGTGATGCCCCGCTCCCCCTCCGCCTCGTAGCGCGAGCCGGCCCCCACCCAGAAGCCGACGGAGACGGAGCGCACGTGCGGCACCGCCTCCGTGACCACCCGCAGACCGCCGGGCAGCTCGGCCTCCCGCCACCTCAGCACCACGGCGCACCCCGCCGTCCCCGCGCCGCCGCCCGCCCGGCCGTCAACGGCACACCCCCGCCGGCCTCAGCGGGGCCGGCGGGCACCCACCGGTCCGCCCACGGGGCCGCCCACGGGACGCCCCGGCCGGCCGGGC
>CAYXQP010000145.1:0-3344 GCA_964467515.1 uncultured Eubacteriales bacterium | reverse complement strand
CGGCGGGCGCCAGCCTGCCGCCGCCGCCCACGGGATGCGACGGGCTGCCGACGGGCTCCGGCCTGCTGCGAGATCTCTACGACAACCAGTGGTGGAGAAGTCCGTACTGGGAGTGCTGCGAGGTGGAGGTTCCCTGTCATCCGTATCCGTGGTATCCCGTTTACAGCGGCGGGTGCGGCCAGGAGGTGTGCGACGAAACGAGCGGTGATGTTTACACCTTCTCCGCGCGCTGGGCGGGGAGCCTGATCGTGCGGGTGCCGGGCACCTACCAGCTCCGCATCCGCGGTCAGGACTACGCGGCGGGCGTCCTCTACGTGGTGGGAACGAATCCGCAAGTGGTGCCTTTCGAGGAGGTCGGGGTCTCGGTGCCGCTGGACTGCGGCGAGCACCCGTTGGACATAGTCTTCAGCCATTGGAGGGGGCCGGCGGGAACGGCCCCGTCGGAGGTGTGCCTGGAGTGGATCCCGCCGGGCGGGTTGGGCTGGGCGCCGGTGCCTGCCACGGAGCTTTACAACATGTGGTGAGAGGAGGGCAGGGCGATGGCGCAGGCAGCACCGTGGCGAGGCTTCGTCAACGTATCGGCGGGCCAGACGCGCTACATCCGGGTGGTGGGAGGCTCCGCCGCCATCGGTTGGGAGAGCGGAGTGCGGGTCTTGACGGACGGATCACAGGCGGTGGAGGTTTCGCCGAGCGAGGACCTGGCCCTGCCGGTGGCCCTTGGCCCCCGGGCAAGGCTCCAATGGGGACCCGGTGGCGGCCAGTGGGAGGACGTTCCTGCCAACGTACTGGTTGCCTTTGCGCCCGGAGGCGGAGGCGGCTAGGGACGGCCCGTGGAGGTGGGAGACATGGCGGAAGGAGCGAGAACCAGAAAGAACGAACTGTCGGCGGGCATAAGTCGCCGCAGGCTGCTCAGGCTGGCCGCCTACTCGGTGCCGGCTGCCTCGGTGCTGAGCGTGGCGGGCGTGGCGCGGGCGGAGGCCATATCCCCGGTGCCCGGGTGCCCGGCCTGCTCGGGGACCGGCCTGGCGTTGGCCGTGTACAGCAACCCGAACTGGTACGGGTCGCCGGCTGCGACGGGCGTTGACACGCCCTGCCACCCGGCGCCGTGGTATCCCCTGGGCGCGGGGACGCCCAGGTTCTCCGCTCGGTGGGGCGGCAACCTGTGCATTGACCAGGCCGGCCAGTACCACCTGCGCGTCCGGGGCACCGCGTGGGCCTACGGCTTCCTGTTCGATGGCTCCACCTTCGTCGGCTTCGGCCCCGCCGGCGCCACTTTCGTCTTTGCCTGCGCCGACTACCCCGTGGACATCCTCTTCAAGCACGGCACCAACGCCACCAACGACGCCGAGGTCTACCTGGAGTGGATGCCGCCGGGTCAGACGGAGTGGAGCTGCGTCCCCGCCGGTCACCTGCGGTGAGGGGGTGCGCGGGTGCGAGGCAAGGTGCCTGGCCGGTGACGAGGTCGCCGGCGGGAGGGCGCCGCGGTGTATCGCTTGAGGGCGGAGGTTGGGGGGTGGGCGCATGATCTCGCGCCGCCGGTACGAGCCCACGGGTGTGGCCGGGCAGGGATTCGTCTTCGTGCGCTGCGTGTACGGGGCCTCCTGGGGCCCGCCGGCGAATGGATACCTGAGCTTCTACGAGGGGGGCAAGGACAGAGGGGGCTGCTTGGGATTCTGCACCTGCTGAGGTTTTGCACCTGCTGAGACTTTGCGCTGCTGAGATTTTGCACCCCGCCACGTGACAGCTGTGAATCCGTAGAGAGTCGGAGACAGAGCGCGGCAAGGGACCGCCGGGCAGCACGTACGAAGGCCCCGCGGAGCGGCACGTACGAAGGCACCGCGAAGGTACCGCCAGGCGGGGCGTAAGAAAGGACCGCGAGGCGGGGCGCAGGAGGGACCGGCGGGGAGACGGGAGAGGAGGGGGCGGAACATTTTGCAGGGAAGAGGGACGCGGAGGGGCAGGGGGGAGGCGGCCCGGGGAGCGGGCCGGGCCTCTCGCGGCGGAGGCTTCTCCGGCTGGCCGCCTACTCGGTGCCCCTGGCGGTGGCGGTGAACGTGGGCTGGGCGAGCCGCGCCCTGGCCTACTCGGCGCCGGCCTGCCATACCCCGCAGAATCCCGAGGCCTGCAACTGGCCGGCGGATCCGCCCGCCTGGTGGCCGCCCAACTGGCCCTGGCCGCCCTGGCCGTGGCCGTGAGGCGGGGAGGGCGGCGACGGCGGCTGTCGGCCCTGAGGCGGGGAGGCGGGGCGGCGGCGAGGGACATGAGCTGAATGTCGGCGGCGGCCCCCGGGGTGGAACCGGGGGCCGCTCGCGTTGGTGTCTTGCCGGAGGCCGCCGCTCAGTCCGCAGGGTTGGTTGCCGCCAGAAAATCGGCAAAACGCCGGAGGTCGCGCTCCACCAAGGCTCGGCAGCCGGGCAAGGCGTCCACCAGGTCCTGGAGCCGCGCGGCTCGGAGACGGAAGGTGTACAGGTTCCGCACCACGTGACGGAACCCTCGGTAATCCTCGAGGCAGGCGCGGGCTTCCCCGCTCAGGACGGCGGGGCGAAGGCCGGGCATCTCAGCCGCCAACTGGATTAGGAGGTCCCGGTGCCAGTCCGGCCCGGAGGGAACGGACCCGTCCACCTCGCGCGCTATGTCCTCCAGCACCTTCTCCACGCCGGTGTAGAAGCCGTGTAGGTTGAGTGCCACGCCGTCCCAGTAACCGTCGTCACCCGTCGCCGCCGCCCGCTCCGCCAGGAGCCCGGCGCGATCGGCGGTACGGCCGATGTCTGTCAGCTGCTCCCTGATGCGGCCGGCCAGCGCCGCCAGGTTGGTCACAGCGGAATCCCTTCCCTTTCGATGGCCCTCCTCAGAGCGGGGGAAGCCTCCTCCACGTCCACCAAGTCCACACTGAGGGAGGAGTCCAGGGCCTGGAGCCTTCCCACGGCCCGGTAGAAGGCCCGGCCGCTCAAGCCCTCCACGGCCAGGTCCACGTCCGAGCGGAGACCGAAAGTCCCCCGTGCCAAGGAACCGAAGAGGATCACCTGGCGGGCGCCGTACTCCTCCTTGAGTATGCGCGCTGCCTCCCGGGCCACCGCCCAGGCCCGCTCGGCCAATCGGCGGACAGCATCCAGGCGGTCGGCTTCCCGCCGGCGGAGAGCCTGCCTGTAGGCCTCCCTCTCCTCCGTCGTCAGGTCAGCCACCGTGCGTCCCACGGCGCCCATCACCCTCATACAAGGATGCCCGAAGGTCCCGGTGGCGTCCAGGGGATGATCTCTCCTGCACCTCACACCGCATCCCCTTGGCTGGCGGCGGGGCGGGCGGCGGCCGTCCCTTGGGGGGCGGCGCCAGGAGAGTGAGCCCCC
>CAYXQP010000144.1:0-3352 GCA_964467515.1 uncultured Eubacteriales bacterium | reverse complement strand
TTGAGCCGGTCCGGCACGGACACAGTCTCCAGCAGGGCCTGCTTGTCCTCCGGGGGAAGGGGGAGGAGGGAGGCCAGAAGGTCGGAGAACCTTCCGGCGTCTCTGGCCGGCAGCGCGGCCAGGTCCAGCTGGTCCTCCCCCAGCAACTGACGCACCCGCACGAGGCGACCCGCCCGCTCCCAGACCAGATGGATCAGGCCGGCAACCTCCTCGTCCGCCGCCGGCTGCTCCTGGAGACGGGTTCCCGCGGCGAACCACGGCGCCTCGGCGTCCTGGGGAGCGGCGATGCCCTCGATCCCGATCCGCTCGAGGGCCTCCACCGTCACCCGCACCGTGCCGTCCCCCTCGGCAACGACCCTCCGGACGGCCGCCAGGGTGCCGACGCGATGAAGGCCCGGCGGCGACGGTTCCTCCTCGCCGGCGTTCCTCTGGGCCACCAGAAGGAGAAGGCCGCCCTCCCGCACGGCGCGCACGGCCGCCAAGGAACGCCGTCGCCCCACCAGCAGGGACGCGCTCGTGCCAGGGAAGATCACCGTTCCTCGCAGAGGAAGGATGGGAAGATACGCCACCGGGCCCGGCTGCGCCGTGTTCGCCATGGACGGAGAGCACCTCGGCTTTTTGAGGGCTCCCAATTCTCGTATGGCCAAGAAAATCCTTTAAGCAATAATTGGCACCGGCTCGACTCGCGGGCAGTCACGCGGGTGGCGCCTGGCGCGCCATCACCGGCACCCTGCCCAGCGGCGGCACCACCCCCTCGCAGGCCGCGCGCGGCGGCAGGCTCGGCTCCCGTGTCAGGGAGAGCCTCAGCACCTCCGCCAACGTCCCCACCGGCACGATCTCGATGCCCTTTTCCTCCTCCAGGAGATGTTCCCCATTGTCACGCGGTATCAGCACGCGCTCGGCGCCCGCCAGGCGGGCCGCCCGCACCTTGGCCACCACGCCGCCCACCGGCTTCACGGCGCCGCGCAGGGAAACCTCGCCCGTCATGGCCACCCTGTTGTCCACCGGGATCCCCGTGACGGCCGAGTACACCGCCGTCGCCACGCTGACGCCGGCCGAGGGCCCGTCGACGGGAATCCCGCCCGGAAAGTTGATGTATATCAGATAGCGGGAGAGATCCTCCTCCAGGTAGCGGCGGAGAACGGCCAGCACGTTGTCCACGGCCCCGCGGGCCATGCTCTTCCGGCGCCGGACGTGCCCGAGCCCTCCCAGTTCCTCCTCCTCCACCACCCCCGTGACGAAGACGGCCCCGCGGCCGGCGGCCGCCGGCTCGGCCGAGGCCTCGATCTCCACCAGGATTCCCTGGTTGGGGGCGGCGAGAGCGAGACCGTTGACCTGACCCACCTGAGGAGACGCAGGAATGCGCCGCTCCGGGCGGGGGGCGTACTGCCCGCTGGCCACCACCCATTCCAGGTCGGCGGCCCTCACCGCGGCCCGCCCCTCCGTCTGGGCAACGCTGGCTGCGATCTGGATCAGGTTGACCGCCTCCCGGCCGTTGGTGGCATACCTCGTCACCACCTCCACGGCCCCTCCTCGAAGGCAACGCCCACCCGCTCCATGGCCTGCCGCGCCACCGTCCCCACCTCCTCCGGGGTCAGGGCCCGGAAGAAGATCTCCACGCACCGGGAGCGGAGGGCGGGCGGCAGCTCCTGCGGCAGCCTCGTGGTGGCCCCCACCAGGCGAAAATCTGCCGGCAGACCGTTCTCGAAGATATCCCTTATGTGCCGCGGCAGGTTGGGATCGTCGGGATTGTAGTAGGCGCTCTCCAGGAGGACGCGCCGATCCTCCAGTACCTTGAGGAGCTTGTTCATCTGGATGGGGTGCAGCTCGCCGATCTCGTCGATGAAGAGAATCCCGCCGTGGGCGCGGGTCACGGCGCCGGGCTTCGGCTGCGGCACGCCCGCGGCCCCCAGCGCCCCGGCACCCTGGTAGATGGGGTCGTGCACCGAGCCGATGAGCGGGTCAGCAATACCGCGCTCGTCGAAGCGCGTCGTGGTGGCGTCCACCTCCACAAACCTGGCATCCTGACCGAAGGGCGACAGGGCGTTGCCCCTGGCTTCCTCCAGGACCAACCGGGCGGCCGCCGTCTTACCGACGCCGGGCGGTCCATAGAGCAGAACGTGCTGCGGGTTGGGACCGCAGAGAGCCGCCCGCAGAGCCCGCAGGGCGTCGGCCTGCCCCACGATCTCCTCGAAGGAACGGGGGCGCGTCCGCTCCGCCAGTGGCTCCGTCAGCCTGATGGCCCGCATCCGCTCCAGCCGCTCCATCTCCCGCCGGTGGTCCCGGAGGGGGACCGGTCGGGCGCCCGGCTGGCCCCGCAGCACCTGCCAGAGATAAAGCCCCAGCAGGACGGCGACGGCCACCTGGATCAGCGTGGCGACCAGGGCCCACGACATCGGCCTCCACCCCCGCTCTGCGCCGGCCTCCGGAAAGGATGGAACCTCGCCCTATAGGTTTGCCACGAGGGAAAAACGGCACCCGCCCACCGGCCGCCTTGCGCGGCGTAACCATCTACCACCGCCGCGATACGTTGCCAGCCGCGCGGCGGGAGAGTCACCGGGTCGCCTGCGGGACGTCAGGACCGCCCCGCTTCGCGCCGCCCCCGCCCCGCCAGCAGCGCTGCGACCGCGCCGGCCGCTACCAGGGCCACCAGGGCGGCCACCAGCGGAGCGGACGTGCCTCGGGACGCGCGCCGCCCCGTCTCCGGACCGGTCGCCGGCCCCGTCGCCCCAGCCATCCGCACCTCGAAGCTGTAGAGGGAATCCGTCAGCTGGTAGTCGCGGGCGCTGGCCACCGTCGCCTTGAGATAGTACTTGCCCGACTCGCGCGGCAAAGAGGGCAGCACCAGCGCCAGCCGGCGCGGGCCGCGCCGCTCCAGGCGAGTGCCCCTGACGATGCGCCCGTCGCCGTCCAGCAGGCTCACCGTGGCCATGCGCGGCTCCACATCCTCGCTGTACTCCAGCACCACCTCGCGTGGCGGCTCCCCCAGGACCTGCCCCTCACCGGGCACCGCCCCGACGAGGGTGGCTCGGGCCTCGGCCCTCCCGACCAGGCCCAGGATCACGAGCGCCACCACACCAGCCACCCGCAGACCTACCCTGACCCGCGCCCCCGTCATCACCGCCACCCCGGCCAGGGCCGGAGTCCTCCGCCGCCCGTCAGGCACCCTCCACCACCCGGCCGACAGGCCGAGAACCCCGTCCCCTCGCCTCACCGGTCTCCCCCACGGCGCTGTCTCCGGACCCCTCGGCCCGCCACCGCCACACCGTAGCCCACGACCACGCCACATACAGGAGACCCCCGACCTCTGCCAGCAGCGCCCCCACCCCCCAGGTGGCCAGGGCCCACAGAG
>CAYXQP010000143.1:0-3400 GCA_964467515.1 uncultured Eubacteriales bacterium | reverse complement strand
AGTGGCACGGCGCGGCGGTGGTCGAGCTGACCTACAAGGACGCGGCGGGCCGCGTGGGTAACGAACTGGTCTTCCGGGATCGCGAGCCGGCCCTGGAGATCGTCGCGCCCGGCCGGCCGTGGAGCCTGGAGGCCGACGGCGGCCTGCTCCGCCTGGTGAGCGAGGCCCTGCGCATCCACCTGGCTCACCTTTTCGACCCCCTCCTGGCCGTCCACACCTCCCTGATCGAGCCCCTGCCCCACCAGATCACGGCGGTCTACGGCGAGATGCTGGCCCGCCAGCCCTTGCGCTTCCTCCTGGCAGACGACCCCGGCGCCGGCAAGACCATCATGGCCGGCCTCCTCATCAAGGAGCTCATCTTACGCGGGGACGTCCGCCGCTGCCTGGTCGTCTGCCCGGGCAACCTCGTGGACCAGTGGCAGGACGAACTGTACCGGCGCTTCGGCCTTCCCTTCGAGATCCTGACCAATGATCGCATCGAGGCGGCGCGGACGGGGAATCCGTTTGCGGAGATCCCGCTCTGCATCGCCCGGTTGGACAAACTCTCCCGCGACCCTGACGGCAGCCTGCAGGCCAAGCTGTCCCAGACGGACTGGGACCTGGTCATCGTGGACGAGGCCCACAAGATGTCGGCCTCCTTCTTCGGCGGGGAGGTCAAGGAGACCAAGCGCTACAAGCTGGGCAAGCTGCTCTCCGGCATCACGCGGCACTTCCTCCTGATGACCGCCACGCCCCACAACGGCAAGGAGGAGGACTTCCAGCTCTTCATGGCCCTCCTGGACGGCGACCGCTTCGAGGGGCGGTTCCGCGACGGGGTGCACGTCACCGACGTCTCCGACCTGATGCGGCGGATGGTCAAGGAAGACCTGGTCAAGTTCGACGGCACGCCCCTCTTCCCGGAGCGGCGGGCCTACACCGTCACCTACGAGCTCTCCGACGGGGAGGCGGCGCTCTACAAGGCGGTCACCGACTACGTGCGCGAGGAGTTCAACCGGGCGGACGCCCTGCAGAACGAAGGGCGCAAGGGGACGGTGGGCTTCGCCCTGACCATCCTGCAGCGGCGGCTGGCCTCCTCGCCCGAGGCCATCTACCAGTCCCTGCGGCGCCGGCGCGAGCGGCTGGAGAGGCGCCTGCGGGAGGAGGAGCTGCTCAAGCGGGGAGCCGAGGCCCGGATCGGCGAGGCGCTCTCTGGGACTGCCCTTCGGGAGGAGGACTGGGAGGACCTCGAGGACGCCCCGAGCGGGGAGGTGGAGGCGCTCGAGGAGGAGATCGTCGACCAGGCCACGGCGGCCCAGACCATCGCCGAGCTGCGGGCGGAGATCGAGATCCTCAAGGAGTTGGAGGCCCTCGCCCAGCGGGTGCGCCAGAGCGGCACGGACCGGAAGTGGGAGGAGCTGTCCCGGCTCCTGCAGGACCGGGAGGCGATGTTCGACGCCCGCGGGCACCGGCGGAAGCTGGTCATCTTCACCGAGCACCGCGACACGCTGAACTACCTGGCCCAGAAGATCCGGACCCTGCTGGGGCGGCCGGAGGCGGTGGTGACCATCGACGGCGCCATGGGGCGGGAGGAGCGGCGGAAGGTGCAGGAGTCCTTCACCCAGGATCCGGAGGTGCAGATCCTGGTGGCCACCGACGCCGCCGGCGAGGGCATCAACCTCCAGCGGGCCCACCTCATGATCAACTACGATCTCCCCTGGAACCCGAACCGGCTGGAGCAGCGCTTCGGGCGCATCCACCGCATCGGCCAGACGGAGGTCTGCCATCTGTGGAACCTGGTGGCGGAGAAGACCCGCGAGGGCGAGGTCTACCTGGCCCTTCTTAAGAAGCTCGAGGCCGAGCGCGAGGCCCTGGGCGGCGGCGTCTTCGACGTGCTGGGCAAGGCCATTGACGGCGCCGAGCTCAGGCGCCTGATGATCGAGGCCATCCGCTATGGCGACCGGCCCGAGGTGCGCGCCCGCCTGACCCAGGTGGTGGCGGAGCGGTTGGACCGCGAGCGGCTGCGGCGCCTCCTCGAGGAGCGGGCCCTGGCCCACGACACCCTGGACGCGCGCGCGATCCAACGCATCCGGGAGGACATGGAGCGGGCCGAGGCGCGGCGGCTCCAGCCCCACTTCATCGAGTCCTTCTTCCTCGCCGCCTTCCGGCTGCTGGGCGGCAGCATCCGGGAGCGGGAATCCCGGCGGTACGAGATCACCCACGTGCCGGCGGCCATCCGTCAGCGGGACCGGCTGATCGGGGTGGGGGAGCCGGTGCTGCCCCGGTACGAGCGGATCTGCTTCGAGAAGGAGCTGATCAGGGTGCCCGGGCGGCCCCCGGCGGCTCTCGTCTGCCCCGGTCACCCGCTGCTGGACGCGACCATTGACCTGATCCTGGAGCGCTATCGCGATCTCCTGAAGCAGGGCGCCGTGCTGGTGGACGAGCAGGATCCCGGCGAGGCGGTGCGCTGGCTCTTCTACCTGGAGCACGCCATCCGGGACAGCCATCTCCGCCCCGATGGCCAGGTGCGGGTGGTGTCCCGGCGGCTGCAGTTCGTGGAGATCGACGCCCAGGGCCGCGCCCGCCATGCCGGATACGCCCCGTACCTGGACTACCGGCCCCTGCGGGAGGAGGAGAAGGCTCTTCTCGAGCCGGTGCTGGAGCGGGAGTGGCGGGGCGCGGACCTGGAGGCCCAGGCGATCTCTTACGCCGTGCGGGAGCTGGTCCCCGAGCACTTCGAGGAGGTGCGCCGCCGCAAGGTGGCCCTGGTGCAGAAGGCCATGGCCGCCGTCAAGGACCGGCTGACCAAGGAGATCAACTACTGGGACCACCGGGCCGAGGAGCTGCGGCTCCAGGAGCAGGCCGGCAAGGTCAACGCCAGGATCAACTCGGCCAAGGCCCGCCAGCGGGCCGACGAACTGCAGGCCCGGCTGGAGAGGCGCCTCCGGGAGCTCGAGGAGGAAGCCAACCTCTCGCCCCTGCCGCCGGTGGTGCTGGGCGGCGCGCTGGTGGTGCCGGGCGGGCTGCTGGGCCGCCTCAAAGCGGAGGCGGAGGGCGCTCTTGCTGCTGCGACGCCTGATCCGGCCACCTTCGCCCGCGAGACGGAGCGGGTGGAGCGCGTGGCCATGGAGGCCGTGCTGGCCGCGGAGCGGCGGCTGGGCTTCGAACCGCGGGACGTGAGCGGGGAGAAGCGCGGGTACGACGTGGAGTCGCGGGTGCCCGACCACCATGCCGATGCCGAAAGGCGGGGCCGGCTGCGGTTCATCGAGGTGAAGGGCCGAGTGGCGGGCGCCCGGACGGTCACGGTGAGCAAGAACGAGATCCTCACGGCGCTCAACAAGCCCGACGCATTCATCCTGGCCCTGGTGGAGGTGGAGGGCGACGCCGCGCGGGAGGTGCGGTACGTGCGCCATCCCTTCTGGCG
>CAYXQP010000142.1:0-3428 GCA_964467515.1 uncultured Eubacteriales bacterium | reverse complement strand
TTTAGGAGTAGTCGGATAGACATTTTGACGGCAAACGGTCAGCTTTTTGCCAGCGGGGCATTACCAGAACGGCAGGGGTTTCTCGATAGGTGGGCATGGTCAGGCCGGCCCGGGGCGTTCCGCCGGTGTCGTCTCCGAGACGGGCGCACCGGCGTGAGCGCGGCGGGCTGACGGCATGCCCCGGAGCCCCGCCGATCTCCGAGTGTCTGACGAACCGTATGGTGGTCACCGATCACGGTCTCGGGCCGTGCCCTTGACGCGGTAGCGGCGGTTCGGGGCATGGGCGGCCCGGGTCGTCGGCTCGACCAGGCCTCGCTCCATCAGCGCGCGCAGGGCATTGGCTACGGTGGGGCGGGACAGCCCGGTGCGCCGAGCCAGTTCCGCGGTCCCCGCCTCGCCTTGACCGGCCAGGACGGCCAGCACTTGCCGGGCGTTGCCGTCCAGGTCGTGCGGCGTGCTGGCGACGATCCCTGCCGCCGGCGTCAGGACATAATAGGTGCCCCCTCGGGTCCCTTCCTGTCGTAAGATGTTCTTTTCGACCAGATCCTTCAGCTCGCGGCCCGCCTGCCGGCTATCCACCGGGTCGAGGAGCCTGTATTCCCGGCTGGTGATCCTGCCGAAGCGGCGAACGTAAGCCATGGCGTACCGTTGACGGTCGCTGAGGGAGGAGTCGGCGACGCCCGCCAGCCAGCCGAGGATGTCATCGGTGAGGAGGGACTCGTTTCGGAGGGTGACCCGGAAATAGGTTCGTCCGTCCTGGAACAGCGGGGGCGGCAGGTGCGCCGCGCGCATGGCGGCGGCCATGGCGGCCAGCCCGGTGCCGCGGTTCTCCATCGGGCCGAGGTCTTCCAGGAGCCGAGCCAGGGTGGCGTTGCGCGTGCTCTGGATGCCCAGTTCCCCGAGGAGATCGACCGTCACCGGGCCGTACAGACCGCCGGGGTTTTGGATCTCGACCCGGTTGGGGAAGAAACGGACCTGCACCTGGGTTCCGACGGCATAGCGGCTGTAATCCCGGTGGGCCACGGCGTTCACCAGGGCCTCTCGCAGGGCGGCCAGGGGGTACTCGGGAACTGTTTCGTGGCCGATCCCCTTGACGATGGTTCGCGACTTCATGAAGCGCTGCGCGGCCCGCATCGCCTGTTCCAGCATCTCCGGGATGGGGCCTTCGCACCGGATGTCGGCTTCCAGCCGCGCCGTCGGGTCGGGTTCATCGCTGGTGAAGGCGGTGAGGGTGATGACGAGAGACGGGAAGAAGGTCTGCGGATAGCGTCCAAAAGTGAGCAGGCCGGCCAGGGTGGGCCGGGTGGGTTCATCCCGCGAGACGATGTTCAGGGCGGACATCAATCCTTGGCGATCGTTGCCCAAGGCGGCGAGAGACGGACGCTTGGTGCGCAGATCGGCCAGCAGGGCGTCGATCTTCCCGCCGTCGAGATCGGCGACCGACGCTCCCTCCACCGGGCGCATGTCCTCAGTGGGTTGCACACGCGAGCTGATGGCCAGGTAGACTTCGTATTCGGTCATCTGGCGGTCGCCGTCCCCCACGCGCACGTATGCGCCGTGGTACGGCCCCTTGGAACGCCGGTAGCAGGGGCGAAATTGAGGCTCCACCTCCGGAATTTCAGCCGCGATGACCACGTGAGTCCCGATGAGGTGCGCCGACAGGGAGAGCCGCACGGGGGGTTCCAGGTCTGAAGCCGCTTCGGCTAGGTCGCGTTGCAGCTGATCCGGATCGCCGACCCCGACCACCTCGTATGTCGCTCCATCGATCCCGAAGAGGATCACGCCGCCTCCCGGCCGGTTGGCGAAGGCGCATATGGTTTTCCAGACGTCTTTCGGCGAGCCCTGGCGAGCGCTCTTCACCTCGACGTCGTCGAGTTCCGTCCGGCGTCGTCGCAACTCGGCCAACAGGTCATGAAACTCCTGAGGGGTCACTGGCGCGGCCCTCCTTAGACAGTTTATCAAGTGTACTTTACAAGCTGTTTTAGGAGTTTGTCAAGTGCGTTGCATTCCCGCACCTCTTCGCCCGGCAGGACACTTGGGCGGCCGTCCGGGGCACCCTCGTCGCGGTCGCGGTGAACGTCGCCCTACACCTCCTCCTCGTCGGCCCCCTGGCCCACCAGGAGGAGGATGCGCGGCAAGCTCCAGAAGGCTCGCCTGGGACGCCTGCCGGTCGGCCTCGACATCTACGGCTATCGCTACGACCCGGCGACGGACACCCTGCGCGTCCAGGAGGACGAGGCGGCCATGGTGCGGGAGATCTTCCGCATGTTCACGGCGGAGAACCTGGGCATGAACGGTATTGCCCAGCGGCTCAATCTGCTGGGTGTGCCCCCCAAGCGCCGGGGACGCGGGACGAGGGGGGTCTGGCACAAGGAGACCGTCCGCCAGATCCTCCGCCAGTCCGCGTACATCGGCGTCTGGCACTACGGCCGTCGCGCATGCCGAAACACGGGCCGCAACCGGCCCCGCGAGCTGCGGGACAGGCCCTTCCCACGCCCGAAGGAGGATTGGATCTCCATCCAGATGCCGGCCATCGTCTCCCCGGACGCCTGGGCGCGGGCGGCGGAGCGCCTGGAGCGGGCGCGCCGGCTGTGGGCGGGGTCGCCCCGGGAGCGTTACCTGCTCTCCGGCCTGGTCACTTGCCTGGATTGCGGCAACCGCATGAGCGGGATGATCCGCTCCAACTGGGGCGAGGCGTTCCGGGCATACTGCTGCTGCCGCAGCGCCGCCGGCGCGCGCCATCCCGGCTGCAGGCCGGCCAAGGCCGTCCGCGCCGACCTCCTCGAGAGGGGCGTGTCGGAGCTGGTCAAGTGCTGGGTCTGGGACCCGACCGAGATCATGCGCCACATCGCCGACGAGAAGGGGGGTGGGAATGCCTGGTGGCGATGTCAAACACCAAGAAATTCACCAGGGGTGCGCCAAACAATTCACCCAGGGGGAGCCGCGGAATTCGCCCGTCCTCTGGTTGTGCGGCGCTGAGGTAATTGTGTCATACCCCCGCCCCCCTCAGCGAGGCCCTGTTCGCCTTTTTGGTCGTGAGGCCTCTGTGAACCCATCAGGACGCCAAGGCCGGAGGCCGACGCGGTCGCCTGCCGGTCGGGGCGGCGGAGTGGCCGGTGGCTTCGACCGGGCATGAGCCCGTGGTGGGCGCTGTTCACCAACCCGTCCAGGGCGCCTTCGGCCAGGACGGGATTCCAGAATGAGCAGGTCGGGGGCCAAGTAGCGGCGCAGGCGGGCCTCCCAGGAGCCGTCTGCGTGGCCGCCGCTCAGGTCCTGGAGCAGGCGGCCGGTCTTGACGTAGAGGACGTGGAAGCCCCTTGAGCAGGCGGCGTAGCCCAGGGCCTGGGCGATATGCGACTTGCCGACCTCCACAGGGCCGCAGAGGATGACTGACTCCCTGCGCTCGACGAAGCGGCAGGTGGCCAGGT
>CAYXQP010000141.1:0-3475 GCA_964467515.1 uncultured Eubacteriales bacterium | reverse complement strand
GCCTGGCTCAGGCGCTCCTCGGCGACCCCGACCTGCTGGTGCTGGACGAGCCCACCGTGGGCCTGGACCCGGTGCAGGTCCTGGAGATCCGGGCCTTGATCCGCGACCTGGCGCGGGACCGCACCGTCATCTTCAGCTCCCACATCCTCCCCGAGGTGCAGGCCCTCTGCTCCCGGGTCATCATCATCAACCGCGGCGAGCTCGTGGCCGAGGACACGCCCGAGGGCCTGGGCCGCCGCCTGCAAGGTGGGTGGCGCTGCGTCCTCGAGGTGGCAGGCGCGCCGGAGCGGGTGGAGGAGGCCCTTGCCCGCGTGCCTGGCATCGACCTCGAGAGGAAGCCGGACGCGCCGCGCCCGCTCGCTTCCCCGGGAGGGGTGGCGCCGTCCGCGACGGCGCCGGGGGCGGCGGCTTCCCCGGAGGCGGCTGGCACCACCTCCTCCTGGCTCGTGACGAGCCGCGAGACAGACCCGCGCCGGGACATCTTCTTCGCCCTGTCCGAGGCGGGGCTGCCCATCCTGCGCCTGGAGCCCCAAGCCCTCACCCTGGAGGAGGTCTTCCTCCACCTCGTCACCGAGGAGGGCCCCGGTGCGGCCCCCTCGGTCACCGGGGAGCGGCCGGACGGGGAAACCCGCGGGGCGGCGGGTTTGGCCGCGGGCGCGCGCGAGGGCGCGGATGTGGCCGCAGGCGCACGGGGGCCGGGAGCGCCGGGGGGAGGCGAAACCCCTTGATCGCAATTTGGAGGAGGGAGATGCTCTCCTACCTTTACTCGCCCCTCTTCTACGGGGTGGCGGCCGCCTTCCTCCTCTTGGGAGGCTACTTCTTCAGCGTGAGCCTGGCGGTGAGCCAGATGGCGACCCTGTCCTGGTACTTCGGCGACGCCAGCGTCCTCCTCCTCTTCATAGCGCCTCTCCTGACCATGCGCCTCTTCGCCGAGGAGCGGGCGCGGGGCACCGACGAGCTCCTCTTCACCCTCCCCCTGCCCACCTGGAAGGTGGTCCTGGGCAAGTACCTGGCCGCCTTGGCGGTGGGCGGGCTCCTCCTCGCGGGCAGCGTCGCCTACCTCTTCATACTGGCCGCCGTGGGCGAGCCGCGCTGGGGAGAGGTGGCTTCCTCCTACCTCGGCATGGCCCTGCTCCTGGCCGCTTTCCTGGCCGTGGGCTGCCTCGCCTCGGCCCTCACGGCGAGCCCGCTCCTGGCGGCCGTGGGCGGCTTCGCCCTCCTCCTGCTCCTCTGGCTGGCGGGCTGGGCCGCCGACGCGCTCCAGGGGGCGCCGGGCGAGTGGATGCGCGCCCTGGCCATGTCGGCGCGCCTGGACGAGTTCCTGCGCGGCGTCATCGACACGAGCCACGTGGTCTTCTTCCTGAGCGTGGCCCTGGCCGCCCTGGGGCTGACCATCATGGCGCTGGAGAGGAGGGCCGTGCGGTGACGGAGGAAGCGCCCCGCTCCGCCGAGGCTCGGCGCTGGCGCCTGTCCCGGGCCTGGAAGCCCCGGCTCGCCGCCGCGGTGCGCTCCGCCCGCTGGCCTGCCTTGGTGGCCGCCGTCCTCGCCGCCGCCGTGGCGGTCAACGTGCTGGCGGGCAGCCGCCCCGTGCGCTGGGATCTGACGGCCGAGCGGCGCTTCTCCCTCTCGGACCAGACGGTGAAGGTGCTGCGCTCCTTGGAGAAGCCCATCCGCATCACCGCCGTGGTCCACCGCGGCACCCAGGACGGCGACCTCCTGGAAGCCCTGGTTCGCGAGTACCGGCGGAAGTCGCGGCGCGTCTCTTTCCAGATCATAGACTTCTCCCGCTCGCAGAACGCGGCGCGCGCCCTCGGCGTCATGGCGCCGAACACCTTGGTGGTCGAAGCCGACGGGAAGCGCCGCCCGGTGGAAGGGTTCAACATCTTCACAGCGGGCGTGGACGGCGTCGAGTTCAAGGGGGAGCAGGCCCTCACCCGCGCCGTGCTGGAGGTGACGGGGCGCGCCGGGCGCAAGGTCTATTTCCTTGAGGGCCACGGGGAACCCGCCCTCGCGGGCGAGCTGGCCCGTTTGCGCGAGCTGACCGAGGGGGAAGGCTACGCCCTCGACTCTCTCAACCTGGCCCTCAAGGGCTCGGTGCCCGCCGACGCGGCGGCCGTGGTGGTGCTGGGTCCCGAGCAGGACCTGACACCCAAGGAGGCCGATGCCCTCCTGGCCTACCGGGAGAAGGGCGGCCGCCTCTTCCTCCTCGTCGACCCCCTGCCCGGACGTTCCTTGCCCCAACTCGGCCGCGTGGCGGAGGCGGTGGGCGTGAGGCTGAGGGACGAGGTGGCCGTGGACCCGGTCCGCGCCTTCTTCGGCGACGCCACGACCCCGGTGCCGGAGATCCTCTTCCATGCCATCACGGAACCCCTCGCCGGCCGCCGCCTCAACATGGTCCTCCCCGGAGCCCGCGCCCTCGCCGAGGTCAAGAACCCAGGTCTCGCCGTAACCCCCCTCCTCCAGAGCTCGCCGGACGCCTGGGGGGAACGGAACCCCCTGGCTCCCCAGCTCCGCCGGGACGCGGACGAGCCGCGCGGTCCCCTCGTCCTGGCCGCCGCCGTGACGGGGCCGGCACCGCCCGGGGCGGGAGCGGCGGGCGTTCCCGGGGACGCCGCCGGGGCGGGTTCGGAGGGCGGGCCGCGGCCGGTGGCGGTGGTGGTAGGCAACTCTTCGTTCATCCGCGGCCAGGCCCTCACCGTGCGGGGCAACGTGGACTTTTTCCTAAACGCCCTGGGCTGGCTCGTGGGACAGGAGGAGCTCATCTCGGTCCGGCCCAAGGCCCTCACCCCGCCCCGGGCCAACGTCTTCGGCCCCGCGGCCAACCGCATCTTCTACGGCACCGTGGTCTTCATGCCGCTGGCGGTGGTAGCCGTGGGCGGCCGCGTCTGGCTTCGCCGCCGCCGGCTCTAGGCCAGCCCACCGCGCGGGTCAGCGCTGGAGGCCCGCCCTGCCGCCGCCGGTGGGCGGGCGCGACGCACTTTGGGCGGCGTGTCTTATACGGCGGCATCTGTCCCCCTCTCTATCGGAAGAGCGCTGCCAGGGGTACGCGCAGGCCCGGGAGGAGGTCCTCGCCGTCCAGCCATTCGCCCTCTCGGAGGAGGCGGGCCGACCCGTCGGCGCGGTACACCGTGGCCGTGCGGGCCTCGGGCGCCACGATCCAGACGAGTCGCGCGCCGGCGTCCAGGTAGTCACGGATCTTCCTCTGCATCTCGATGGGGTTGTCCGAGGGCGAGAGCACCTCGACGGCCAGATCCGGTGCCCCGCGCAGGAACCCCTCTGGCAGCCTGCCGGCCGGTAGACGCCCGTCCGACACGAAGGCCCCGTCGGGTGCTCGCACCCGCTCGGGGTCTTCGAGGGACGCCTTTTCACCGCCGCTGAGAGCGAGGAGCCAGGTGAGGTAGTTGGCGGCGTGGTGTCAGCAGCCGCCCGATTCGCTTGAGAAACCGGGACAGCCGCCGTTCGCGCCGCCCCTGCC
>CAYXQP010000140.1:0-3489 GCA_964467515.1 uncultured Eubacteriales bacterium | reverse complement strand
CCTAAAGGAGGGGTGGAAAATTTCCCTCAACAACGGCAGAGGGAGTTAAACCGGCTCCCTGGCCGCCGGGGCGGCGCCAGCGGGGGATTGACCTGGCATTAGGCGGCAGTTTTCAGGCCGAGCACCGAGTGGAACAGCGGACACAGGCAGGCGAAATTCGGAAAGCGACTTCCGAGGCTATAAATTTTTTTCGTGGGCCGAACGAAGGCCGTCGCAGGCCCGCGGCCTGCGAGGGGGTGCGCGGTGCGGTGGTTGGGGTGCGGGGTCCGCGGTGCGCGGTGCGGTGGTGGGGGTGCGGGGTGCGGGGTGCGCGGTGCGGGGGCGCGGGGGTGCGGCGCGACGGGTGCGCTGCGCGCTGCCCGAGCGTGGCGGCCATGCGGGCCGGCGGGCGTGATATAATGTTGGGCGGTCTTTGCGTTCTTTGTCAACGCGGGTGGCGCAGTATCCTAGTCGGTCTCCCGTTCCTGAAGGCGGGCCTAAAAATCCGCCGTCGGGCACAGCGATGAAGCTCCTTGTGCTGGCTTCCGACGCCCAGTCGGGGGCTGGGGCTGGGAGATAGGGCGCGGGGCGATCCGCAACGGCATGTGGGCGTTGACCCTGCGCCCGCGGAGGCCCAGCGCCGTGGCGCATGAGCGTTACGGTCTGGGGTGTGAACCTGCACGCGGCGACTCTGCGTGCAGCGTAGCCTGCCTTGAGTGGGGCTGGTGGAGGGGGATGGCCGGCCGCAGGCCAGGGGCCCCTGGCCGCGCGGCAGACGGTCCCGAAACCAGCCGTGCAAAAGAGGCTAAGGGAGCGGTGAGGCCGCTGGGGAAAACCCCTAGGCTGTTCCGCAGGGACGCGCGCCGGGGATTACGGTGCGCGCTAAGTGGTAATCCAGCCTGTCCGTCGGTGACGCGGGCAGCGCCGTCGTAAAGGGAAACCGCCGGGCCGGCGACGGCCCGGTGACGGCGCGGGAAAGCCTGCTGGACCTAAGCCGCAAAATTTACTCGGCGCGCGGCCACCCGCGTTCTTTTTTTTCGGGGGGAGCCTTGGCCAACCAGCGCGGGCGGAGGAGCAACAGGGAGAGGAAGCCCTGGCGCGCGGCCGGCACCAGTTTCGTGCAGGCCTTCCTCTTGACCGCGGTGCTGGTGGAGCCCCTGCTGGGCTCCGTCCGGCGGGTGGAGCTGCCGGTCGCCGTCCTCATCGTCCTCCTCATCATCGCCGTCAGCGTGGTCCTGGACGTGGTGGGCGTGGCCGCCACCGCGGCCGACGAAGAACCCTTCCACGCCATGGCGGCCAAGCGCATAGCCGGGGCCCGCCAGGCAATGGCCCTGGTCCGCCAGGCCGATCGCGTGGCCACCTTCACCGTGGACCTGGTGGGGGAGGCCACCGCGGCCATAAGCGGGGCCGCGGGGGCTGCCATCGTCTTCCGCCTGGCCGACGAGCTGGGCTGGACCGACGAGGCCCTCACCGGAACCGTCATAATAGGTCTCATCGCGGCGGTCACCGTGGGGGCCAAGGCGTGGGTGAAGGGTTTCGCCATCGCGGAGGCGAACAGGATCGTGTTCGCCGCAGGGAGGGTAGTGCACGTGGCCGGCCTCGCCAATCCCCTGCGGCTCCTGGGGCGGTGGGCGCGAGGGCGGGGCCGCCGGCGGAGGGACTGAGGCCCATGTCGCTGCTGGCGAGGATCGCGAGCCCCGACGACCTCCGGCGTCTCACGCTGGCGGAGCTGGCGGAGCTGGCCGCCGAGATCAGGGACGAGATCGTGGCCACCGTATCCAGGAACGGCGGTCACCTGGCCGCCAACCTGGGCGTGGTGGAGCTGACCCTGGCCCTCCACCGCGTCTTTCGCAGCCCCGAGGACAGGATCGTCTGGGACACCGGGCATCAGACCTACGCCCACAAGCTCGTCACCGGGCGCCGCGCCGCCTTCGGCACCCTCCGGCAGGCGGGCGGTCTGGCCGGTTTCTGCAAACGGCGCGAGAGCCCCCACGACGTGTGGGAGGCGGGCCACGCCGGCACCGGCATATCGGCCGCCCTCGGCTTCGCCCTGGCGCGCGACCGGCTGGGCCAGTCCCACCGGGTGGTGGCGGTGGTGGGGGACGGCGCCCTCACCTGCGGGCACAGCTTCGAGGCCCTCAACAACGCCGGCCAGGCGGGCACCGATCTCATCGTCGTCCTCAACGACAACAGCATGTCCATCGCGCCCAACGTGGGCGCCATCGCCCGGTACCTGGGTCGCCTGCGCTCGGACCCGGCCTACCGGCGCGTCAAGGAGGACCTGGCGCGCTTGGTGGAGCGCATCCCCGGCCTCGGCCCCTCGGTGGCACGCACCGCCGAGCGGCTCAAGGACGGTCTCAAGCAGCTCCTCTTGCCGGGGATGATCTTCGAGGAGCTCGGTTTCACCTATCTCGGCCCCGCCGACGGCCACGACCTGCGGGAGACGCTGGAGGTGCTGCGCCAGGCGACGCGCCTCCGGGGGCCGGTCCTGGTCCACGTGGTGACCAGGAAGGGGATGGGCTACGCTCCGGCCGAGCGGTCGCCGGCCGGCTTCCACAGCGTGGGCCGCTTCGACCGGGTCACGGGGGAACCCGCGGGGGCGGCGACGGTGCCCACCTTCACCGAGGTATTCCGCCGGGCGCTGCTGGACGAAGCGGCGCGCCGCCCCGAGGTGGTGGCCATCACGGCCGCCATGCCCGAGGGGACGGGGCTCGACGCCTTCGCGCGGGCGTACCCGGATCGCTTCTTCGACGTGGGCATAGCCGAGGGGCATGCCGTCATCTTCGCCGCGGGGTTGGCCGCCGCCGGCCTGCGGCCGGTGGTGGCCATCTACTCCACCTTCCTCCAGCGGGCCTACGACCAGGTGCTGCACGACGTCTGCCTGCAGTCGCTGCCGGTGGTCTTTGCCCTCGACCGGTCGGGGGTCGTGGGGCAGGACGGCGAGACCCACCAGGGGCTGTACGACCTGTCCTACCTCCGCTCCCTGCCCGGCCTGGCCGTGGCCGCCCCCCGGGACGAACTGGTCCTGGCGGACGTGCTGCACACGGCCCTGGAGGAGAGCCGCCCCGTGGCCTTCCGCTATCCCAAGGGAACGGCGCGAGGGCTCCCGCGGCGGTTGCCCCGACGCCTGGCGGTGGGGCGGGGGGAGATCCTGCGCGCGGGCCGGGATGTGGCGGTGCTGGCCGCCGGGCCCTTGGCCTACGCCGCCCTGGAGGCGGCCGCGACCCTGGCCGACCAGGGCGTGGAGGCCGCCGTGGCCGATCCGGTGTGGGTCGCTCCCCTGGACGAGGATCTGATCGTGCGGCTGGCGCGGGGATGCAGGGCCGTCGTCACGGCGGAGGAGAACGTGCTGGCGGGCGGTTTCGGCAGTGCCGTGCTGGAGGTGCTGGCCGACAGGGGGGTGGCTCGTCCGGTGAGGCGGCTCGGCTTCGCCGACGGACGCGTTCCGCCCGGGGAGAGGGGGGCCGTCCTGGCGGAGCATGGCCTGGACGCGGCCGGCATCGCCCGGGC
>CAYXQP010000139.1:0-3525 GCA_964467515.1 uncultured Eubacteriales bacterium | reverse complement strand
CCGGCCCGCCGCGGCGCGTCCTGCCAGCCAACCCGACGCCGCGCGGCCGAGCGGTTCCGGGCCTCCCCGGTCCCGCCGCCGCTGCCGGCGGCTCAGCGGCGATTCCACAGGGTCTCCCAGCCGCCGCCCCCCGCCGGCCGCACGGAGCGCGGGCTCATGGGCACGGGGGGCTGGGCTTCCTCGGGCACGCCCAGCCGCCGCAGCGCCTCCCTCACCGCGGGCAGGGAGGGATCGAGACTCAACGCCCGCAGGTAATCCTGCCGCGCCGCCTCCTGCTGGCGCAGCGCCTCCCGGGCGCTGCCCCGGAGGGCGTATACATCGGCCAGGGTGGGGTCCAGCCGCTCCACGATGTCGTCCAAAAGCTCCACCGCCTCCCGCGGCCGCCCCGTGCGGACATACAGCTCCGCCAGACGGTAGGCCGGCAGGGGGTTGTCGGGAAACCGCTCGAACACCCCCCGGAAGAGCCGCTCCGCCTCGGCAGCCGCCCGCGCCGCCCCGCCGTCCCGCTCCCCTGGCGGCGACGCCCGCCCCCCGCCGCCGCCCACCTGCCCGGCGGCCCCCGCCGTGTCGCCGCCCGCCGCGGACCGGGCGGCCCGCTCGGCCAGGACGAGCCCCAGGTAGTAGTCGAGGACGGCGTCGTCCGGCTGCAGCCGCCTGGCCTCGCGCAGGGCCGCCTCGGCCTCGTCCAGCCGGCCCAGTTGAAACCTGGCCCAACCCAGGTTGAGCCAGGCCCCCACGTCGGCGGGATCCCGCCGCACCGCCCGCTCCCACGTGCGGGCGTCGGCCTCGTAGCGTCGGACCGGCTGCCACTTCTCCCGAAAGAAGGCATATCCCACGGCGGAGGCGGCCGCCGTCACCGCCAGGGCAGTCGCGGCCCACACCAGGAACGCCTTCCATAGGGGCACGCCGCGGCGCGGGCCGCCCTCCTCCACCCACGCCGTCACGGCCGCCGCCACGCGCTTCGCCCCGGCGACCCCGTAGCGGCCCGTCACGGAATCACCTCATCAGCACCACGACGCTCACCGCCCCAGATCACCGCGCGCTGTGGCACCGGAAGCACACCGAGGCGAAGGGCTCGAACCGCGCCAGCACCGAGCTGAGCCCCTCGATCTGACCGAAGGCCTTGCGCTTGAAGAGGTACCCCGCCAGGGGCGAACGCCCCTCCACCGTGCCCGTGGCCAGAGCCTGGGACTCGGGGGTGAAGGCTTCGGGCACGTCGGCCTCCGTGGTGCGGTTGAGGGCGTAGTTGCGATAGGCCACCTCCAGGCCCGGCAGCTTCTTGTCCGGAGCCGGCTCCCCCTCCAGGCCGGGGGCCACGGCCGGCAGGCCCGTCGTCGGGTCCACGACGGCCCCGGCCAGGTTGCCCGTGCCGTGGGCCACGTGGCAGGTGAGGCACACCACCCGGTTCTGCGAGTACTCGTTGTCACCTGTGCCCGGCAGGTCGTCGTTCCGCCCCTCCAGGGGGACGTACTTGTACAGGTTGTCCCCCCCGAAGTCCTCCAGCCGCACCTGCACGAAGCTGCCGGTGGTGAGGTCGTAGTCTATGATCCTGTCGCCGCGCGCCAAGCTGGCCGGCATGCTCATGCGGTGCCGGTGGCGGCCGTACACCCCCTCGATGACGTCGGCGGAGGTGTCGGTGGTCCAGAGGCCCGTGTTGTAGACGGTGGGCACGGCCACGCTCAGCCCCAGCGAGACGCCCCCCGACCCCGCCAGGTCGTCCCGCCCCACCCGGACGCGCACGCAGCGGGCCGACGGTTTGGCCTGGTAGTCGTAGGGCTGCCAGTCTCCCGGCCCCGCGTCGCGGCAGTCCACCCGCCCGTCGCCGTTGGTGTCGCCGGCCGGCGCCGCCGCCACCTCGGCCTCGGCCCGGCCGTTGGCGGCCACCACCAGTTGCAGCACCGGGAAGGAAGCGCGGAGGTCCACCCCCACCGTCAGGCGCAGCCCCCGCAGGCCGGGTTCCGCGTGGTCGGCGCGGTACGTCCCCGCCAGCGGGTCGCCCCGTTCGGTCCACGACCCGGGCGCCAGGGCGTGCCCGCCTCCCCAGCCGGCGCAGGGATCGGCGTCGGTGCAGGCCGCGAGGGACCTTTCGTAGACGGCGGCGTCGTACTGCACGTCGTAGCCGGCGAAGCCGCGGTGGCACACGGTGCAGAAGTCCACCACGGCCGTGCCGTTCCGCGCGCTGCCCGCCAGGTAGCGGCTGGCCATGGCACCCCGCGTGTAGTAGGGATCCTGCCAGGAAAGATCCACAGGCGCCGGCGGCGGCGCCTCGGGGAAAACCTCCGTCACGCCCCGCACCACCACCTCGCGCCGCATGCCCTCCAGTCCCAGCCCCGCCGGGACACCGGGCCGCTCGGGGGCGGCCGCCACGGGGAACTGGTAGTCCCCCGTCCCGTAGTCGCCCCGCAGGAGGCGGAAGTTGTTGTACTTGTTGTGGGGCTCGTGGCAACTGATGCAGGTGAGAGCGTTGGTCCAGGAGGATCCCCCCGGCACCTGGTTGGCGGCCCGGTAGGTGCTGCCGGGCGCCTGCCACACTTGGGCCGCTAGGGCCGTCACGTCGCCCGTGGCCGGCAGGCCGGCCCGCATCACGTTGTGGACGGCCGTCAGGCGCCCGTTGCAGACGAAATTGTTTCCCTCGGGGGGGAAGCCGGGCGCGCACGGCGCCCCCGCCACCTCGCGGAGCTGGGTCCCGAAGGGACCCGCCGGGTTCTTGGTGTAAGTGGACCAGTCGGGGCCGGTCCGGGTCCGGCCCAGGACGATGTCGTACTTGGAGCCGGACCCGTCATGGCAGGTGCCGCAGAGATCCGTCACCGTGGGCCCCTTGAGGAGCTTTTGGTCGGACTGGGCGCTGTGGAGGCCGTGGCAGGCGGTGCAGGCGTCGGTGTACTCGGTGTAGTTGCCGTGCCTGGTCTGGGTGGGCGGGAAGGCGGCGGTGACCACGTAGGCGTTGAGGGCACGATTGGGGTCGTCCACCGGTTGGCCGGCCTGCGGGTGCCCGTCGGGCCAGCGGTCCCGATCCGACACCACGAGGTAGTAGTACTCCTCGTACGGGGAGACGTCGGCGTCAATGTAGAAGAGGTAGCCGTAGGTGCCGTCGTAGCGCCACCCGCTCTGACCGGCCCGCCCCTCGGTCCAGCGGTCGCCGGTCTCGAAGACGCCGTTGCCCCGGTACACGACGGGCGCCCCGTGGCGCACGAAGGCCCGGCCGTCGTGCCGCTCGTGACGGTAGACCTGGTAGGTGACGCTCCCGCCCGGCGGCGGCTCCACCGGCGTGAACCCCACCGCCACAGCGAACCGCATCACCAGGGCCTTGGTGTCCCGCGGGCCGGCCGCGCCCGGCAAGGCGTCGGGCCATTCCGACGGCGGCGGCACCCCCGGCCCCGGCTCCGCCACCGGGTCCGGGGCGAAGGCCTGCACCCGTCCCGAGCCCGCCTCCACCGCCAGCAGCAGCGCACCCGACCCGGCGCCGCCCCCTCCGCCCGAGCCGCCACCCGAGCCCCCCGACCCGCCCCCACCCCCGCCGCCCAG
>CAYXQP010000138.1:0-3526 GCA_964467515.1 uncultured Eubacteriales bacterium | reverse complement strand
CTTAAGGAGGAAGGAACCCGCCGTGTTCCAGACACCGCATCCCCAGCCCCCGCCCGGACCGCAGGATGCATCGGCTTGACCCAGGAAGAGGAGGCCCCCGCCCGGGGCCGGCGCCAGGGCCCGGAAAGAATCGTGGAACCCGCGCCGCCCGTAAGTCTTGTGCAGCGTCGGCTCGCCGCCCGCGCCCAGGCGCAGGAGGAGCCCGTCGTCGTGTCGCACGAGGTTCAGCCGGTTGGCCGGGTCGTCGTTGGCCGTGCCGGCGACCTCGAGAAGCGGCGGGCAGGGGGCGCGGACGCACCAGACCTGCCGGGGAAGGACATCGTAGGCGTAGTCGAAGCCGGGCGTGCCGTAAAGGCGCAGAAACGGGGCGGCTGTGGCGACGCTCCCCGCCGCGGGCTCGGCCGGGGACGCCGCGGCGCCGACAGGGGGGAACACACCGCCACCCACAACCGCTACGGCGGTCACGACCAGAATGGTGCGGGCCACGCCGAGCACCGGGATCTCCCTCTCCCCGCCGGGCTTGCCACCCACGCCGAACCTAAACGAGCCTGAGACCGCCGTCAATAGCGAGCCTGTGGCAGCCCGGCACCGTTGCCCTTCTCGTCCCTGTCCAGGACGATGGCGCAGGCATCGCACCGGAACGCACGCTCCCACAGGGCAGGCTTTCCTTCACCGCCCCGCAACAGGAGCACGTCTTGCTGCTGGGATAGCGCGAACTTGACGTCGCACAACCCGGCTCTCGGCGACGTCTCGCACCCCTTCTCTTCGTGCCTTTGGACCGGATTCCGCCAACCGAAATTCGTCCAAAGACAAATCAAAACGAGTGACACGCCCCACGTGGGGAAAACCCGCCCGGAGCCTGCCAGGAGTCCGCCAGGAGCCTGCCCGGAGCCTATCCGGAGTCTATCCGGAAACAGCCCGGGGGAGACGGTGCCAGCCCGGAGGCCACCACGGCGGGCGAGAGGGAAACACGCCGGCGGTGGCGTAATCTACCTCCCATGGCCGCCCTCCTCTGGCTCCAACGCCTCTCCCACCCCTGGCTCGACGCCTTCTTCCTGGCGGTGACGAGCCTCGGGAGCAGGGAGTTCTACCTGACGCTGATCCCCCTCGTCTACTGGTGCGTGGACCGCCGCGTCGGCATCAGGCTGGGCCTCGCCTTCCTCGTCTCCATCTACCTCAATTTCGTCCTCAAGGACCTCCTCCGGCTGCCGCGGCCTTCCGGGCCGGGGCTGCGCGTCCTCTCGCCGGAGAGGGACCTCGGCTACGGCTTCCCCAGCGGCCACGCCCAGGGCAACGCCACCGTCTGGGGCTACTTGGCCGCCGCCTACCGCCGCCGCTGGCTCACTGTCCTGGCCGTCGCCCTCGTGGCGTTGGTGTCCCTGTCCCGCCTCTACCTGGGCGTCCACTACCCCGCCGACGTGCTGGGCGGCGCCGCCCTCGGCCTCGCCGTGGTGGCCGGCTTCCGCGCCGCCGACGGTGCCCTGGCGCGGCGGACATGGCCCCCTTGGCTCCCGCCCGCGGCCGCGGCGGCGGTCCCCCTCGCGGCGGCGGCCCTGTACCCCACCGGCGACGGCTTCCGCATGGCAGGTATGGCCATGGGGCTGGCCGAGGGGCACCTCCTATCCACCCGCGGCACGCCCCCACCCTCCGCGGAGGAAGCCGCGCCCGCCGCGGGCCGACAGGATGGCGCTGGCGCCGCAACGGATACAGGGCGCCGCGCCACGGCGGGAACCCTCGCCCTCCGCGCCCTGGCAGGTCTCGCAGGCCTCTTCCTCCTATACCTGGCCACGGGCGCCCTCTTCCCCGAGGGGCCGGCCGAGCTCGCCCGCTACGCCCTCCTCGGCCTCTGGATCTCCTGGGCGGCGCCGCGCCTCTTCGCGATCCGGGGCCTGGGCGGCCCCTGGAGGTGAGGATCGTGTCTTTCCGCGACGTGAGGAAGGTGTACCTTTACGCCGTCTGCTTCGCCTCCCTCTTCCTTACGGTGGTGGCGGGCATCGGCCTGGCCGGCGCAGCGGTGGAGCTGGCGCTGCCGCCGCCTTCGCCTGTGGCCCCGCAGCTTCCCCCCGACCTCGACCGCGCCTCGGCCGAGGAGGCGAGGGCCCGGGTGGAAGCCGAGCTGCGCCAGCAGGCCGCTTGGGAGCGGCGCCGCCTGGCCCAGCAGGCGGCGCGGGACGCGGTGGCCGCGCTCATGGGTTCCCTCCTCTATGCCTACCACTGGCGCCTCGTCAGGCGGGAGGAAGCCGCCAACGGCGGCTCCAGGGGCCGGGGTGGCACGACCGGCGGCTCCGGCAGCGCGCACGGCCCGGAGGGCGGACCGACACCGGCAGGGCCGCGCGCGGGGGAGGCCGGACAGGCGTGACACCGGCGCGCCGGCTGCGGCGGGCGGCGCTGGCGCTAGCGGTCCTGGCCGCCCTGGCGGGGCTGGGTACGTGGGCGGCGGGGCGGCTGGCCCCCGGACCCGCCGCTGTGGCGCCGGGCACCAAGACGACCCCACCGGGCAGCGAGGCCGGGCGCGCCGCGCGGATCCAGCTGGCCGCCGTCCAGATGCGGTGGCGCCTGGAAGACTACGCCACCCCGGAGCGGTTCGCCGCCCGCGTGTCCGGGCTCATGCGCCGGGTGGCGGCCCGCCTCGACCCCTCCCTGCCGGCCCTGGTGGTCTTCCCCGAGGACGTGGGCATCCTCACGGCCCTGGCCGGCGAGGGCGACGCCCTCTCCGGCGCCCGCACACTGGAGGAAGCCGTGGAGCGCCTGGCCCGCCGCCACCTGCCCGCCGTGCTCTGGCAGCGCACCCGCCACGGCGCCAGCTGGCCCCGCGCCATCTTCCTCGCCCGCCACGAGGTCATGGCCCGCACTTACCTTGAGACCTTTTCCGCCGCAGCCCGCCGGTACGGCGTCTACCTGGTGGCCGGCTCCGTCCCCCTCCCCGACTACGACCTGCCGGCCGACGGCTCCCTCCCCCGCTCCTACCGCTCCCGCGGCGCGTCCGTCCACAACGTCTCCTATGTCTTCGGACCCGACGGGCGCATCCTGGGCCGCCAGAAGAAGGTGCACCTCCTCGAGATCGAGGGCCCGGAGGGCCTCGACCTGGTGCCGGGCCGGCCCGACGAGCTGCGGGTCATCCCCACCCCCCTCGGCCGGCTGGGCGTGGCCGTCTGCCTCGACGCCTTCAAGGAGGACGTGCTCGATCGCCTCGCGGCCCAGGGGGCCGAGATCCTCGTCCAGCCCTCGGCCAACCCCGCTCCCTGGTCGCCGGAGCAGCAGGCGGACTGGCTGAACGGCTCCTGGCGGGCCGTGGCCGACCGGGGCCGCTTCGCCTACGCGGTGAACCCGATGATGGTGGGCGCGGTGCTGAACTTGGGTTTCCACGGGCAGTCGGCCATCGTGGCCCACGCCGCCGCGCCCGCGGGGGGCAGCCTCGGCTACGCCGCCACGGGGCCGCGTCCCGGCTTCCTCGCCGTGGCCCCCACCGCCGACGAGGAAGCCGTGCTCGTCGTCACGGTGCCGCATCCCCGCTGACCGCCGCCGC
>CAYXQP010000137.1:0-3593 GCA_964467515.1 uncultured Eubacteriales bacterium | reverse complement strand
TTAACGGCCTCAGCAGGAAGCACGATCTCTGCTTGCCTAAACCTCAGTCTTTAACTGCCTGAGACCGGGCGACCGTCATATCAGCCCCTTTTATCATTACGCTTCCCTTGGGCGCACTTCTCTCGTCTCCTTCTCCAGACGCCATGGTATGCTTGGCCCAATTGCATGGAAAAGGGGGTAAATGTCCCGACATTTTGTGGCAAGCAGGATGTCGCCGGCCAGACGCCGAAAGGATGCTCCGGTGAATCCATCCATGGTCAACCATCCCAACCAGGCCCCGCCCCCCGTCCGCCTCGTCCCCGTCGAGGACAACCGCGACTGGCTATCCTTGCTCACCATGCTCTTGCCAACCCACTCCCACCTGATCACCGTGGTCGGCGCCTTCCTCCACCCACCGCCGCCGAACTGCTCGCAGCCCGGCCCCACGTGGCCCTGCTGGACATCCTCGGCTGCGACGGCCTCCACGTAGCCCGGCAGGTGCGCCAACTCTTCCCGAGCTGCGGCGTCGTCTTCCTAACCGCCTACCTCCTCCACCCTTCCATCACCGAAGCGGCCAACAGGACGCCGGGCGCCATCCTCCTGCCGAAGCCAACACAGATGGAAGACCTGGTCCGCGTCATCCTCCGCGTGGCTCGGGAAGAGACCCCCACGGCCTCGCCCACCGACGCGGGCCAGCCTCCGCCATCCTCAAGGACGAGCCCCCGCCCGTCAACGACTGATGGCCAGAGGCCAGAGGCCCCCCAGGACCCAGACGCCGTCCCCTCAATCCGGCGGCGCCCGCCGGATGCGCACCATCCGCAGCGCCCGGTCCCACCCAACCTCCGCCGCGAAGGTCTCGGCCACAAACCGCAGGGGGACGTACACCCGGTTCTGGCGGATGACCGCGGGCACCTGCAGCGCCACCGCCCTGCCGTCGACGCGCGCCGTCCGGGCGCCAACGGTGCGAGCCACCGTGCGTAGGGAGCCTGCAGGCGTCAGCCCTGTGAGGATCACCTCGCGCGTCTGACCGACCCAGCGCACCTGGTAGCCGAATCCCCGCTCGGCCAGCACGCGCACAGGAATCAGCGTTCGGCCTTCCACGATGACCGGCCGCGCGTCGGGAAAGGCGACGCAGGTATCGTCCACCTCCACGTCGGCCACGCCGCCCCCCTCTGCCAAGCCCTAGACCCACCGCGAGCGCCTTGCCGCCTTGGCCGACGCCCACAGCCGGACAGCCCCGGCTGGCAACCGCCGCCATGCCGGCCCCCCAACGGGGCCATCGAGGCCGTCTCCAACCGGACGCGCGAGTGGTACCGGGCGGTCCTCGACGTGGGGGTGGCCTACCACGAGGACGTGGACCGGGTCATGCAGCTTCTCCGCGAGATCGGCGCCGGCAGGCGCACCCCGCCAGGCCTGCAACGGCACCGGATACTCTTGACCGATTAACAAAATTGTTTAGTCTATCGAGTAGTCATGGGCATGCTCTGGGAAGAGGTCGCCGCTAAAGCCGCCGCCGGAAACGCCCCCCCGGAGTTCGTCCTGAGGGAGGAAGCCCAGAAGGGCATCCTCAGCTACCTCAGCCGGGAGCTCTTCTTCCAGGGAGGGGTGTTCCAGGGGGGCACGGCTCTTAGGCTTTTTTACGGCAACACCAGGTATTCCGAGGACATGGACTTCGTCTTCATCGGAAGAGAGCATCCGTGCTTCACTGATTTCGTCGCCAAGCTGTCGGGACTCCCTCAATTCCTTTTGGACCTCTTCCCCTTTGCCGCCGAGGCGACCGTCAAGGTCCAGAAAGACACCGACAGCCACAAGCGAACGGTGGCCAGGCTGGAAGCCCCGCCCATCAACCGGACCCTCGCCATCCGCGTCGAGGCCGTCAACGTCCCCTCCTACGACCACGTCCTGCTCATCCTGCCGCATCCCCCCTTTCATCCCCCGGTGCGGGTGGAGAGCCTGGAGGAGATCCTGGCAGACAAGGTGGTGGCCGTGGCCTTCCGGGAATTCATCAAAGGGAGGGACCTCTGGGACATCTTCTTCCTCCACACCCACAAGGGTGTCTCCCTCCTCCCCGACCTCGTGGCGAAAAAGGTCTCCGACTACGGGCATACCCGGGCGGAGTTCGACGACAGGATGGCCGTGGCCGCGCGGAGGATCGAGCGGGAGGGACTCGCGGCGCTGGACCAGGAGATGACCCGCTTCATGCCCGGGAGCGCTCTCTCCCAATGGCGGGCCCACTTCGGCGACGCGGTGAGGCGGGTGGGCGAGGTCGTCGGCGGTGTGAGGATCGCCGGCGGGAGAGGATGAAGACGGCAGCGTGGCTCGCCTTCTTCCGGCAGTACAGGGCCAAAAAGCTCTTTTCCCTGGAAGACCTCCTGCAGATGACCGCCATCAGGCGGGACACGCTGCTCGTGGAGCTGTCCCGTCTGGTGCGGAAGGGGATCGTCGAGCGACCCGCCCGGGGGTGGTACGCCAATCCTCTCAGCGCGCCCTCCCTCGACGAGATCGCCATGGTCCTCCGCTTTCCCAGCTACATCTCGCTGGAGCACGCCTTGTCCCGGTACAACGTCCTCAGCCAGACAGCCTTCGCCGTCACCCTGGTGACGACCAAGCCGCCTCACACCTACCTGTGCCGTGGTCAGCGCCTGGAGTACCATCAGGTCAGCCGGCGGCTCTTCTGGGGCTACCGCTTTGAGGGCGGCGCCAACATCGCCTTCCCGGAGAAGGCGTTGTTGGACCTGATCCATATCCGCCACGTGGCCGGCCGCCGGCTGACGGCCGAGAGACTGGCCTCCCTCCTGGACGACATGTACCTGGAGGAGCTGGATCACGGGCGCCTCCTCGCCTTCGCCGCCCGGTTCGGCCAGCCGGTGCAGGCCGTCGTCAACCGCCTGCTCGGCGTGCCCAGCCGCGGCCCCGCCTGACACGCCACCCCCGGCCGGTTGCTGCCAAGACGGCGGACGACATGGCGGAGCACGTCCGCGCCCTTCGTTGGGCGGGGGCCTGGCGGGAACCCGTGCGCCCGGCGCGCCGAGAGGCTCCTCCGCATGGGCACCGAGGCGGTCAGCCCACCACCACGTTGACCAAGCGGCCGGGGACCACCACCACCTGCCGCACCCGGCGCCCCTCCACGAAGCGGAGCACCCGCTCGTCGGCCAGCACCAAGCGCTCAAGCTCCTCCCGCGGCAGGGAGCGGTCCACGGTGAGCCGGGCGCGCACCCGACCGTTCACCTGCACCGCGATCTCCACCGTCTCGGCCGTGAGCCAGGCCGGGTCGTAGGACGGCCAGGGCTGCCGGTGCACGCTCTCGCGGTGGCCCAGCCCCTCCCACAGCTCCTCCGCCAGGTGAGGGGCAAAGGGTGCCAGGAGCAGGGTCAGCTTCTCGGCCAGCTCCCGCTCCAGGGCCGCGTCCCGCGCCTCCGGCGGCGTCTCCTCGCGGTGGCGGTAGGCGGCGTTGACGAGCTCCATGACGGCGGCGATGGCCGTGTTGAAGGCGAAGCGGTGCCGGATGTCGTCGGTGACCTTCTTCACCGTCTGGTGGAGGAGCCGGCGCAGCGCCCGCGCCGCCTCGCCGGCCCCGTCGCCGGCCGGCCCGGCTCCCCGCGCCGCCGTGGGCG
>CAYXQP010000136.1:0-3601 GCA_964467515.1 uncultured Eubacteriales bacterium | reverse complement strand
CCAGGAGCTTGCCGAACGGGTCCTGCACCCGCAGGAGGCGCGGCCGCGGGGTGGCGCAGTCGTAGACCACGTAGAGCCAGTACTTCTCCCGCAGGTTGCAGGCCCGGGCCCACTCGTTCTCCGTCAGCTCCACGTCGCCCACGCCGGCCCGCCCCTTTACCTCGATGGCCCGTTCCTCGAAGTGGAAGGTGTCCGCATGGGTCTCGGAGCGGACGACGCGCCGCGAGAGGAGGTCGAAGCCCGGCCGTTCCGGGAGGCCGGCGGCGCGAGCCCGTTCCGGGGTGGAGACGTCGCGCACCTCCGCCCCCCGCCCCTCCTCATAGGCCCGGGCCACCTGCATGGCCAGAGCCTCCACCTGCTCGTCGCGCCGGCGCGCCTCATCCGGCCGGTCGGAGGGCACCACCAGAGCGTGCGCCAGGAATTCCACCTCTCCCGGAGCCACCAGCTCCACCTCGCGCCTCAGCACCGCCAGGGACTCCTCCTGGCGGGCGGCCAGTTGCCGCTGCCGCTCCTTGATGCGCGTCAGCTCCCCCTTGGCCCGGACATCGCCTGCCCTGGCTTTCTCCGCCTGGCGGGCCCGGGCCACCGCCAGCTCCGCCTCCTGGTACGCGAAGCCCCGGCGGACGAAATCCTCCCGCTCCGTCAGGGTGGAGAGGAGCGCCCGCCGCCGCTCGTCAGCCAGGGCGCGCGCCGCCTCGTCCAGGGCATGGGCACGCGCCAGCTCCCGCAACTCCTCCGCCCGCGCCACCAGCCGCGCCGCCCGGGCCGAGAAACCGGTGCCGCCACCCAAAAGGAGCAGGTGTTCCACGGGCACCTCCGTCACCGTGCCGTCCTCCTCCTGCCGGAGACCCACCAGCCGTTCGGCCACCACCTCGTCCCGCGCCAGGGCGGGCAGGGCCGGATCCGCCCGGCGGACTGCCGTCACCCGGACCAGGTGAAAGAGATACGGCCGGTCCGCGGCCGGGTCCACGAAGACGGCTCCGCGCCGGGCGTCGGCACCCCAGCGGCCTCGCAGCCAGGCGCTCAGCCGCTCGAAGAGGGGTTCCCCGGGACGAAGGAAGATGGCCCCTTCCTCGCCCCGGCGGTAGACGGTGATCCGCTCCCGCCCCTCGGCCGCGTAAGCCTCCAGCACCGGCCAGAGCGGGTCGAGGGCGCCAGGGGAGAGCGGCTTCAGGGTGAAGAAGCCGTCCAGGTCCCCCTCCCAGCCGATCCCCATCAGAGGGAGAGCCCGTTCCACGAAGCGGCGCACGTAACCGGGGAGGATGCGCCGGTAAGACTCCAACTCCAGCTCCTGGCGCAGACGGGGCAGCTCGCGGCGCACGTCGCCCCCTGCGCCGAAGAGGCGCCGCTCCCGCTCCCGCAGCGCCTCCACTTGCTCCCGGGTGAGCCGTCCCTTCAGCTCCCGCTCCGCCCGCGCCACCTCCTCCTCCCCGGCGAGGACCGCCTCCAGGTAATGTTTGAGGGAAACTCCCTCGAAGAGCCGGCCCACCACGTCGAAAACCTTGTCCGAGGTCATCTCCCGGCGGATGCGCTCGAGCTTCTCCAAGAGCACGTGCAGCACCCACCCCTCGCGGGTATTCCCCGCCACCAGGTTCACGATGTTTACCCGCTCCCGCTTCTGCCCGTAGCGGTGGATGCGCCCCATGCGCTGCTCCAGCCGCGCCGGGTTCCAGGGGATATCGTAGTTGACCATAAGCCAGCAGAACTGCAAGTTGATGCCCTCGCCGGCGGCGTCGGTGGCCACGAGGTAGGTGGCTCCGCCCTCGGCGGCGGGGCGGCGGAAGAAAGCCACCTGCTCCTCCCGCGCCCGGTAGTCCATACCCCCGTGGATGGCGGCCACCCGGCCCGCGAAGCCCAGTCCCTCCAGCTGCCGCACCAGGAACTCCAGGGTGTCCCGGTGTTCGGTGAAGATGATCATCTTCTTGTCCCGGAAGAGCGGATCGGCCAGCACCTCGCGCAGCTTGGCGAACTTGGACCCCGGGCCTGCCCGCTCCACGCGGCGGGCTAAGTTGAGAAGGCGCCCGAGCTCCTCCCGCTCGGCCTCCAGGTCGGCGAGGTTCGTGGCGACGACTGCGGCCTGGATTTGCTCCTCGGCGGCCTCGCTCTGTTCCCTGCCGTCCAACGTCTCCTCCTCGTCAGCGGTGAGTTCGTCGAGGACGTCGCGAGCCCGCTCGTCCAGGCGGCGCTGCCGCTCCCGCAGGGCGTCCAGGCTCAGGCGCCCCGAGCGCAGGGCGGCGATGTACCCCTCTACCTTCTCCAGCCGGCGCTCCAGCGACCGCAGAAGCGCGTACGTGGAGCTGGCCAGCCGCCGCTGCAAGACGGTCATGGCCAGGCGGGCGGCCGAGCGGTTCAGGATGCGGGCGCGGTTGTAATAGGTGCGGATGTAGGCGGTGGTCTCGTCGTAAAGCCTCTGCTCGCTCACCTCCCCCTGGGTGAGCTCATAGCTCAGGGTGTCGGTCACGCGTTGGGGATAGATGGGCCGACCGTCGAAGTGGACGAGCTCTTCTTTCGTGCGGCGGAGGAAGTGGCGTCGCCGGGCCTCGGGGGGATAGGCTTCGAAGGCGTCATAGGTGGCCAGAGCCTCGGGCTCGAGGAGCCGCCACAGGCAATAGTAGGGATAATCCTTGCCCATGTGGGGCGTGGCGGTGAGCAGCAGCAGGTGACGGGCACTCCAGCCGAGCTGCCAGCGAGGATCGTCCACGGACGCCCCCGCTAGGGCCTCCGCCAGCTTGTACCGCTCCGTCTTGCGGAGGCGCAGATCGGGTTCCCGGTCGGCGGAGAGCTTGTGGGCCTCGTCGAAGACCACAAGATCGTATGGTTCTTCCGCTTCCCGCAGGGGGGAAAAGACCCGCTCGCCCGCCAGAGTGTCCACGCTCACGACCACCAGATCGCCCTCGGGACGGAGGAACGGGTTGCCGTCCCGGGCATCCGCCCCGGTGACGATGCGGAAGGGCAGGCGGAAGAGGGTGCGCAACTCGCGTTCCCAGTTGCCCACGAGACCGGCCGGGGACACGATGAGGACGCGCCGGATGAGCCGGCGCGCCAGCATCTCCCGGATGTAGAGGCCGGCCATGATGGTCTTGCCGGCTCCCGCGTCGTCCGCCAGGAGGAAGCGCAGCCGAGGTTGAGGGAGCATGTGCTCATAGACGGCGATCCGCTGGTGGGGGAGGGGCTCGATGAAGGAGGTCTCAGTGGCAAAGGCGGGGTTGAAGAGGTGGCCGCGGGAGAGCCTCTCCGCCTCGGCCACGGCCCACACGGCGTCCGGGTTACCGAGGAAGTCCAGGACCGGGAGGGCATCCCGGCGGGCTGCCGCCGCTGTCTGGCCCGGTGGCGCACTCGGCTCCGACGCCAGCGCAGCCCGCGCCGGCGCGCCCTGGCCGTCTTCCCCCTCGCGGCGGAAAGCAGCCAGGCCCATGGCTTCGGCCTGCAGGATCTGCTGCCAGGCCAGCCGCGAGGGTCGGGCCTGGCCGTTCTCCCACCGGTTGACCGAGGCGAAGGAGACGCCCATGAGTTCCGCTAGGCGCTGCTGGGTGAGGCCAAGCCTTGTGCGCAACCGCCGGATGCGCTCCGGGTAGTCGGGAGGCAAGGCCGGGCGAACGGT
>CAYXQP010000135.1:0-3620 GCA_964467515.1 uncultured Eubacteriales bacterium | reverse complement strand
GCCGCCGGCGCCGGCGGCGACGGCTCCGCGGCCGGCCCGACGGGCGACGGAACCGCAGACGGCGGCGCGGCGGCGGACCGCGGCGGCGTCTGGAGGATGGAGCCCCTGCGCGGACCAGACCCCTGGCCGAGCGAGGACCCGGACTCGGCCCGGATATGGTGGCGCGAGGCCGGCGTGCATCAGAACCTGACCTTTCCCGTGCAGGCGGACCCCATCAGCGGCGCCCACTGCTGGCACCAGCGGGTGCGCCTCTCCCGCCCCGGACCGGGCGAGGGCTACGGCCTCTGCGTGGTGGACAGCCGCCGCTCCCGGGAGGCCTTTCGCCGCTGGCTCCAGCTCACGCGGCCGGCGCCCGGCCCCGGCGGCCTGCGCCGGCCCTACTGGATGCTGCGGCCCCTCAAGCCCCGGCCCGAGGCGTACCGCTGCGCCGCCGCAGGCACCCCCGCGGACGCCTCCCCCGACGGCGCGGCAGGCGCACCACGCCACCCCGGCCCCGCGGGTGAGCCGCGGCCGTGAACCAGGCCGCCCTGCTGACGCCGGCGACGGAGGCGGAACTGGCCCTCTTCGGGGTGGCGGTCGGGACCGTGGGCGCCCTGGCCGGCGTGGGCGGCGGCTTCCTAGTGGTACCGGTCCTCCTCCTGGCCTTCCACCTGCCGCCCGCCGTGGCGGCCGGCACCTCCCTCGTCATGGTGGCGGCCAACGCCCTGGCGGGCTCCCTCCTGCACGGCCGGCGCGGCCTCCTGGACTGGCGGGGCGGGCTCTTCCTCACCGGCACCGCCTATCCCGGCACCCTCCTCGGCGCCCACTTCGGGGCGCGCCTGCGGTCGGAGCATTTCACCCTGGCCTTCGGCCTCCTCCTGGTGGCCATGGCGGCCGCATGGCGGCCCAGCACGCCGGCCTCCTGCGACGGCGCCCCGGTCCCGCCCCGGTGGCCGAGGGCGTACCCGCCGCCGGGGGCGAGGCGGACGGCCCTACCGCTTCCGGTGCAGCCGCCTCCGCCCGGCGGGAGCCACCTCGGGGAGCCCCGCCGGCGGCGGCTGCCGCCGGCGCTGGCGGGGAGGGCCGGCACTGGTGTCTGTGCCAAACTCTGGTCGAGCGGGGCGGCCCCGTCTACGCCTACTGCTTCGCGCTGCCCCTCGGCGGCATCCTCAGCCTGGGGGTGGGCGCCGTGGGGGCCACTCTGGGCATCGGGGGCGGACCCCTCCTCGTCCCGGGGATGATCTACCTTCTCCATTACCCCGCCCACGTGGCCCCCGCCACGTCCCAGTTCGTCATCCTCCTCACCTCGGGCGGCGCCGCGGTGGTGTACGCCCTGGCCGGCAAGGTGACGGCCAGCTACGCCGCCAGCCTGGCGGCGGGCACCCTGGCGGGCGCTCCCCTGGGAGCCTGGCTGGCCCGTCGCCTCTCGGCCCGCCAGCTCGTCCTCGTCCTGGCCGGCCTGCTCTTCCTGACGGGCCTGCGCCTGACGTTGCAGTCCCTCGGCACCTGAGGCGCTCCGTCTGCGCGCGATCCCAGTTCCCTGGATGTCTTTCCTTTTCGAGCTGAGCCGCCACCAGCGGTTGGACGCTGCCGTCGGGACACAACGTGGGCCTCAATCTTCGAAGAATCCGCCCCGGCCGTGGCACTCCCGGCAGCTCACCCAGCTGCTCAGGGAACGCGGGTGGCAGTCCCGGCAGCTCAGGGATTCCATGTGCTCCCTGAACTCCGGTATCCGCGGGTGGCGGAAGGTGGAGGGCTCCCAAAAACGCGTGCTGTGGCAGCGGGAGCAGGCTATGCCGCGGGCCGAGGCGTGGAGGGCGCCGGCGGGAAGGCGGTGGCAGCTCTCGCAGTCGCGCACCACGGCCTGGGACAGGAGGGCGTGGTCGAAGCGCGCCGCCCGCCAGTGGGCCGTGTCGCGGTGGCAGTCGCCGCAGGCCGAGACCACCAGGGACGGTGACAGCCGCCGGTGGAGGTCGTCGGCGGGCGCCTCGTGGCAGTCGGCGCAGCCCTTGCCGCGCAGGTCCCGGTGCTCGAACCGCACCTGCTTCCAGTCCTCGGTGGACAGGTGGCAGAGGGCGCAGTCGCGCTCCTTGATGTCGGCGTGAGCCCGCCGCCCCTGGGTCAGGTGGCAACGGGCGCAGTCTTTCTGGTCCGGGGCGGGGGGCTGCCGGTGGAAGGCGATGGTCAGCTCCGCCCCCCGACCCCGATGCTCGGGATGACACGCCTGGCAGGCCAGACCGTTTTTCCGCGCGTCCTCATGGACGGCCACGGTGGCCGGTCGCGCCCTGGCGAGCTCGGCGGACGGATGGCAGCCGGCCGCCTGGCACCCGGCGGCGGAGACCCGGCGCAGCGGCGCGTGGCAGGAGAGGCAGGGCGCATCGCTGTGGTCGCGGGCCAGGGGGCCCGGAGCCAGGCCGACCTCGGCCAGACGGTTCAACCCCACGGCCCCCGCCGCGAAGGCCAGCACCGCCGCTCCCACTACCGCCGTCGCGAACCCCCGCCTAGCCACGGATTCCCCTCACCGTCCCCGCTCCCCCGGCGCCGCGGCCCCGCCATCGGCCGCAACCAGGGCTACCCACTGTCCAGGGCCCCTGAGAAGACCAGCATGGCCGCCACGTGGACAGCCAGAAGGACGAAAAAGGCGTATGTTATGGGCTTGTGAATGCGCTTCCATTCGCGGAAGGCGGCTTCGGAGAGGGAGAGGAGGAAGATCCGCTCCTCGATCTCCCGGTCCGAGAACCCCTCGCGTTTCAGCTCTACCCGCATCTGCTGCCGCTCTCGCAGGGCGCGGGCGTGGATGACGGCCCCCACCACCCCGGAGAGGGCCGTGACCAACATGGTGAGAATGGTCAGGAGGGCGAGACCCCGCGGCATCTCCCCCGACCCGGCGTGCACCACGGCCGCCGCCGTGGCGGTCACGGCCAGCACCTTGTGGTACCGGAGCCAGAGGGGCAGTGGCCCCAGCCTCTTCAGGGCGGGGAGCCACTTGCGGAGGGAGTAGGTCATGGCCACCAGGATGGAAGCCATGGCGGCGTAGCCGACCACGTGCCGCCGCGGATCGTCCAGGAAGGAGCCCGCCACGAAAGCGCCCACGATGGCCCAAAAGGACAGGAGCAGGAAGAGACCGAACCGCGCGAAGGATGCCAGCCCTTCGAGCAACACCCTCACCTTCCACCGGCGAGCGCGGGCAGCAGGACCCGCCTCATTAGAAGCTTGGATTCTTAAATCGGCCTTGAAACGCCGGCCGTCCAGCCTTGCAAGGGCAGCCGTCCAGCGGCCGCCTACGACACGAGGGAGGGCGGTCCCCCGACCGCGGTGCCGACGCGGAGCGGGTATGGACCTCGGCTTTAAGGTTCTTTCAAGGTTGGAGACCCATTCTGGAAACCGACGACGAAGAATGTCCGCAGGAGGCGATGCGCGATGAATCTCAAGGCGCTCCTGGCCATGGGCTCCCTGTTGGCGGTGACGCTGGGCTCCTTCGCCACCGGCGCCGCCATCAACCACGTGCGCAAGCAGGCCCGGCAGCCGGCGGCCACGGTGCTCCGCGAGGCGCGGCCGGCTCCCGCCGCCGCTCCCTCGGGCGACGCTGCCGGCGGCGCCGGGGAAACCGCGGCGGCGCCGGGGGCCGACACGACGGCTGG
>CAYXQP010000134.1:0-3657 GCA_964467515.1 uncultured Eubacteriales bacterium | reverse complement strand
CCAAGGTGGTACAGGAGCGGCTGGGCCATAGCACCATCACCATGACCCTGGACCTTTATTCCCACGTCCTCCCCGGCCTACAGCGGGAGGCGGGCGAGAAGTTGGAGGCCCTGCTGTTCGGGGAAGCCCTGAAGAAAGAGAAGCGCCAGGGTTGAAGCCGTACCCTATCCCCTGGCGACCACCTACGGGCGCTGGCGCGATGCCGGCGCCTTTTTGCTATTGGGTAGCAGGCTGCAACCGAATTGGGTAGCGACTTTTCGGGCTGTTGGGTTGCAATTTGGTTGCAAATTGGGGATCTCTGGTTACTGCCTTTTCTTCCCTTCCCGGAATCCCTTGTCGCTCTAGGCTTTGCTGGTCGGGCCGGCGGGATTTGAACCCACGACCCCTACCACCCCAAGGTAGTGCGCTACCAAGCTGCGCCACGGCCCGACCGTTTGCCCGCGGAAACCGCCAGACATTATATACGATTCGCCTGCGAGACGCCGAGGGAAAAAAGCGATCAAAGGGCTCCCTGCACCCATGCCCCATCTTGTGCCAATACAGCAAGAGTGCTGTATACGGCATAGGTGTAGGCAGTGCTGTAATGAGCAAACATGACACCCACATTGTGTCCCCCCTGCTCCGCTACTGCGGTGATGCAGCCGAGCAAGCTGTGCCGCGGCATGGCCGAAGGGCGGTGCTTTCGCGGTGTGCACGACGGCGGCATAGCCGGCCGAACGGGGTAGCACACTTTTTCCAGGATGGAGTGGCGGTTGCCGGCTACAAGGCTGTGGCGAAGGCGCCATGCGTGGGGCGGGGGGAGGAGGGTCCGCGGCCGCGCGGCGGTGGGTGCCAGGACCAAGTGGCTCATCCCGCGGCTGCGCAGGGGTGACATGGCCGTCATCTCCCACCCCGCCCTGGACGAGCTGGCCGCCCGGGGCCTGGTGCGGCGGGGCGTGCGGGCGATCCTCAACGCCGAGGACAGCCTGAGCCCCTCGTACCCCAACGGCGGACCGTCCCTTCTCCTGGCGGCGGGCATCCCGGTGGTGGACAGGCTGGGCCCCTCCGTGCTGCGGGAGGTGCGGGACGGCGACGCCCTGGAGCTCCGGCTGGAGTTGGACGAGCCGCTCACCGCGGAGGCCGAGGTATGGCGGGGCGGCGTCCGCCTGGCCCGCGGGCGCCTCCTGACGCCGGAGGTGGTGGAGGAAGCGCGGCGGCGGGCGGAGGAGCGTCTGGAGGAAACCATGGCGTCCTTCTTCGCCAACAGCCTGCGCCACGCCGCCAGGGAGAGCCACTTCTTCGCCCGGCCGCTGGCCCTGCCCGACCTGGGCGTCAGCCTGGGCGGGCGCCAGGCCGTGGTGGTGGCGCGGGCCCCCGGCTTCGAGGAGGACCTGCGCGCCCTGCGCCCCTACCTGCGCGAGGTGAGGCCGGCCATCCTGGCCGTGGACGGCGCGGCCGACGCCGTCCTGGCCGCCGGGCTCCGGCCCGACCTCATCGTAGGCGACATGGACAGCGCCGGCGACACCGCCCTCCGCGCGGGGGCCGTCCTCGTGGTCCACGCCTACCCCGACGGCCGCTGCCCCGGCCTCGAACGGCTGCGCCGGTTGGGCCTCTCCGGGCACGTGGTGGCCGCGCCCGGCACCAGCGAGGACCTGGCGCTCCTCCTGGCCGACACCCTGGGGGCGGAGGTGGTGGTGGCCGTGGGCTCCCATTCCGGATTCTATGACTTCTTGGAGAAGGGGAGGGCCGGGATGGGATCGAGCCTTTTGGTGCGGCTCCGCCTGAGCCACCGCCTGGTGGATGCGCGGGGCGTGAGCCTCCTGTACAGTGCGCGGCCCGGCGCGACCGACCTGTGGCGCCTGCTGGCCGCGGCGCTGTTCCCCCTGGCCGCCGCCGCGTCCCTGGCCCCCGCGGCGCGGGGGATGATCTCGCTCTGGTGGATGCAGCTCCGGCTCACCGTGGGCCTGTGAGGTGACCGGTTCTGGTCGAGTTTCGCTTCTATTTATTTTCCTTGATGGCCGTCTTCGTGGCTCTGGGCACCGGGCTTCTGGTGGGCAGCGCCCTGCCGGTGGCCGAGACCATGGGCCGCAAGCAGATGGCCGTGGTGGAGGACCTGCGGCGGGAGTTCGGCTCCCTGCGCGTGCGGGAGGTGAGCCTGCGGGCGCGGGTGCAGCAACTGGAGGAGCAGGTGCGGCTGGAGGGGCGCCTGGCGGAGCGGATCATGCCCGGGCTGGTGCGGGGCCGCCTGGCGGGGGCGCGCGTCTTCCTCCTGGTGTCGGGGCGTGCCCCCGTGCAGGAGGTGGAGGAGACCCTGGTCCTGGCCGGCGCCACCGTGGTGGGCCGGCGCTTTATCCCGGGGCGCGCCACGGGGAGGTCAGAGTCGGCTCACACCGGGAAGGGCACGCCTGCAGCGGGGTCCGGCTCGGCGCCGGGCGCGTATGGTCCCGCGCCGGGCGGGGACGGTTCGGTGGCGGGCGGGGTCGGTCCGGTGGTGACGGGAGAAGGCGCGTCCCCGGCCGAGGACGGCTCGCCGCCCAGCGCCCTCGCCTGGGACCTGGGGCTGCCGGCCGCCGCGACGGGGAGCGGAAGCGGAGGCGGGTTGGGGGAGGGGGCGGTGCGGCTTCTCCTGCTGGTGGGCGATGGGCCCCCGGCCATGGCGGCGGAGACGGTTGCCGGTCTGGTGGAGGAAGCCCGGCGGCGGGGTCTCCCCCTCGTGGCGGCCGAGACGAGCGGCACCCGACCCTCCCTCGCGCCGCTCTGGCGCCGCCTGGACGTGCCCAGCGTGGACGACGCCGACGTGCCGGCCGGCCGTCTGGCCCTGGTGTCCCTGCTGGCGGGAGAGCGCGGGCACTACGGGGCCAAGCCCTCGGCCGACGCCTTCCTGCCCGGCCCTTGGGAGGCGGGGACGTGAGGCGACGACTGGGCGTGGTGATACCGGCGTACAACGCCGCGGGAACGGTGGCGTCCACGGTGCGGGCTGCCCTGGGCGCCGCCCCGCCCGGTTGGGAGACGGAGGTGCTGGTGGTGGACGACGGTTCCTGCGACGGCACGGGGGCGCGGGCCGCGGCCGCGGGGGCGGCCGTGCTGCGGCTGCCGCGGAACGGCGGCAAGGGAAGGGCGGTGGCCGCCGGGGTGGGGGCGTTGCCGGCCGACGCCTGGCTCTTCCTGGACGCCGACCTGGGGGACACGGCGGCCGAGGGGCGTGCTCTGGTGGAGCCGGTGGCGGATGGGCGGGCCGACGTGGCGGTGGCCGTGCTGCCGAGGCGGGGGGCGGGACTCGGGCTCACCGTGGGGCTGGCGCGGGCGGGGGTCCTGGCCCTGACGGGGAGGTGGCTCGAGGCTCCCCTGAGCGGGCAGCGCTGCCTCAACCGCCGCGCCTGGGAGGCCTGCCGCCCCGACGGCGGCTTCGGCCTGGAGGCGGGGATGAACGTGGATGTGCTGCGCGCCGGCCTGCGGCTGGTGGAGGTGCCGACGGCCATGGGGCACGCCGTCACCGGCTGGACCCCGGCGGGGGTGTGGCACCGCGGGCGGCAGTTCCTGGCGGTGGCAGGCGCCCTGGCCGGGCGGTGGCGGTGAAGCCGCCGGCGGAGGCGGCGGCTGCCCTGGCCGCGGTGGTGGCGGCGGCGCTGGCGCGGCTGGCGGTGGGCCCCGTGGACCGCTTTCTCCGCCGGTGCCGCC
>CAYXQP010000133.1:0-3984 GCA_964467515.1 uncultured Eubacteriales bacterium | reverse complement strand
TGCCCAACGACACGCCCTACTGGACGCAGTACGGCTTCAGCTCCGAGCTGGCCCGCTTCAACCCGTTCGCCAGCGTGTGCTACCGGTGCCACAGCACCACGCCTGGCGCCTCCGTCACCGGCATGGGCGGCGGTGGCGGCGGCGGTATGGGCGGCATGTAATAGGCAACAAGGTTTCGGGGACGGCGCTCCTCACCGCCGTCCCCGTACCTCCCAGGGAGAGGAGGGCGTTGGCGAGCCCCCTCCTCTCGTTTTGGGGAAACGCGGCCCCTCCCCTATTGCCTGTAGTGCGCCGGCTCGTGTAGCATGGAGACGGGACGTGCCATGGTGGAGAAGATCAAGCGCATCCTCTTCCGCACGGACCGGCCCGGTCTGGAACGGGTGCTCGGGAGCCTGGAGGCCCGGGTCATGGAGGTGGTCTGGCAGACCGGCGGTCCGGTCCACATCCGCGACGTCTGGGAGCAGCTCAAGGCCGGACGCCGTCTCTCCTTCAACACGGTCATGACCGTGATGAATCGCCTGGCGGGCAAGGGCCTCCTCGTCAGGCAGGGGGCCAGTCCGCCCTACCTGTACGCCGCAGCCATGGACCGGGACGCCTTCCTTCGCCAGGTGCTGGGAGATGTCATAGCGAGCCTGGTGAACGATTACGGCCGCTTCGCGGTGAGCCAGTTCGTGGAAACGGTGGTGGCCACGGGGCCGGAGGCTGCGGCCGAGCTGGAGCAGTTGCTGCAGAAGCTCCACGGGGGCGACACGGAGAACCGCGTCCCGGGAGCGGAGCGCGCCAACACGCCTGGGTGAGGACAGGCCGCCGAGGAGTGCAAGACACGCCCATGGCCAGGAGTCTCTTCCTCCGCATCGCCGTGCTCCTCACCCTGACGCTGTTGCTGGCGGCGGCGGGTGCAGCGGCCCTTACCGCGGGGCAGTGCCTGGAAAACCTGTTCCATGCCGGACACGAATCGAGGCCCATCCATGCCGTCCAGGCAGTGATGGTGGCGGTCAGCGTATGGGCCCTGGTGGCTCTGGGTGCCCTTTTGGGCAACCTGGCCACCGCCTGGCGGCGCACGGGTGCCCTGCTGCGACGCATTCACTCCCTGGCCGCCTCGCCCGAGGAGTCCCTCGCCGCGGCGGCCGCCGACCTGGGGCTCGCCGGACGCCTGGTGGTGCTGCCGGACGAGAGACCCCTGGCCACCACGGTGGGGCTGCTGCGTCCCGTGGTGGTGGTGTCCGCCGGGCTGGCGCAGCACCTCGACCCACCCGCACTCAAGGCCGTGCTGGCCCACGAGCAGGCCCACCTCCGGCGGCGGGATCCGCTGCGTCTCATCCTGGCCAAGTCCGTGGCCTTCGCCATGGGCGGTTTCGCGGGCGCCGAGACCCTTCCCCGGGCTGCCCACCTGGAGGCGGAGCTGGCGGCGGACGCCCAGGCCGCCAGAGTGGCCGGGGACGCCGCCTTGCGCCGGGCCCTGGCCGCCATGGGAGAGACGTGGCTGCGCCAGGAGCAGCTGGCGGCCTTGGCCGCCTTCGCCGGCAGAGAGGCATGTTGCCTGGACGACCGCATACACCACCATCTCGGCGAAAGCCCCCGCCCGGGGTGGCAAACCCCTGCGTTGGCCGCCGGCCGGGCCATGATCCTCCTGTCCTTTCTCCTGATCCTCACGGTGGCCGTGGAAGCCTCGGAGCGATGGTCCACCTGGTGCCTCATGTAGGCGCGGCCCTTCACCCGGGCCGCACCGCCCATGGCCTGGAAGCTGCGGCGGCGTGGGGCCCTCATTTGGCAAAGCTACGCCGCTGCGTTACAATTAGCCCCAAGCGCCAATAGGCAAAGGCGATGAAGGGGAGCCAGTAGGCCGTCGGGCCCGCCCCAGAGAGCCGGGGGCGGTGGGAGCCGGCGCGGGCGGCGGCCGAACCTCGCCCCCGAGCCGCCGGTGCGAGGGCGGAGCCGGCGCCGGGACCGCAGAGCCGGAGGGGCAGGCTGCGGGGAGCGGCGGCGGCGCCGGGCGGGCCGCGCGACGGTCCCGCCGGCGTTCGGGCTTCGCCGGTAGAGCCGGCCGGGAGGCAGCCCCAGGGGGCTGCCGCACCGTTACCGCGAGAGAGAGGCCGCCGCCCTCGGGCGGGTGCCGCCAAGCGTAGTCGTGCGTTCGTTGTAGGCAGGCGCGACCGCGACCGCGGCTTCACCGGGGAGCGGCGGCAAGGCGGGTGGTACCGCGGGCAAAGCCCCGTCCCGGCTGCGGGACGGGGCTTTTTCGCAGGCCGGCGCCCGTTGGCCGCCGCGGCAGCCGGCGAGGCCGCGAGCGGCATCCGGACCGCCGCCGGGCGCTCGGCTTCACGCCGGGGCAGCGCCATAAAGGGCGGGCGGCCCTCATCTACTGGAGAGGAGGCGGGCGCGTGCGGCACACGCTGGCGGTGTTGGTGGAGAACAGGCCGGGAGTCCTGGCCCGGGTGGCCGGTCTCTTCCGCCGGCGCGGGTACAACATCGAGAGCCTGGCGGTTGGTCCGACGGAGGACCATACCGTCTCCCGCATGACCATCGTCATCGAGGGGGACGAGCGCCAGGGCGTGCAAATGGCCCGGCAACTGGAAAAGCTCATCGACGTGCTCCAGGTGGAGATCCTGCCGCCGGCCGACTCCATCTCCCGTGAGCTGGCCCTGGTCAAGGTGCGGGCTGAGCCGCACCAGCGGACGGCCATCATCCAGATCGTGGACGTCTTCCGGGCCAACGTGGTGGACGTGGGCAAGGAGAGCCTGGTGGTCGAGGTGACGGGCGAGGAGGACAAGGTCAACGCCCTGCTGGAGCTGCTGCAGGACTACGGGATCCTCGAGGTGGTCCGCACGGGCAAGATCGCCCTGCACCGGGGCGCCCAGGCCATAAGCCAGCCCGACGAGGGGGAGGAAGAGGAATGGCGAGGATTTTCTACGACGGGGACGCGGACCTGACGGTCCTCTCCGGCCGGACGGTGGCCGTCGTCGGCTACGGCAGCCAGGGCCACGCCCAGGCGCAGAACCTGCGTGACGCCGGCGTGGACGTGGTGGTGGGGCTGCGCCCGGGCAGCCCGAGCTGGGAGCGGGCGCGGGAGGACGGGCTGCGGGTGGCCACGGTGGCCGAGGCGGCGCGCCAGGCCGACGTGGTGCAGATCCTCCTGCCGGACGAGGCGCAGCCGGCCGTCTTCGAGGGCGAGATCCGGCCCAACCTGCGCGACGGGGCGGCGGTGGGCTTCTCCCACGGGTTCAACATCCACTTCGGCCAGATCCGGCCGCCGGCCACGGTGGACGTCTTCATGCTGGCGCCCAAGGCGCCGGGGCACGTCTTCCGCCGCCTGGTGCGAGACGGGGCGGGCGTGCCGGCCCTGGTGGCCGTCCAGCAGGACTACACCGGCCGCGCGTGGGACGTGGCCCTGGCCTACGCCAAGGGCGTCGGCTGCACCCGCGCCGGCGTCATTGCGACAACCTTCAAGGAGGAGACGGAGACCGACCTCTTCGGGGAACAGGTGGTGCTCTGCGGGGGGGTGTCGGCCCTCATCAAGGCCGGGTTCGAGACCCTGGTGGCCGCCGGCTACCAGCCCGAGGTCGCCTACTTCGAGTGCCTGCACGAGCTCAAGCTCATCGTGGATCTGATCTACGAGGGCGGCCTCACCTGGATGCGGTACTCCATCAGCGACACGGCCCAGTTCGGCGACATGACCCGCGGGCCCCGCATCATCAGCGAAGAGGTGCGGGCCGAGATCCGGCGGATCCTGGGCGAGATCCAGCGCGGCGAGTTCGCCCGCGAGTGGATCCTGGAGAACCGCGCGGGGCGGCCCGTCTTCAACGCCCTGGCGCGCGCCGACGCCCACCACCCCGTGGAGGAAACGGGGCGGCGCCTGCGCCGCATGATGTCCTGGCTGGCGGGGCCCAGCGAGAGGGCCGAGGGCGAGCTGCGCGCCCGCGGTCTCCTCGGTCCCGCCGAGGAAGCCGGCCAGGCCGGCGACGAGCGCGTCGGCGCCGCGCGGGC
>CAYXQP010000132.1:0-3999 GCA_964467515.1 uncultured Eubacteriales bacterium | reverse complement strand
CACCGGCGCCGGCGGCGGCATACGGGCCCCGGCTCGGGTGGAAACTGTCGGTGCGACCACCGGAAGGGGGACGCGGCGGCGTTGGCGCCCTGGGAAGGCGAGCGGCTGGCGCGGGCGGTGCGGTTTGGGGCTGCGGCCGTCGGCGAGGCGGTGCGGGAGCTGGCGGCCGCGGACGACGCGGCCCGGCGGTGGGATTGCATCGTCGTGGGGGCCGGCCCGGCCGGCTCGACGGCGGCCCTCCTCCTGGCGCGGGCGGGCATGAGGGTGCTGCTCCTGGAGCGAGGCGCGTACCCCGGCGCCAAGAACGTGGGCGGGGGGGCCCTTTACAGCCGGATGGTGGAGCCCCTCTTTCCCCACCTGTGGCGGGAGGCGCCCCTGGAGGGGGCCATCATCCACCAGAGCTTCCACGTGCTCACGCGGCGGGAGGCCGTATCCGTGGGCGTGAGCAACCCCGCCTTCGCCGCACCGCCCTTCAACCGCTTCTCCGTGCTCAAGGCGCGCTTCGACCCCTGGCTGGCGGGCGAGGCGGTGCGGGCCGGCGCCCGCCTCCTGGTCAACACGCTGGCCGACCGGCTCCTCTGCGACGGGCGGCGGGTCACCGGGGTCCAGGCCCTCGGGCCGTGGGTGCGGGAATTCCGCGCCCCCGTCACCATCCTGGCCGAAGGGGCCACCTCCTGGCTGGCCACCCGGGCGGGCCTCATCCCCCGCTGGCAGCCGGAGCACCTGTCCCTCTACGTCAAGGAGGTCATCGCCCTGCCGCCCGCGGTGATCCGGGAGCGGTTCTCCCTGGCGGAGGGGGAGGCGGCCACCATGGGGTTCTTCGGCTTCGCCACCGGGTACCTGCCGGGCACGGCGTCCCTCTACACCTGCCGCGACTGCGTGGGGATCAACGCCGGCTCCCTTTTGGCCAGGCAGCGGGACGGGCGGCGGGCGGCCGTCGTCTTTCTCCAGCAGCTCAAGGCTCATCCCCTCCTCCGCCCGCTCCTGGCCGGCGGGCGCACGGTGGAGTTCAGCGCCCACCTGATCCCCGACGGCGGCTACCCCTCCCTGCCCGAGGTGGTCCACGACGGCTGCCTCATCGTGGGCGACGCCGCCGGCCTCGTGAACGGCACCCACGGGATAACGAACGCTGTCTACTCCGCCAAGCTGGCGGCCGACGCCGTGCTGGCGGCGGCCGGCCGCGGCGACTTCAGCCGGCGGGGCCTGGGCGTCTACCGCGACCTCCTGGCGGCGAGCCCGGTGCTGCGGGACATGCGGGCCCAGGCGGACGTCCCCTCCTTCTGGAACCGGTTCCCCCACTTCGCCGACCTGTACCCGCGCCTGGCGGCGGCCCTGGCCGGCGAGCTGGCCACCGTCCACCCCCTTCCCAAGCTGGTGAAGCGCCGCTATCTCTGGCGTCAGGTGCGGGCCGCGCGGCCGCCCCTCCGCCTGGCGCGCGACCTGGCCGCCGCCTTCAAGGCCCTCTGGTGATGACAAGTGCCTGACGGGGCGGACACCGCGGGGGGCCGGCGGCGCACCCTGGTGATCACGAGGCAGTTGGCCGCCCGTCTGGCCGGCCTGGCGCCCATCCGTGCCGACCCGGCCCATCCCCACGTGGCCATCCGCCACCAGGAAGCCTGCCGGGAGTGCGACGGGTGGCACTGCACCTTTCTCTGCCCGGCCGGCGTCTTCCGCCTGCGCCGCACGCCTCCCCGCGTCACCGTGGAGCACGAGCTGTGCGTGGAGTGCGGCGCCTGCTACATCCTTTGTCCCGGGGACAACATCGCCTTCCGCTGGCCGCGGCCCGGCCACGGGGTGGCCAACCGCTACGGCTAGGCCGGTCCGGCTGCGGCGGGCCACGGCCCTACGCGCCGGGCCCCGTGATCCGTTCCACACCCAGCCGCGGAACGAGGGCCTCCGGCACGACGACGGTGCCGTCCTCCCGCTGGCCGTTCTCCAGGATGGCCGCCAGGGTCCGGCCCACGGCCAGGCCCGAGCCGTTCAGGGTGTGGACGAACTCCGGCCGCGCGCCGCGCTCCCGGCGGAAGCGGATGTTGGCCCGCCGGGCCTGGAAATCGCCGAAATTGCTGCAGGAGGAGATCTCCACGTAGCGCCCGTAGCTGGGCAGCCACACCTCCAGGTCGTACTTGCGGGCGGCGGCAAAGCCCAGGTCGCCGGCGCACATCTCCACCACGCGGTAGGGAAGCCCCAAGCGGCGCAGCACCTCCGCCGCGTCCTCCACCAGCGTCTCCAGGGCGCCCGCGGCTTCCTCGGGGCGCGTGAACCACACCAGCTCCACCTTGTCGAACTGGTGCTGGCGCACCAAGCCCCGCGTGTCCCGGCCGGCCGCCCCCGCCTCCGAGCGGAAGCAGGCGGTGTAGGAGCAGTGCCGGATGGGCAGCGCCTCCCCGGGCAGGATCTCGTCGCGGTAGAGGTTTGTCACGGGCACCTCGGCCGTGGGGACGAGCCACAGGTCCCGGTCCGCCAGCCGAAAGGCGTCCGCGGCGAACTTGGGGAGCTGGCCGGTGCCCGTCATGGAGGCGCTGTTGACGAGGAAGGGCGGGTAGACCTCCTCGTAGCCGCGCTCCCGGTGCAGGTCCAGCATGAAGCCGATCAGGGCGCGGCAGAGGCGCGCCCCGGCCCCGCGGAAGACGGTGAAGCGGGAGCCGCTGATCTTGCCCGCCCGCTCGAAGTCGAGGATGCCGAGGTCGGCACCCAGCTCCCAGTGGGGGCGCGGGGCGAAGGCGAAGGCCGGCGGCTCCCCCCGGCGGCGCACCTCCACGTTGCCGCTCTCGTCCCGGCCCGGCGGGACACCGGGCGCGGGCAGGTTGGGGACGGCCAGCAGCAGCGACCGCAGCTCCTCCTGGCGCCGGCGTTCCTCCTGTTCCAGCTCCGCCAAGCGCTCCCCCAGGGACCGTACCCGCTCCCTGGGGCCGGTGTCGTCGCGCCCCTCGCGCCGGAGGCGGCCGATCTCCTCGGAGACGCGGTTTCTCTCGGACCGCAGGGACTCGGCCTCCCGCACCGCCTCCCGCCAGGCCGCGTCCACCGCCAGGACCCGATCCACGAGCCCCGGATCGGCCCCCTTGGCCGCCAGGCCCTCCCGCACCCGGTCCGGCTCCTGGCGGAACAGGCGCACGTCAAGCAACCGGGTTCGCCTCCCCTAGGCCGGAACCAGCGCCTCCGCCGGCGGCGGCGGCGGCCGCGCCGGGGGCCGTCGCCGCCGCCAGCCGACCCAGGGAAGCCTCCAACGGCGGCCGCGCCACACCCCTGTCGGTGACGAGGGCCGTCACGTACCGGGCCGGCGTCACGTCGAAGGCCGGGTTGCGCACCGCCACCCCCGCCGGCGCCCAGCGCACGCCGTCCCAACCCAGCACCTCGTCCGGCGACCGCTCCTCGATGATCACCCCGTCGCCCCGGGGCAGGCCGGGGTCCACGCTGGACCAGGGCGCCGCCACGTAGAAGGGCACCCCGTTCTCGCGCGCCAGCACCGCCAGGGCGTAGGTCCCGATCTTGTTGGCCACGTCGCCGTTGCGGCAGACGCGGTCGGCCCCCACCAGCACCGCGTCTATCTCCCCTCGCTGGAGGAAGTGGCCGGCCATGTTGTCGGTGATGAGGGTGACGGGGAAGCCGTCCCGCAACAGCTCCCAGGCCGTGAGGCGGGCCCCCTGGAGGAAGGGGCGGGTCTCGCACACGTACACCCCCACCTCCTTGCCGGCCCGGCGCGCCGCCCGGATGATCCCCAGCGCGGTGCCCGGTCCCGCCGCCGCCAGGCTGCCCGTGTTGCAGTAGGTCAGAACCGTGCAGCGCGGCGGCAGCAGCTCCGCCCCCAGCTCCGCCAGGCGGCGGTTCCCGGCGGCGTCCTCGGCGTGGATGGCCGCCGCCTCCTCCCGCAGCGCCTCCGCCGCCCGGGCCGGGGACACGCCGGCCGCCGCCAGGGCCTCGGCCCGGGCCAGCATCCGCGTCACGGCCCAGGAGAGGTTCACGGCCGTGGGGCGTGCCCCCGCCAGGCGCGCGCCGGCC
>CAYXQP010000131.1:0-4130 GCA_964467515.1 uncultured Eubacteriales bacterium | reverse complement strand
AACCGCCCCCCACCAGGGTCGCCAGAACCAGACACGGCAGCCGAGACGCCCGCCTCTTCCACCGCCCGCCCGCCAAACCCGCACCCCCTCGGTCAGCACCGCCCCGCGCCTCACCGCCGCCACGACCCGACCGTACCTCCGCGTCAGGCCGACCGCCGCGCGGGCAAAAGCAAGGCCCGGCCGACCGGCCGGGCCGGTTGCGCCACTGGCTCGTCCCACCCCTTCGCGGCGCCCACCGTCAACCGGGGCGGGGGTCATAGCCTCCCAGCAACATTAGCCCGAGTTTACCATACGGTACTGAAGAACCCACTGAACCGCCGGGGGCGCCCCCGCCCCCCGGCGGCGCGGCGACGCCCCACGCCCTTGGGCGGCGACGCCCCGACCGCTCCGCTGGATGCGGCCGGCCCTGCGGCGCGCTATAATTCCCTGACGAAACCGATCCGCGCCCCGGCCGCGCGGGGGAGGCGACGGCATGGGCACCGAGGCGGAGGCGCTGGCGCGCTACGTGCGCGCCGAGGACGAGCGGCGACACCGGCGGTGGGCGGCGGCGGTGCTGGCGGCGACCGCGGCGGCCCTGGCCTTGGCCCTTCCGCCCGTGCGCGGCGCCCTGGCGGGCGTGCTCGACGTCTTCCGCGTGGAGAGGTTGCGGATCGTGCCCGTCAGCGAGGCGGCCCTGGCCGCCATCCAATCCCTGGGAGAGAACGTGGCGCGGCAGACCTCCGGGACCCTGGCCCGCCTGGGCACCGCGGCGGCTGAGGGAGGCGACGTGAGCGGCCCCCTCGCCCCGGAGGAAGCCGCGGCGCGGCTGGGCTTCGCCCCACCCCTCCTGCGCGAGACGCCTGCCGGGACGGGTCAACCCGAGATCAGGGTGCGCGAGGCCGCCACCGTGCGCCTCACCCTCGACGCGGACGCCGCCGACGCCGTGCTGGCCGCGGCCGGCGCCACCGCCCGCCTCCCGGCTTCCCTGGACGGCACCACCGTAACCCTGCGCCTGGGGCCGGCCGCCCTCGTCGGGTACCCGCCCGCCGCCGGTGACAGGCCGGCGCCGCCACCCGGCGAGGCCCCGGGCGGCACGGCCGCCGACGGGCAGCCCGTCTTCCTCCTCCGCACGGCCGCACCGCGGTGGGAGGCGCCCGGCGACGCCGACCTGGACGCCCTCCGCACGGCGCTTCTGAGCATCCCCGCCCTGCCCCCCGACCTGCGGGCCGAGCTGGCGGCCATCGGCGACTGGCGGCGGGTCCTGCCCATCCCCTCCCCCGCCGGTGCCGTGCGGGAGGTGACGGTCCAGGGCGCGCCCGGCGCGTACCTGCCCGGCGCCGCCCTTGCCACCGCTCACGCTCACCGCGCGGCGACCGAGGCCCCTCACCCAGCCTTCGCGCCGGCGGCCAAGACCCGTCACGCCGCATCGGCGGCGGAGGGGCGCAACGGGCGGGCCGCGGGCACCCTCCTCTGGGTCAAGGACGGCATGCTCACCGCCGTCACCGCCCCCGGCGATCTGGCAGAGCTCCTCCGCCTGGCTTCCCTCATCCGATGAAGGAACCGCCCCCCGGCGTCGGCCCGGCCGGCGAACGCAGCGCGGCCGACGAACCCGACGCGGCCCACGGAGAGGCGGCTGTGGCCGCCCTCGGCTTGACCAAGATCTACGGCCGCCGGGTGGGGTGCCTGGAGGTAGACCTCGAGATCGGCCGGGGCGAGATCTTCGGCCTCCTCGGCCCCAACGGCGCCGGCAAGAGCACCCTCGTCCGCCTCCTCCTCGGCCTCCTCCGCCCCACCGCCGGCCAGGCCCGCCTCCTGGGCCGTGCGCCCGGGCCGTCCGCGCTGGGCCGGGTCGGCTATCTCCCCGAGCTGTTCCGCTACCCCGAGTGGGCCACCGCCGCCGAGGTGCTGGGCTTCCACGGCGCCCTGCTGGGCCTCGACCGCGCCTCCCGCGCCGGCGAGGCGACCCGCGCTCTCTCCCGGGTCGGTCTGGCCGGCGCCGGCCGCCTGAGGGTGGGGGCCATGAGCAAGGGAATGCAGCAGCGCCTCGGGCTGGCCGTGGCTCTTCTCGGCGACCCCGAGGTCGTCTTCCTGGATGAACCCACCTCCGCCCTGGACCCGGTGGGGCGGCGCGAGGTGCGCCAGCTTCTGGCCGAACTACGCCGAGAGGGCAGGACGGTTTTTCTCAACAGCCATCTCCTCACGGAGGTGGAGATGGTGTGCGACCGGGTGGCCGTGATGCGGGCCGGCCGGGTGGCGGCGGCGGGCCGGTTGGAGGAACTCCTCCCGCCCGCGGGCGAGGTGCGGGTGCGCCTCGGCGCCGGTTCCCCGCCTCCGGACGAGGTGACCGCAGCCGCAGCGCAGGCCGGTTGGCGCGTGGCCGCCTCCCCCCCAAGCGGAGAAACCGCAGGCGCCTGGCGGCTCCTTCCCGGCGCCGCCGGCTCCGCCCCGCCGCCCGTCCCCGCCCTGGTGGCTGCCCTGGTGGCCGTCGGCGCGCGCGTCCACGAGGTGCAGCCGGTGCGGCGCACCCTCGAGGATCTCTTCGTCGAGCTGGTCGGCGGCGGCCCGCCCGACGCCACCTCCGGCGCGACCGGGGCCACGCCCGGCACGCGGGGAGGCGCCCGCGCCGGGGCCGACGCCTTCCGGGCCGGAGGAGGCGTGAGCGCGTGACGGCGGTGGCCGCCTTCACCCTGAGGGAGATCCTGCGCCGCCGGCTCCTGGCCGCCACGCTCCTTCTCACGGCGGGCTTCCTCCTCCTCTATTGGGAAGCCGTCCACGCGGGGGTCCGCCACGTCTCCCGGGAGGCGCCCGCCCTCCTCCCCCTGCTGGCCACCCAACTCCTGGCCACGGGGCTCTACTTCGGCGGCTTCCTCACCGCCTTCCTGGCCGCCTTCGCCGCCGTGGGGAGCGTGTCCGGCGAGATCGAGTCCGGTCTCATCCTGGCCGTGGCGGCCAGGCCGCTCCCGCGGGCTTCCCTCGTGGCGGGCAAGTACCTGGGCTACGGCATCCTGGTGGCCGCCTACGCGGCGCTGCTGCACGCCGCGCTGGTGCTGGTGGTGCGGCGGGAGATGGCGGCCGACCTGCCCCTGCTGGCGGGGCCCATCCTCCTCTTCGTGCTGCAGCCCCTCGTGATCCTCGCCGTGGCCCTCCTCGCCTCCACCATCCTGCCCACCCTGGCCGGCGGCGCCGCCGTGGCCTGCCTCTTCGCCGTGGCCCTCATCGGCGGGATGGTGGAACAGGTGGGCGCCCTGGTCGGCAACGACACCATGCTCCGCCTCGGCACCGCCGCCAGCCTCCTCCTGCCCACGGACGCCCTCTACCGCGCCGCCGCCGCCCAGCTCCTGGCCGCCCTGCCGCCGCTCCCCTTCCCCGTCCAGGCCGCCCTCGGCCCCCTGGGGCCGGTCTCGCTGCCCAGCCGCTGGATGCTGGTCTACGCAGTCCTGTACCTCGTCGCCGCCGTGGCCCTCGCCGCCTGGCGCTTCGCCCGCCGCGACCTCTGATCGCGAAAGGGACGCCGCAGGCCCCCGCCCGCTACCCCGCAGGATCGGAGCGCGGGGGACACGCGGGACGGGCCAAGGCCATCCCTCCTGGCGTGCGGGCAAGAGGCCGAGGCGAATCCGGCGTCGCCGGCCAACCGCGGGGCGGGGCCAGGTTATTCCTCTTCCGTTCGGCTGCGGGTCGGCCTCGCCGGGGGCCGGGCCCGCCGGCCCCCCGCCCCGACGGTGGCCAGGAGGAGCCCCGCCCCGGCGCCTGCCGCGTCTATGAGGACGTCCACCGGGCTCGGGTGCCGGCCGCGCACCAACTGCTGGTGGCCCTCGTCCAGCAGCGCCACCGCGACAAGGAGGGCCGCCACCGCCGCCAGCCTCCCCGCCCGCCGCCCCGCCAGCCAGCCGAGCAACCCATAGGCGATGAAATGTAGGACCTTACGGACGGCGAAATCGGCGCCCGGCAGCCAGCCCGCCGGCAGGAAGGGCAGGAACCGGCCCACCCAGCCCACCGTGTGCCGGCTGCCGAAGGACTCGCCGCCCAGGAGCCCGATCCAGACAGCGCCCCACAAGAGGAAGGGAAGCCACCGCGCCGGCCCACGCGGCGGGGCACCGCGCCACCGCCCGCTGCCGTCCGCAGCCAGGCGTCGGCGCCACCGCTCGCAGCCG
>CAYXQP010000130.1:0-4134 GCA_964467515.1 uncultured Eubacteriales bacterium | reverse complement strand
CCCACCGCCGGGGGCGCGGCCCGCACCCCCGGCGGAGTCGGAGCGGTCGCGGGTCCGCGGGGGCGGCCCAGGCGCTCCACGGCTTCCCTGACTTGGCGGGCCAGGGTCTCCACCTCGGGACGGCGCTCCTGATAGGCGCGCGCCACCGCCTCCAGCACCGTGGGGAAGCCGGGGCGGCCGGGACGGTCCGCCGGCGGGAAGTAGGTGCCGGCGAAGAAGGGGCCGCCGTCCGGCAGGCAGAAGACGGTGAGGGGCCACCCCCCGCTCGACCCGAGCACCTGGGCGGCCGCCTGGTAGAACTGGTCGAGGTCTGGCCGCTCCTCCCGGTCCACCTTGACGTTGACGAAGAGGCGGTTCATCAGGGCGGCGAGGGCCGGGTCCTCGAAGCACTCGCGGGCCATGACGTGGCACCAGTGGCAGGCGGCGTAGCCTATGCTCAGGAGCAGGGGCCGGTCCTCGGCGCGCGCCCGCGCCAAGGCCTCCTCCCCCCAGGGATACCACTCCACGGGGTTGTCCGCGTGCTGGAGCAGGTAGGGGCTCGTCTGGCCCGCCAAGCGGTTGGGCATGGGTAGAGCATACCCCTCCCCGGCCCGGGCCACAAAGGACGTCGGCCCGGAAGCCGCCCGTGGGCCGCCGCGGAACCCGGCGGTGTCGGGATGGCCCGTGCGAGAGACAGCGAGCGCACCACCCGATAAAGAGCGGTGTGCGAGCTCGCCCGCAGGGCGCGGAAGCCGCGGGCGGCAGGAACCGAGGGCGAGGCAGGGCTCCGCTCCAGCTGTATCCCCCTTCGACCCGTTGCTCGGCGGCTGACCCCCGACATGCGGCCAAAGCCGGAGGCCGTGGCCGTGGCGCCACGGCGCGCTTTCGCTCGGCCCGCCGTGCCCGCCCCATGACGGAGGTGGCGACCGTTGAGTATCAGCAGGATGCTTTTCCTCTCCTCGGTGGCGGCCGTGGTGGCCTCGGCCGGCACGGCCATCATCCTGGCCGACGCGGCGCATAGGGGTCTGAGTGAGGCGCGGGGGGCCGCCAGGGAAGCCGAGTTGTGCGTGCCGTTGAGAGGGTTATTGCAACTTTAAATTTCAATTTGACGAAGGCGAGGGCGGCCACTATGATAAGCCCATGATCAGGAGACATCTGGAGGCCAAGATCCTGGCGCTGGCGCGGCAATTCCCCGTCGTCTCCATCACCGGACCTCGCCAGTCGGGCAAGACAACCCTGGCCCGCATGACCTTCCCGGACCACGCCTACGCCAATCTGGAGGAACCGGACGTGCGGGAGTTCGCCGCCACCGATCCGCGTGGCTTCCTCCGGCGCTTCCGCGGCGGGGTGATCCTGGACGAGATCCAGCGGGTGCCGCAACTCCTCTCCTACCTCCAGGGGGTCGTCGACGCCGACGAAACCCCCGGCCGTTTCATCCTCACCGGCTCCCATCAGTTTCACCTGATGGCCGGGGTGAGCCAGACTCTGGCCGGCCGGACGGCGGTGGTGCACCTCCTCCCCTTGAGCCTGGCCGAGCTGATGGGGGTCGGGCCGGTGACGCCGCTCGCCCTGGACAGCCTGCCCGCGGGCAGGGAGGCACCCCCCTGGCCCCTGGAGACCATCCTCTTCAAGGGAATGTACCCGCGCATCCACGCCCGGGGCGTAGACGCCCGGGACTGGCTTAGCGCCTATTACCGCACCTACGTGGAACGGGACGTGCGTGAGTTGCGCCAGATCGGCGACCTCGACGCCTTCCAGCGGTTCGTCCGCCTTTGCGCCGGCAGGACGGGGCAGGTGCTCAACCTCTCGTCGCTGGCGGCCGACTGCGGCATCTCCCACACCACCGCCCGCCAGTGGCTCTCGGTGCTGCAGGCGGGGTTCATCGTCCATCTGCTGCCGCCCCACCACGCCAACTTCTCCAAGCGACTGATCAAGAGCCCGAAGCTCTATTTCCTCGACACCGGGCTCCTCTGCTACCTCCTCCTCATCCGCAGCCCGGAGGAGGTCCTGCACCACGCCCTGCGGGGCCCCATCTTCGAGACCTTCGTCCTCTCCGAGCTCTACAAGGGCTTCGCCAACCTGGGCGAGGCGCCGCCGCTCTACTTCTGGCGCGACCAGACGGGCCATGAGGTGGACATAGTCATCGACGCCGGCATGCGCCTCGTCCCGGTGGAGATCAAGTCGGCGGAGACGCTGAGCCAGGACCTCTTCCGGGGCCTGCGCTACTACCTCTCCCTGAGCGGCAGTGCGGCGCGCACGGGGGTGCTCGTCTACGGTGGCCGGGACTCCTTCCTCCGCGACGGCCTCACGGTCCGGGCCTGGCACACGTGCTCTTAATGGGGATGGCAAGGGTGCGCCCTCGGAGACCAGGATCATTTCAACCCGTTGACGACCAGGCTCGCGTCGTTTAAAAGATTCCCGCTGCAGGGCTGGTTCCCAGACCGTCTGCCGAAGGGGGATGGACGAGGAGCCCCCATTCAGGCATCCTTGGCTTGGGAGGAGACCGCCGTGGGCCGCACCGCAGCCGAGCTTTCACCGGAGGAGGTCGCCGCCTACAGGGAAGCCTGGCGGAGGCGCGAGGCCGCCAGGCAAGAGATGCTGCGACGGCGAGCCGAGAGGGCCCGGGCCGTGGCCAGAGACGCGGCGCGGCTGCTGAAGGAGGAGTTCGGCGCGCGGCGGGTCGTCCTCTTCGGGTCTCTGGCCCGGGGGGAGTTCGACGAGCGATCTGACGTTGATTTAGCCGCCGAGGGTCTTGGGGGTATGGCGGGTCGGTCTTTCTGTCGTGCGGTGGGGCGACTGCAGGCGCTCGATCCGGCCTTCTCCGTGGACCTGGTGGAGATGGGAGAGGTCGCTCCCTCGCTCAAAGAGGCTATAGAGCGGGAGGGGATCCCCCTGTGAGAGAGATGGCGGCCCTCGCGGCCCGCATCAGGGAGCAGCTTGGCGAGCTCACGGAGACGGTGGAGCGGGCCCAGCGGCTTGCCAAACGGGCCCGCGAGACGGGGGGGGACATGTAGATGGGGCTGTCTATCCCCCAAACATCCTGACCCACCGCCGCAAACTGGCTTCCGCCGTAGGCAACCGCGTACGTTTCGGAGGTGCTCCACGTAATCCGGGATGTGGCGCAGGGTGAGCGCGCGGCGGCTTCTCGCTCTGGTCGGTCTGGCGTCCCTCGGCGTCCTCCTCCTTGCCTCCGCTTGCAGCCAGAGGGACCGCGTAGCGGACAGGGCAGCGAGGCCGGCGGCCGACAGGCCGGCTGTGGCCGGGCCCGGTACCGCCGCACCGCAGCCCGCCCGCGAGAACCCCTTCGGCGTGATGCTGCCGTCGAGGCTCGCCCGCACGCCCGAGGGCATGCGGCTGGCCAAGGACCTCGGCGCCGTCTATCTCCGGCCCGAATCCGTCTTCCTGAGCCGTCGGGACGGGACGTGCTCGACCTGCGATGCCGCCCGCGGCGCCGGCCTGAGGCTCGTCCTGACCGTGCGGAACGACGGGCCCGAGGCCACGGCCCCGCCCCGCGACCTGGCCGCCTTCCGGCGCGCACTCGAGGCGGTCCTGGACCGGTACCAACCGGCGGTGCTGGTGGTGGAGAACGAGGAGAACTCCGCCCTCTTCTACGCCGGCACGCCGCAGGAGTATGCCGCCGAACTCGCGGCCGCCTGCCAGGTGGCGCACCGAAAAGGCATCCCCTGCGCCAACGGCGGGCTGGTGAGCTCCCTCGTCGCCCTCCTGGTCTATGACCACTACCTGGAGAACGGGCAAAGGGCCAAGGCGGGGGATTTCGCCGCCAGGGCCTTCGAGGCACCGCAGCGACGGCTGCTCGGCTCGCCCGCGAGCCGGGCGCAGATCGCCAAGGGCAAGGCGCTCCTTTCCGCCTACCGGGACGCCGGGGCGGATTTCGTGAACTTCCACTGGTATGTCGCCGACCCCCGGGCGCTGGAGGAGGCCTTCGCCTATCTCAAGGCGCAGACGGGTCTCCCGGTGATCACCAACGAGGTCGGCCAGTTCACCGATGATCCTCGCCAGACGACGGCGGTGATGGCCAAGATCGTCGAACTGGGGCTGCCGGTCGCCGTGTGGTTGGGCCTGGACGGGCCCAAGGCGCGGGGGCTCGTCGATCCCGACGGCCGCCTGCGCCCCACGGGCGAGGCGTTCCGGCGT
>CAYXQP010000129.1:0-4137 GCA_964467515.1 uncultured Eubacteriales bacterium | reverse complement strand
CGCTCTGGCCGGCGCCCTGGAGGCGGTGGGCCCCCTGCTCGGGCGCCGCGGCGGCCCTGCCCGGCGACGCCCTCTGCGCCCGCTGCGCCGTCTGCTCCGCCGCTCTCCCCCGTCTTCTCCGCCACCCTGCCCCGGCGCGTGAGCCGTTCCCGATCCCCCAGGCGGTTATACTGGTACGCGGACAAGGGGGTCGCAGTGTGGCAAAGGGAAGCGGCGTCGTGGGAGAGGCGAGCACGGTCGCGGGACAGGTGGGCGACGTGGCAGGGCAGGTGAGGGGGGTCGCAGCGAAGGTGAGCGGGGTCGCCACCGGCCGCTCCGGCCTTGGCTCCCCCCCCGCGCCGCCCGACCGCATCAGCCTCCTTGGGCTCCGTTTCTTCGGCCACCATGGCGTGAACCAGTGGGAACGCGACAACGGTCAGCCCTTCGAGGTGGACCTGGAGGTGGAGATGGACCTGGCGGCGCCGGGCCGCACGGACAGGGTCGAGGACGGCCTCGATTACACGGTCCTCCACGCGGCGGCCCGCGAGGTGGTGGAGGGCGCTTCCCGCCGCCTCATGGAGAGCCTGGCGGAGAACATCGCCGCGCGGGTCCTGGCCCATCCCCCCGTCCGGGCCGTCACCGTCCGCGTGAGGAAACCGCGCGCCGGCCTGCCGGGCATCGGCGGCACCGTGCAGGTGGAGATCCACCGCCGTCGAGGCGGCTAAACTCTCCCCAACCGGGTCAAGATCCAAAATCTCGGCGGTCTGTGATGTCACGTTGGTACTGCTGCGTGTTCTGATATGCTGATTTTAAGAAAAGCAAGGTCAGCCACATGGGACAGCGCAATGGTTACCCACGTCGTGGTTCGAGGGGGAGTCAGCAGTGGAAAGAGCTGACACCAGGGTTGGCAAGCGGGGGACCATAATCATCCCTGCCTTCCTGAGGCGCCGCTACGGTTTGCAGGAGGGTTCCCTCATCGTGGCAGAGGCGCGCCCGGAGGGCATCCTCCTCCGGCCGGCGGTGGCCCTCCCCGTGGAGGTGTACACGCCCGAGCGCAAGGCCGAGTTCCTCCTCTCCAACGCCGTCGACGAGGAAGAGTACGCTTGGGCCGTGGCCCAAGTGCGGCGCATGGGCCTCGAGCCAGAGCGCATCACCCATCGCCGGCCGGCGCCACCCGACTCCTGAGATGGACCGGGTCTTCCTGGACGCCAACATCCTCTTTTCCGCTGCGTACGGCAGCCCCCGGATCACTCTCCTCTGGGAGCGCGCCCGGGGCGGCCACTGCCGTCTGCTGGCCTCCAGCTACGTGATGGAGGAAGCCCGCCGCAACCTCTCCACCCCCGACCAGGTGGAGCGCCTCGACCAGCTCGTCCGTGCGGTCGAACTGGTGCCCGAGCCCCCCCGGACCTGCCTTGCCCCCTGCCCCTGCCCGAGAAAGACAAGCCTGTCCCTATGGCCGCAGCGGCCGCAGGTGCCACCCATGTCCTCACGGGCGACGTGACGCACTTCGGCCCCTTCTACGGCCGGCGGGCAGCGGGCGTGCTGATCCTGCCCCCGGCCGATTACCTCCGCCAGCACCGCCAGGACTAAGACACGAACTCGCAGGACCGGGGCGGTCAGCCGTCCAGGCCCAGCTCGCGGACAACCTGGGGAAGGGCCCACGCCGGCCTGCTCGTACGCCACGAACTTCTCGCCCCGGTCCCGGCTCAGGCTGTCGGGCGAGGTGACCTCCACCACCAAGTCGGGCGCGCCGTCGAAGAAGGTCGCCCTGAGGAGCGGCAGGCGGTCCTTGCGGACGAAGATGACGTCCGGCTCCCGCGCCCGCCGCAGCGGCTCCGGCAGGCGGACGCCGAAGGGGGCGCCGAGCACCTCTCCCAGATCCCGTGTCCGCACATACTCGGAGAGAAGGGCATGGAGGAAGCCGACCAGCCTCTGGTGTCTCACCGACGCAGGCGTCACAGGTACCACCCTCCCGTCGACCCATTCGGCCTGCGCCCCCGCAGGTCGGCGTCACCGGCCGCTCCCCGTCGTTTGCCCGTCAGTCTGTTTACGGCTAAGCTCAACGGGAGGCCCGCCGCAGCCGACGCGGCCGGCCGCGGAGGAGTGGTGACCCGCGTGACGGCCAGATGGACGATGGAGCTCATCGACCTGTCACAGAAACGCCACCTTTACTGGAGCGGCGAGAAGCGGTTCGTGGACCTGCGGGACCCGACCGAGGAGGCGTGGTGGATCACCACGGTCCTGCGCGAAGGCCGAACCGAGGACGTGCGGGAACTCCCTCTCCAGCGGGTCAGAGAGCTTCTGCCCCAGCTCCCTCTGCCCCGTTTCCTCAAGGAAATCTGGGAGACTTACTTTCGTGAGGTCGAGGAGTGTGGCGCGTAGCGTCATCACACCGTTCCACGAACAGCTGCTAACCCTCTTCAAGCGCTGCCCGCTGGCGGACCGATTCTACCTGGCCGGCGGCACGGCTCTCGCCGCCGCCTACTTACACCACCGCGTCAGCGAGGATCTGGACTTCTTCACGGGGGACGACGCCATCGTCCGGCCGGCGGCGGAATCGTTCCAACAGATCCTGGCGGAAAACGGGATTCCCGTCCGTGTCGATCTGGTGGTCGTCACCTTCTGCCGGCTCCTTGTCGGAAGCGACCCCGCCGTGAAGGTGGAGTTGGCCCACGACAGTCCCTACCGGTTGGCGCCGCTCTCCCAACGCCTTCACGGCGTCTGGGTGAATTCTCTGGAAGACCTGGCCGCCGACAAGACCTGCGCCCTTTTTGACCGTTTTGCCTCTCGCGATTTCGTGGACGTCTACTTCCTGGCCCAACACTGCGGCAAACGGCAACTGATGGCCTGGGCCAAGGCGAAGAACCCCGGCTTTGATACCTATTGGTTCGCCCGCGCCTTGGGCAACGTGGATCATTTCAACCCGACCGAGGTTACTCTCCTGGTCCCCCTGGACGTCGAGGAGATGAAGTCCTTCTTCCGCAAGTGGGCGGTCGAGTGCCTGCACGCCATCTCGAACGGTGGAAAACCGGCACAGTAGCCCGCACCGGTCTGTGACCGGAGGGAGTCCTGGAGCTGCGACGAGATTCATCCCGGAATCCGACTCGCGGCACAAGGCTTTTTGGTGCGAGAGGCGGGACTTGAACCCGCACGGCTTGCGCCACACGCCCCTCAAACGTGCCTGTCTGCCAGTTCCAGCACTCTCGCATCCACGGTTTACCCCAAAAAGTTGGTGCCGAAGGTGGGATTTGAACCCACACGGGCGTCTGCCCACTGCGCCCTGAACGCAGCGCGTCTGCCAGTTCCACCACTTCGGCACGCTGAACTGTCCCGCCGTCCGGTGTCGCCATCATGCTAGCACAAGGCGCCGCACCCCGCAACGATGGTAACGATCGTGCACCGTCGGCGACGCCCGGCTTCCCTGCGAACCGGCAAGATAGCGCGCCGGCTCCGCCACGGAAGCGCCGCCCCGACGCGCCTCAGAACCGGACGCGCGGCGCCTCGCGGGCCGCCGACGCCGGCTCGAAATAGGAGCGGGGCGCAAAGCCCAGGGCGCCCGCGTAGAGGCGCGTGGGCAAGGAGCGGACCACGGCGTTGTAGGCACGCACGCGGTCGTTGTACCGCATCCGTGCCACCGCGATGCGGTTCTCCGTGCCCGCCAGCTCGTCCATGAGGGCGCGGAAGCTCTCGCTGGAACGGAGCTGCGGATAGTTCTCCACCACCACCAGGAGCCGGGCGAGGGCGCTCTCCACCTGGTTGGCGGCCCCCACCCTCTCCTCCACGGTGCGGGCGCCGGCCAGCCTCGCCCGCGCCTCCGCCACCGCCTCCACCAGGCTCCGCTCCTGCGCCGCCACCTCCTTCACCGTCTCCACCAGGTTGGGGATCAGGTCGTAGCGGCGCTGGAGCTGGTTCTCCACCTGGGCCCACTGCCCGTCTATCCCCTCGCTCATGGCCACCAGACGGTTGTAGGTCAGGGCCGCGTTGACCGCCAGGAGAACCCCCACCGCCGCCACCGCGATCCAGACGCCCCTCCTCACCAGTCGCCACCCCCGTCCCCTTGCCGATCCGCTGCGTCAAGCATGAGCCGGCCTTCTCCGCCCGCCGCCCTCTCCCGTCCCGGCACCGCCGTACCTTCCGCCGCGGGCCGCCGCCGCCGAG
>CAYXQP010000128.1:0-4150 GCA_964467515.1 uncultured Eubacteriales bacterium | reverse complement strand
TGAGCCGGAGGCGGTCGGCGCGCTCGCCGCGGCGCCCGCCAGGCGCAGGGAAGGCGGCGGGGCGCGGCCGCGGCGGGCGGCCGGCGACCGGGCCGCGGGAGGAGGAGGCAAGGTGGCGAGGAGAGTCTACATCTTTGATACGACGCTGCGGGACGGCGAGCAGTCCCCGGGCGTGAACCTCCTCATGGAGGAGAAGATCGAGATCGCCCGCCAGCTGGACCGCCTGGGTGTGGACGTGGTCGAGGCCGGCTTCCCCCGCACGTCGCGGGGCGACTTCGAGGCGGTGCAGGCCATAGCCCGCGCCGTCGGCGGCCCCGCCGTGTGCGCGCTGGCCCGCGTCGTGAGGGAGGACATAGACGCGGCGGCGGAGGCCCTGGCGCCGGCGCGGCGCAAGCGCATCCACGTCTTCACCTCCGGTTCCGACATCCACATCAAGCACATCCTCCGCAAGACCCGGGAGCAGGTCATCGAGGATGCGGTGGCGGCGGTGCGGTACGCCAAGGGCCTGGCCGACGAGGTGGAGTTCTCGCCCCAGGACTGCACCCGCAGCGACCCGGAGTTCCTCTACCGGCTCTTCGGCGCCGCCGTGGCGGCCGGCGCCGACGTCATCAACGTGCCGGACACGGTGGGCTACACCACCCCCGAGGAGTTCGCCGCCCTCATCCGGGGCATCCGCGAGAACGTGCCGGGGGCCGACCGGGTCACCATCAGCGTCCACTGCCACAACGACCTGGGCCTGGCGGTGGCCAACTCCCTGGCCGCCCTGCGGGCCGGCGCCTCCCAGGTGGAGTGCGCCGTCAACGGCATCGGCGAGCGGGCCGGCAACTGCTCCCTGGAGGAGGTGGTCATGGCCCTCAAGACGCGGCGCGACTTCTTCGACCTGGAGACGGGGGTGGACACGCGCCAGATCCACCGGACCAGCCGCCTCGTCTCCCAGCTCACGGGCATGCCCGTCCAGCCCAACAAGGCCGTGGTGGGGGCCAACGCCTTCGCCCACGAGTCGGGCATCCACGCCGACGGGGTGCTCAAGGAGCGGACCACCTACGAGATCATGCGGCCGGAGGACATCGGGCTTCCCTCCAACCGCATCGTCCTGGGCAAGCACTCGGGCCGCCACGCCTTCGCCGAGAAGCTCAAGGAGATGGGCTACAACCTGGAGCGGGAGGCGGTGGACGCCCTCTTCGCCAAGTTCAAGGATCTCACCGACCGTAAAAAGGATGTCAGCGACCGCGACATCCAGGCCCTGGTGGAGGAGGAGATCCTGACGGCCGAGGAGACCTACCACCTGGAATACTTCCACGTGACGACGGGGAGGGGCGCCGTCCCCACCGCCACGGTGACGGTTTCCTGGGAGGATCCGGCGGCCCCGGGCGGCCGGCGCACCGTCCAGGAGGCGGCCTGCGGCGACGGGCCTGTGGACGCTCTCTGCCACGCCATAGACCGGGCCACGGGCGAGAGCTGCCGGCTGCTGGACTTCGCCGTGCGGGCGGTGACGGAGGGCAAAGAGGCCCTGGGCGAGGTCACCGTCAAGGTGGAAGGTGCGGCACCCGACGGGGGGCGGCGGGCCGTCATCGGCCGCGGCCTCTCCACCGACATCCTGGAGGCCAGCGCCCGGGCGTACGTGGAAGCGTTGAACAAGCTCAAGGCCGGCCTGGCCGTGAGCGCGCCGGCGGAGGCGACGTCATGGGCATGACGATGGCGGAGAAGATCCTGGCGGCCCACGCGGGGCGCGACCGGGTGGAGCCGGGCGAGCTGCTCGAGCTGCCGGTGGACCTGGTGCTGGGCAACGATATCACGGCCCCCGTGGCCATCGGCGAGTTCCGCCGGGCGGCGGTGAGCCGCGTCTTCGACCCGGAGCGGGTGGCCCTGGTGGCCTCCCACTTCGTGCCAGCCCGCGACATCAAGTCGGCCGCCCTCTCCCGGGCGCTGCGCGACTTCGCCGCCGAGCAGGGCATCGTCAACTACTTCGGCGAGGGCCGCGGCGGCATCGAGCACGTGGTCCTCCCCGAGCAGGGGCTGGTGGTGCCGGGGGACGTGGTGGTGGGGGCCGACTCCCACACCTGCACCTACGGCGCCCTGGGCGCCTTCGCCACGGGGGTGGGCAGCACCGACATGGCCTACGCCATGGCCACCGGGCGCACGTGGTTCCGCGTGCCCGAGTCCATGCGCTTCGTCTACCACGGTCGTCGCCGCCGCTGGGTCTGCGGCAAGGACCTGATCCTCCACACCATCGGGCTCATCGGCGTGGACGGGGCCAACTACCGGGCCATGGAGTTCACGGGCCCGGCCGTGGACGAGCTGCCCATGGACGACCGCCTCACCATGGCCAACATGGCCATCGAGGCGGGGGCCAAGGTGGGCCTCTTCAATCCCGACGAGACCACCCTGGCCTGGGTGCGCCCGCGGGCGCGCCGCGAGCCCCGGGTCTACCGGAGCGACCCCGACGCCCGCTACGCCGCCGAGCACGACGTGGACGTGAGCCGGCTCGACCCCGTGGTGGCTTTCCCCCACCTCCCCTCCAACACGCGCTCGGTGACGGAGGTGAGCGAGATACCCATAGACCAGGTGGTCATCGGCTCCTGCACCAACGGCCGGCTCTCGGACCTGCGCGTGGCCGCCTCCATCCTGCGCGGCCGCCGGGTGAACCCCAACGTGCGCCTCATCGTCTTCCCCGGCTCCCAGCAGGTCTACCTGGAAGCCCTCAAGGAAGGGATCATCCAGGTCTTCGTGGAAGCCGGCGGGGCCGTGAGCACGCCCACCTGCGGGCCGTGCCTGGGCGGCCACATGGGCGTCCTGGCCGAGGGCGAGCGGGCCGTGTCCACCACCAACCGGAACTTCGTGGGCCGCATGGGCCACCCCAAGAGCGAGGTCTACCTGGCCTCCCCGGCGGTGGCGGCGGCCGCGGCGGTGCTGGGCCGCATCGCCCACCCCGACGAGGTGGTCGGCAAGGGCACGGCCGAGGAGGTGGCGTGACCGTGCCAGGCGACACACCCGAGCTCCACGCCACGGCCGACGCCGCCGCCTCCGGCGGCCCCGACGGTCCCGCCGGGGAGGGGCAGACGCCGGAGACAGGCGGGGGGCGCGCCGCCAGCGGGCTCCTCTACCGCGGGCGGGTGTGGAAGTACGGCGACAACGTGGACACCGACGTCATCATCCCGGCCAGGTACCTGAACACCACGGATCCGGCCGAGCTGGCCAAGCACTGCTTGGAGGACCTGGACCCCGGCTTCGCCGCCGCCGTCCGGCCCGGCGACGTCATCGTGGCCGGGCGGAACTTCGGCTGCGGCAGCTCCCGCGAGCACGCGCCCCTGGCCATCAAGGGCGCGGGCGTGAGCTGCGTCGTGGCCGAGACCTTCGCCCGCATTTTCTTCCGGAACGCCATCAACATCGGCCTCCCCATCTTCGAGGCTCCCGACGCGGCCCGGGAGGCCGAGACCGGCGACGTCCTGGAGGTGGACGGGACCGCCGGCGTGATCCGCAACGTCACCAAGGGCCGCGAATATCGCGTCCGGCCCCTGCCGCCCTTCATCCGGGAGATCGTCCAGGCGGGGGGGCTCATGGGCCGCCTGCGCGCCCTGGCCCCATCGCTCCCCTCACCGTACCCGGGCCCGGTTCAGCGGGCGAGGACGTCGTAGGTCACGGCGCCCACGTACCGCCCGGGGGGTGCGGTGAAGGGGACCTCTTGCCGGTAGTCGTGCACATGGGTCTCGCCGGCCGTCGGCTGTCCGGAGGCGACGGCCATCGGCTGCGCAGGGAAGGGAACGAACCCGGCCGAACCCTCCCGGTACTCGGTGGCCGGCAGCTCGGCCGTGCCGCCGATGAGCCGCGGGGCTCGGGCGGAGGCCAGGACGTCCCAGGGGACGTTGGACCGCACGGTGAAGGCCAGCGCCGCCGGCACAGTGGGGGGCGACCCGGAGGGTGCCACGGCCCCGAAGGATACGGCGGCGGCCGACAGGCTCAGCGACAGCTCCTCCCCCACCGTGGCCGCCACGGTGGCGCAACCTGCGGCCGCGGTGCAGGCCGGGCCGCCCGACACCTCCACCTCCTGGGCGTAGATCAGGTTGTCGGTGGACCAGAACCAGAGCTTGAGGTGCCTGGCGGTGAAGCGGGGGAGCGCCACGGTCGTCCATTGGTTCTGGAGAGCCCCGCC
>CAYXQP010000127.1:0-4290 GCA_964467515.1 uncultured Eubacteriales bacterium | reverse complement strand
CTCGTTTGTGCCCTCACGGAGGAAGAGCCGACGCGGACGGTCCTGGCATAGTTCAATCTTACTCACGACGCATTGCTCCGTACGTGAGCTAAACCCCTCGGATGCGGAGCCAGGGCACGCCCCCGCTAGGTCCCCGGGTGCTGGCCGGGCGCGGGGCGAAGGAAGGAGAGGAGCGCGCCGGCCGCCGCGAGCCCGCTGGCCACCAGGAGGGTTTCGTGGAAGGCGCCGAGGAAGGCCGAGGTGGGATCGGCGCCCGCGGCCAGCCGGCTTCCCTGGAGGAAGCCGAAGAGGGCACCGGCCGCCGCCACGCCGGCCATCATGCCGAGGTTGCGCGCCAGGGCCAGGAGACCGGCGGCCACGCCCCGGTGCCGGTGCGGGGCGGCGGCCATGATGGCGCTGTTGTTGGGTGCCGTGAAGAGGCCGGAGCCGGCGCCAACCACGGCCAGACGCGCCGGGATGCTCCACGCGGGCGCTGCCGCGCCGAGGCGGGCCGTGAGCCAGATGCCGAGGGAGAGGCAGGCCATGCCCGCGGTGGCAGGGGCGCGCGTCCCGACCCGGTCCGAGAGCCACCCGCTGGCCGCCGCCAGGGCCACCATGAGGGCGGGCTGGGCGGTCATCAGCGCCCCCGCCTGTTGGGGCGTGAAGCCGCGCAGGTGCTGGAGGTAGAAAGGCGTGAGGAAGAGGAGCATGAAGACGGCGGTGTACTGGAGGAAGGCGGCGGCCACGGCGCCGGTGAAGGCCGGGTCGCGGAAGAGCCAGAGGGGGAGCATGGGGTCGGGCGCGCGCCCTTCGTGGAGGAGGAAGAGGGCCAGGAGGAGCGCGCCGGCCGCGAGCAGGGCTTCTACGGCGGGGCTGCGCCAGCCCCACTCCTCACCCCGGGTGAGCGCGACCAGCAGGGCCACCAGCCCGGCCGCCAGGAGGGCCGCCCCGGCGAGGTCGAAGGGCTGGCAGCTTCCCTGCCCGTCTGACGGGAGGGCGCGGGCGGCGAGGCAGCCCGCAGCCGCCACCGGCAGGTTGACGAAGAATACCCAGGGCCACCCCAGGTGGCCGGCGATCCAGCCGCCCAGGGAGGGGCCCACGGTGAGGGCCGTGTAGGTGGCGGTGGCCTGGAGCCCCAGGGCGCGGCCCCGCTCGCCGGGCGGGAAGGCGGCGGTGAGGAGGGCGGGGCCGACGGCCATGAGCATGGCGGCCCCCGTGCCCTGGACGACTCGGGCCAGGACGAGCCACCCCAGGGAAGGGGCGAGGCCGCAGAGGAGGGAGGCGGCGCCGAAGACGGCGAAACCGGCGGCGTAGAGGCGCCGGTAGCCGTGGATATCGCCCAGGCGACCGAAGGCGAGGAGGAGGGAGGAGATGGCGAGGAGGTAGGCGGTGACGACCCAGGTGACGGTGGCCATGGGGACGCCGTAGTCGCGCTGGATGAGGGGGAGCGCAATGTTGACCACGCTGCCGTCCAGCGCCGCCATGAAGGTGCCCAGCCCCACTACGGCCAGCGTGACCCCCTTGCCGACCGCCCGTCCGTCGCGTTCCGCCACGCCGCACCTGCCACCCTCTCTGAGGGGATGGCCTCATGTTACCGAAGGGCGGCACGGGGTGTAAAAAGGGAGGCGGCACCCTGGAGCGGTCGGGAAGCTGCGTGTTGGGAGTGATTCCCCCTTCGGATGCCGCTCGCCCGCGCGTGCGTCGCTCGGGCATGGTGCAGGTATGGTAGACTGCCCGCGGGCGGGCGGCGACGCGGGTGAAGCCAGGCGGTGAGCGAGCCTGAAGGTTGGACGCGTGGGGCCTGGGTCGAGGCGCGAGGAGGAGCGTCCCCTGGGCATGGGCGGCGCGCTGGCGGTGGAGTGCCGGTCGGCGCTGAACCGCGTGTGCGGGGAGGCGGCCTACGGCTTCCGCTGGAGCCTGGCGCCGTACCGGGGTTGCGCCCACGCCGCGCTGACCGGTTAGCGCCGTGCCGTCCTGGCTTCCCCCGGGCTTCGTCGAGCGGATGCGGGCGCTCCTCGGCGCGGAAGCCGCCGACTTCCTCGCCGCGGCGGCGCGGCCTCCCGCCCTCGGCCTGCGCGTGAACACCCTCAAGGTGGCGCCGGCGGACCTGGCCGCGCGCCTCCCCTACCCCACCGAGCCCGTGCCGTGGTGCCCCGAGGGCCTCACCGTGCCGGCTGCCGCCATTGCGTCCGGGGAGGCGCGGCCGGGCCTCCACCCCTACCACTTCGCCGGGCTCTACTACGTCCAGGACTCCTCGGCCATGGCGGCGGCCGTGCTCCTCGACCCCCGGCCGGGGGAATGGGTTCTCGACCTCTGCGCGGCGCCCGGGGGCAAGGCGACGCACCTGGCGGCCCGCATGGGCAACCGGGGCTTTCTCGCCGCCAACGAGGTAGACCGGCGCCGAGCCACTGCCCTCGCCTCCAACGCGGAGCGGCTGGGGGTCACCAACGCCGTGATCCTCTGCGAGGCGGCGGAGCGGCTGGCGGAGCGCTGGGCCGGCCGCTTCGACCGGGTGCTGGTGGACGCGCCCTGCTCGGGCGAGGGCATGTTCGGGCGCAGCCCGGAGGCGGCGCGGCTCTGGAGCCCGCGGCTCGTGGCGGGCTGCGCGGCGCGGCAGGGGCGCCTCCTCGGGGCAGCGGCGGCCCTGGTGAAGCCGGGCGGCCGCCTGCTCTACGCCACGTGCACCTTCGCCCCTGAGGAGAACGAGGAGGTGGTGGTGGCCTTCCTCGCCGCCCACCCCGACTTCGACCTCGTGGAGCCCCCGCGCCCGCCCGGCTTCGACCGCGGGCGGCCAGACTGGGTGCGGCCCGGGCGGCCGGGCCGGGGCGATCCGCGCCTGGAGCGGGCCGTGCGGCTCTGGCCCCACCGCGCGCCCGGCCACGGCCACTTCTACGCCCTCTTCCGCCGCGAGGAAGGGGCTAGGCCCGCCGGTCGCGCCGGTGGCAAGGCGCCGGCCTCGGGCGGCGCCCGGCGGGGCGGGGGTGGGGGCAGGGCGGCGCGCGGGTGGCCGGTGCTCCCCGCCGAGGTCGCCCGCGCCTTGGAGGAGTTCTGGCGGGCCCACCTGGAGGGGGAGGTGCCGGCCGAGGGCCTCTTCTTCCTGGCCGGCAGGGCCCAGCTCTACCGGACGCCCGTTCCCCCCGGGGTCTGGGAAGGGCTGCGCGTCCTCCGCCCGGGCTGGTGGCTGGGGCGCCTCCGGCGCGGACGGTTCGAGCCGGACCACGCGCTCCTGATGGCCCTGCCCGGGGCGGCCGTGCGCCGGCGCCTCGACCTCCCGCCGGACGATCCCCGCCTGGCCGGCTTCCTCCGGGGGGAATCCGTGACCGGCCCCTGGCCCGGCGGCGAAGGGGGGCTCGGCGCCGTGACGGTGGACGGCTTCCCCCTCGGCTGGGCCCTGGCCGAGGGCGGCGAGATCAGGAGCCTGGTGCCGCGGCCTATCCGGCAGGTGGCCTGGGAGTCTCTCCGCTGACCGGGGGCCGCTGGCGAGGCCGGGCACCAGAGCGTCCTCGCCGTCGGCTCCCCCTGACGGGCAAACCCTCGGAGTGGTACGATATGGCAGATGCTGTGAGGGGAGGGGTGGCAGCCATGGCGGTAGTGCGGGGGCGGTCGGTGCGGGGCATCCCCGACGGCACGGATCCTGAGGACCTGGCGATATTCTTACGGGGATGGCGGCGGTACCGGCAGTGGGCCGGCAGGGAGGGGCGCGTCGAGTACGACGCCCGGCTGAACCCGCTGCTGTGCCAGCTTGAAGAGCACGTGCAGGCGCTGCGGTGGTACACGGCCTTGCCCGCCGAGGCGTTCCTCGCCGACCGGCGGAACGCCGACGGCGCTCAGCACCGCCTCTTCCTCGCCCTGGTGGCCGCCATCGACGCCACCAAGTGGCTGGCGGGCAAGGTGAGGGTGTCTGCCCGTCCCCGGGGGTTCGCCCAGGCCTTCGACCTGCTGGTGGAGGCGGGGGCGCTGCCGGCGGAGAAACGCGCTGCGTATGTCGGCTTCGCCCGCCTGCGCAACCGGATTGCCCACGAGGCGGTGGCGCTGCCCCCGCGCAAGGTGAGGGCCGTCATGCGGCATCTCCTGCCCTTGCTGGAGGAGTACGGGCGTGTCCTGCGGTCCCACCAAGGCGTCTGACCCGGCGAGCCCGCCTCGGCCGCGGAGGTGACGGGGGAAGCCGTGAAGTCGGCTGCCACGAGGAGTAGCTTCGTAATGCGCATGAGGATTGCCCTCTTGGGCTGCGTTGCCGTTCTGCTGGCGGCCTCCTTCTCGGGACCGAAGGCCGCTGCGGGCACTGCGGGGGCGGGCCAGGGGGCGGGGCGG
>CAYXQP010000126.1:0-4338 GCA_964467515.1 uncultured Eubacteriales bacterium | reverse complement strand
CTGCGCCTTCGCCGGCGTGCCCCACCGCCTGGAGCTGGTGCGCACCGCGGGCGCGGTCGCCTTCGTCAACGATTCCATCGCCACCACCCCCGACCGCACGGCGGCGGCCCTGGCGAGCTTCGCCGAGCCCATCGTGCTCATCGCGGGCGGCTACGACAAGAAGATCCCCTTCGACGGCCTGGGCGAGGCCATCGTGCGGCGGGGGCTGCGCGCCCTCGTCCTCCTCGGCGCCACGCGGGAGAAGATCCGCCGGGCCGTGGAGGAGGCGGCGGCCCGCCTCGGGGCGGCGGCTCCCCCGGTGGTGGAGGCGCGCGACCTGGACGAGGCCGTGCGCCTGGCCGCCGAGCGCGCCCAGCCCGGCGACGTGGTGCTCCTCTCCCCGGCCTGTGCCAGCTACGACATGTTCGCCAACTACGAGGAGCGGGGCCGGCGCTTCCGCGAGCTGGTGGCCGCCCTTTAGCAGCGCGGCGTCACGGTCCGGGGGCGAAGATCGCCGCCACGTCGGGGGAGAAGCCGGGGAGGAGGGGGGAGTCGAGCCGCGCGCCCGGGGCGAAGCGCCCGTGAAGGCGGTAGTAGGAGGGAGCGTCCCCCGGCGCCCCGTCCTGCAGGCGGATGGCCGGCGCCCGGCCTGGGGCGCCCTCGTCAGGAGCCCGGTTCAGCGTGTGGACCTCCACCACCTGCTCCAGCGGGTCCACGAGCCAGCACTCGCGGACCCCGTGGCGGGCGTAGAGCTGGCGGCGAAAGACCCGGTCCTTGCGCGAGGAGTAGCGACCGACCACCTCCACGACCAGGTCGGGCGCTCCCTCGGCCCTCTTCCCGATGATGCAGGCCCGCGCCATGGTCACGTAGACGAGGTCGGGCTGGACCACGTGGTCCTCGGACAGGACGACGTCGAAGGGCGCCAGGTAGACGAGGCCGCTCCGCGCGCGGTGGAGGTGTGAGCGGAGAAGCCAGTAAAGGTTGCCCACGGCCCGCTGGTGCGGCTCCTCGGGAGCCGGCTCCCGAACCACCCAGCCGCAGAGGAACTCGCAGCGGGTCTTCTCCTCCGGCAGGGCCATGTACGCGGCGAGGGTCATCCGCTGGGGGGCAGGCACTCCCCGCTTCGCGCGCCCGGCCCGGCTCGTCACCACGCCTGGAACACCTCCCGGGTGGGCGGTGGCCCGCCGGCTAAGGCGCGCCACGCCCCCTCGTCCTTCTCGCGTCGGCCGAGGCCGGGACGACTATACCATGATCTTCCTTTCAGGGCAAGGGGGTCGCCGCGCGGATCCTTTGGGGCGCCGGGGTGTGGCGGACGGGGGCGGGGTTCCGCCGGGGCGGGGAGGGAGAGGGGACGGCGGGGTCGAATAGAAGATAAGCGGGTGATCCTCCTTGGCTTCCCCCTTCGTGCACCTCCACCTCCACACCGAGTACAGCCTCCTGGACGGGGCTTGCCGGATCGAGGAGCTGCCGCGGCGGGCGGCGGAGCTCGGCATGGACGCCGTGGCGGTGACCGACCACGGGGTCATGTACGGGGTCGTCGACTTCTACAAGGCGTGCCGCGAGGTGGGGGTGAAGCCCCTCATCGGCTGCGAGGTCTACGTGGCTCCCCGCTCCCGCCACCGGAAGGAGGCGGGCGTCGACGGCGACAACCACCACCTCATCCTCCTCGCGGCAGACGAGGAGGGCTACCGCAACCTCGTCCGGCTCGTCTCCCTGGCATCCTTGGAGGGCTTCTACTACAGGCCGCGCGTGGACAAGGAGCTCCTGGCGCGCCACGCCCGCGGTCTCATCGCCCTCACCTCGTGCCTGGGCGGCGAGGTGCCCAAGCGGCTGCTGCGCGAGGACCGGGAGGGGGCGCGGGCGGCCCTGGCCGAGTACGCCGACATCTTCGGCCGCGGTAACTTCTTCGTGGAGCTGCAGGACCACGGCCTCCCCGAGCAGCGGCGGGTGAACCCCGAGCTCGTGCGGCTGGCGCGGGAGCTGGACCTGCCCCTCGTGGCCACCAACGACGTCCACTATCTGCGCGCCGAGGACGCCCAGCCCCACGACGTCCTGGTGTGCATCCAGACGGGGAAGACGGTGCAGGACCAAAACCGCCTCCGCTACCCGGGCGGCCAGTTCTACCTGAAGTCGCCGGAGGAGATGGAGGCCCTCTTCGCCGAGCTGCCCGAGGCCCTGGCCGGCACGGCGGCCATCGCCGAGCGCTGCCGCGTGGAGCTGCGCTTCGGCGAGCTGCACCTGCCCCACTACGAGCTGCCGGCGGGGTACGACGCGGCTTCCTACCTGCGCCGGCTCTGCTACGGGCGGGTGGCCCGCCGCTACCCGGCTCTCGCCGAGGCGGGGCGGCGCGCCCTGGCCGCGCTGGAGGAGGCGCGAGGGGCGGGGGCGGGCTTCCTCGCGGAGGGGGTGGCGGAAGCGGCGCGGACCGCGGTGGAGGGGCTTACCCGGGAGGAACGGGAGGCGTGGGAGCGCCTCGAGTACGAGCTGGCCATGATCGAGCGGATGGGGTACCCGGGCTACTTCCTCATCGTGTCCGACTTCATCGAGCACGCCCGCGGGCGCGGGATAGCCGTGGGGCCGGGCCGCGGCTCGGCGGCCGGGAGCCTCGTCGCCTACGTCCTCGGCATCACCGGCATCGACCCCCTGCGGTACCACCTTATCTTCGAGCGCTTCCTCAATCCCGAGCGGGTCAGCATGCCGGACATGGACATCGACTTCGACGACCGGCGGCGGGGCGAGGTCATCGACTACGTGCGGCAGAAGTACGGCGAGGACCGGGTGGCCCAGATCATCACCTTCGGCCGCATGCTGGCGCGGGCCGTGGTGAGGGACGTGGGCCGCGCCCTGGGGATGCCCTACGCCGAGGTGGACCGCATCGCGCGCCTGGTGCCGGCCCAGCTCGGCATGACCCTGGACCAGGCCCTGGAGCTGAGCCCGGACCTGCGCCTTCTCTACGAGGAAGCGCAGGCCGTGCGGGTGCTGCTGGACGTGGCGCGGCGCCTGGAGGGGCTTCCCCGCCACGCCTCCGTCCACGCCGCCGGCGTGGTCATCGCCCGCGACCCGCTCATGGAGATGGTGCCCCTCCAGCGGATGCCCGACGGCACCGTGGTCACCCAGTTCCCCATGAACGTGCTGGAGGAGCTCGGTCTCCTCAAGTTCGACTTCCTCGGTCTGCGCACCCTCTCCGTCATCGAGGACACGGCGCGGCTCGTCGGCGAAGCCGCCGCGGCGGCGGGCGAGGCGCCCGCGTCCTGCGGCGCGGCGGGGGGAGCCGTGGCGGGGGGGGCCGCAGCGGGAGGGGCCGTGGCGGCGGGAGTCGTGCCGCCCGACCCGTACGCGGTGCCCCTCGACGACACAAAGACGTACGAGCTCCTGGGCCGCGGCGAGACGGGCGGCGTTTTCCAGTTGGAGTCGGGTGGCATGCGGGAGATGCTGCGTGAGCTGAAACCGTCGTGCCTGGAGGACATCGTGGCCGCCGTGGCCCTCTACCGGCCCGGCCCCATGGAGCACATCCCGGCCTTCGTCCGCGCCAAGCACGAGGGCAACGTCCGCTACCTCCACCCGCTTCTCGAGCCCATCCTCAAAGACACCTACGGCATCCTCGTCTACCAGGAGCAGATCATGCAGGTGGCCAGCGTCATGGCCGGCTTCACCCTGGGCCAGGCCGACATCCTCCGGCGCGCCGTGGGCAAGAAAAAGAAGGAGGTCCTGGACGCCCAGCGCGAGGCCTTCGTCCAGGGCTGCCTCCGCCAGGGGCACCCCGAGCGCCTCGCCAACGAGCTGTACGACCTCATCGTCAAGTTCGCCAACTACGGCTTCAACCGCTGCCTGACCGGCGACACCCTGGTGCCCGACGCCGACACGGGGGAGCTTCGGCCCCTCGGCCGCCTCTACGCCGAGGGCGGGCGCATGGGCGTCCTCAGCCTGGGCCCCGACGGCCGGCTGCGGCGCGGGCAGGTGTCCGCCGTGTACCGCAACGGCCGCAAGCCCGTCTTCCTCCTGCGCACCGCCGCAGGGCGCCGCATCCGCGCCACCGCCACCCATCGCTTCCTCACGCCGCGGGGATGGGTAGAGCTGGGCCGCCTGGGACCCGGCGACGCCGTGGCCGTGACGGTCCCGTCCGGCGGGGGCGTCGAGCGATCCGTCGCGCCCCCTCTCCCGTCATGCACCCTCCCCCTGACCGCCCTGTCGGCGCGCGCGCTCCCGCTGCTTGGCGTGTCGAAAGATGTCGCCGACGCCGCGGGGGCACCTCTGTGCGTGTCGTGGGACCGAATTTCGGATTCCGGAATGGGGGGGGCACGTCGCTGCGTGTCGTGGGACCGGATTCCGGACTCCGGAATCCGGCGCTACGAGATCAAG
>CAYXQP010000125.1:2160-4425 GCA_964467515.1 uncultured Eubacteriales bacterium | reverse complement strand
AGCGCCTAAGACCGGCGCCTCCGCCCGGCAACGGGCGAATGTCGGGAACAGATTTCCATGTTCTCGGCAACGGTTCCCGTCAGGTGGGCGGTCTCGGCTCCGGACATCGTCTCGCTGCCTCTTTCGTCCGTTCTCCTTGTGCGGTAGGAATAAGGCGCCGGAGGCTGAGGCGGTGCGAGCCCTGCCGGGAACGGGCGGCAGGGTTTCACCGGTCCGTCGGCGAAGACGGTAACGGCGGGTGGTGGCCGTGTACCGGCAGGAATCCTTCTTGCCGCCGGACGACGCGGCGGGCGGCGCGGGGGCGGGTGCGGAGGCGAGCGCGGAGGCAGGCGCGGGCTGGCAGCCCTGGGCGGTGCTGCTGGGACCGGCGGCGACGGCGGAGGACGGGTTCGCGCGGCGGCTGGAGGCCTGCTCGTCGCTGGCCGAGCTGGAGGCCCTCGCGGCAGGCTGCCGGCGGTGCCAGCTCCGGGCGGGGGCCCGGCAGGTGGTCTTCGGCGAGGGCGACCCGCGGGCGTGCCTGATGCTGGTGGGCGAGGGCCCGGGGGCCACCGAGGACGAGCTGGGCCGGCCCTTCGTGGGCCGGGCGGGGGAGCTCCTCGACCGCATCCTGGCCGCGGCGGGCTTCCGGCGCCAGGAGGTTTACATCACCAACGTGGTCATGTGCCGGCCGCCGGGCAATCGCGTGCCCAGCGACGGCGAGATGGCGGCCTGCCTGCCCTACCTGCGGGCCAAGATCAGGCTCGTCCGGCCCCGCGTCCTGGTGTGTCTCGGCTCCACGGCGGCGCGGGCCCTCATTCACCCCCAGGCGCGCATCACGCAGGTGCGCGGGCGGTGGCTGGAGCGGGACGGCATGGCCGTGACGGCCACCTATCACCCGGCGGCTCTCCTGCGCGACCCGACCAAGAAGCGGCCGGCCTGGGAGGACTTCCAGGCCATCCGCGACCGGTGCCGCCTCGCGGCGGCGCAGGGAGCCGCGGCAGGCTCAAGCCCGGCGGCGGGCGCCGAGGGGGGTAGCGTGTCTGGGTGAGGAGGACGCTCCCGCTGCCGCCCGGTCGGCCCCCGGCCAGCGCCTGCTGAGGGAAGCCGGCGAGGCCGGCCTGCTGGCGCGGGTGCTCCCGCTGCTCGCGGCTCCGGGTGAGGGCGTCCTCGTCGGGGCCGGCGACGACGCGGCCGTTGTGGCGCCCGGCGGCTCACCCCTGGTCCTGACCTGCGACATGCTGGTGGAGGGCGTTCACTTCCGGCGCGCCAGCCTGCCGGCGGCGGACCTGGGCTTCAAGGCCCTGGCCGTCAACGTGAGCGACGTGGCCGCCATGGGCGCGCGGCCCCTGTGGGCCGTGGTGTCCCTGGCCCTGCCGGGCCGTCTCCCCCTGACCTTCGTGGACCATTTCTACGCCGGGCTCCTGGAGGCCGCCTCCCGGTGGGGCGCGGCGGTGGTGGGCGGCGACACGGTGGGCTCGCCGGGGCCCGTGGTGGTGGACGTGGCCCTGGTGGGCGAGGTCCTGCCGGGCGGGCCCTTCCTGGCCCGGTCGGCCCGGCCGGGCCACGTGCTCCTGGCGACCGGGTCCTTCGGCGCCTCGGTGGCCGGGCTCCTGGCTCTCGAGGGGCGGCTGCCGCCCGGCGCCGCCGAGCGGGAGCGGGACGACGGCGCCGAGCGGGAGCGGGACCACGCGCCCGAGGGGGAGCGGGACGGTGCGGCCGCCTCCGTGGAGGAAGCCGTGCGTCTCCACCGGCGGCCGCTGCCCCGCGTGGAGGCGGCGCGGGCGGTGGCGGCCTTGGCCCAGGAAAGGGGCTTTGCCGTGGCGGCGCGGGACGCCAGCGACGGGTTGGCGGCCGCCGCGCGCGCCCTGGCCGAGGCGGCGGGGGCGGCGGCCGTTCTCGAGGAGGAAGCGGTGCCCGTGGCGCCCGCGGCGGCGCTGGCCGAGGCGGCCGGCGCGGCTTCCGCCCTGGAGCTGGCCCTCTTCGGAGGCGAAGACTACGAACTGGTGCTGGCGGTGCCGGCGCCCGCGGCGGAGGCGGTGGTCGCCGCCGTCCTGGCGGCGGGGACGCCGGCGAGGCGCGTGGGGCGCCTGGAGGAGGGGCGCGGCGTGGTGCTGAGGCGGGCCGACGGGCGGCGGGAGACGCTGCCGGAACGGGGCTTCGCCCACTTCGGCGTCCTCGCCGGCCGGGAGGAGCGGGTTTGGGCGGCCGGCCGCGAGGAGGGGATTGGGCCGACCGCCGGCCGGGAAGGCGAGGGGGGCGGGGACCGGGCCTTGGCCGCGCCCCGGC
>CAYXQP010000125.1:0-2121 GCA_964467515.1 uncultured Eubacteriales bacterium | reverse complement strand
GGGGCGGACGCGCCCGGGGAGTGGGAGACGGAGACGGCGGCGCCGGCCGAGACCCGCCGCCTGGGCGAGATGCTCGGCGGGCTCCTGGGGCCGGGGGACGTGGTGGCGCTCAGCGGCCCCCTGGGGGCTGGCAAGACGGTCCTGGCCCTGGGAGTCCTGGCCGGCCTCGGGGTGGACGAGGACGAGGGGAGCCCCAGCTTCGTCCTGGTCCACGCCTACCGGGGGCGGGCCGGTTTCCCCGTCTACCACGTGGACCTCTACCGCCTCGGCGGGGCGGCGGCGGGCGAGGACCTGGGCTGGGACGACCTCCTGGGGGGTCGGGGGGTGGCCGTGGTGGAATGGGCGGACCTGGCGGCCGAGCTCCTGCCGGCCGAGCGCGTGGACGTGCGCCTGGAGAGGCGGGAGGGCGAGAGGCGATCGGTGACGGTGCGGGGTCGCGGGCCGCGGGGTGAGTCCCTGGCGCGGGCCCTGTCCGCGGCGTGGCGGACGGGCCGGCCGGCGGCGGGGCCGGGGGAGGCGCCGCCGTGCTGATCCTGGCCGTGGACACGGCCGGCGCTTCCTGCGGCGCGGCCCTCGTGGAGGGGGGACGGGTGCTGGCCGAGACGGCCGAGGCGGCCGGGTGGAACCACGCCCGGCGGCTCCTGGGCCTCGTGGACGGCGCCTTCCGCGCGGCGGGGCGGCGGCCGGACCAGCTGGCGGCGGTCGCCGTCACGGCGGGGCCGGGTTCCTGGACGGGGCTGCGGGTGGGACTGGCCACGGCCCAGGGTCTCGGCCTGGCGCTGGGGGTGCCCCTGGTCCCCGTGGACACCCTGGCGGCCCTGGCGTGGGGAGCGGGCCCGCGGCCGGGATCGGTCTGCCCCCTGCTGGACGCCCGGGGCGGGGGCGTGTACGCCGGCGTCTTCGCCTGGCAGGGGTGGAGGCTGACGCCCGTCCTGCCGCCGGCGCGGCTGCCGCGGGACGGCTGGCTGGAGCGGGTGGCGGAGGCGGTTTCCGGCGGGCCGTGCTACCTTGTGGGAGAGGGGCTGGACGTGTGGGAGGAGGAGGCGGCCGCCCGCTTCGGCCGGGGGGCGGTGGCGCCTCCGCCCCTGCGGGCGGTGCGCCCGGCGGCCGTCGCGGCCCTCGGTTCCCTGCTCCTGGCCGAGGGCGGGGCCGTGGACGCGGCCCGGATCAGACCCCTCTACGCGGACGATTTCGGAGCCGCGGCGGCCCGCGAGGGGGGTGCCCTGGCCCGTGGCGGTCGAGCGTGAGCCCCTGGCGGACGTGGAGGTCCGGGAGATGGAGCTGGCCGACCTGGACCAGGTCCTGGACATCGAGCGCCTGTCCCAGGTCACGCCCTGGTCGGCCCGCGCCTTCCTGGCGGAGCTGGAGAACAGTTACAGCGTCTACCTGGTGGCCTGCCGGGGTGAGCGTGTGGTGGGTTTCGCCGGCATGTGGCTGGTGGTGGACGAGGCCCACGTGACCAACATCGCCGTCCACCCGGCCGAGCGGGGACGGGGCATCGGCAGCCTCCTGCTGGAGGAGCTGGAGCGGCGGGCCCGTGCCGCCGGCGCCGGGCACGTGACCCTGGAGGTGCGGGTCACCAACCGGGTGGCCCGCTCCCTCTACCGCCGCCATGGCTTCACCGACCGCGGCCTCCGCCGCGGCTACTACCGGGACACGGGCGAAGACGCCGTCATCATGGGCAAGGACCTCTGAGGGGCGGGCGGCGTGCTGGCGCTGGGCATCGAGACGAGCTGCGACGAGACGGCGGCGGCCGTGGTGGAGGACGGGCGGCGCATCCTCGCCAACGTGGTGGCCAGCCAGGCGGATCTGCACGCCCGTTACGGGGGCGTGTTCCCGGAGGTGGCCGCCAGGCGCCACCTGGAGACTCTGGTGCCGGTGGTGCGGGAAGCCCTGGCGGGGGCCGGTGTCGGGTGGGATGACCTGGCCCTGGTGGCCGTCACGCGCGGGCCGGGGCTGGTGGGATCCCTGCTGGTGGGGGTGGCGGCGGCCAAGGCCCTGGCCTGGGCGCGGGGTCTGCCCCTCGTAGGCGTGCACCACCTGGTGGCCCACGTCTACGCCGCCTTCCTGGATCCGGGCGCCGCGCCGGCGGGCGTGGCCGGCGGGCCGGGCGGCCGCGGG
>CAYXQP010000124.1:0-4448 GCA_964467515.1 uncultured Eubacteriales bacterium | reverse complement strand
TACCGGCGTCGACGCCTTCCTCGACGAGTTGCTCGAGTCGGGAGCGGCCGAGCACAGAGAGGCGGTGGCAACCGTCAGAAACCTTTGGTCCTCCATCTTGAGAGACAAGTTCCCGTCCCATTTCTAGCTGGGCTCCACTCGCGACGGCCCGCCGGGGATCGCCTTCTGACAAACACTGTTCGTCACGACGGCATCCCCGGCCGCCGTTGCCTCGTCGCGGCCCCCGGCTACGTCGTCGCCGCGCCGGCGCCGACGCGGGCCAGGGCGGCGTCGGCCTCGGCCATGACCTCCTCCAGCACGTCCACGGCCTCCGCCAGCTCCGCGTCGGCGATGGTGAGCGGGTTCAGGAAGCGCAGCACGTTGCCGTGGATGCCGCAGCGGGGCACGATGACGCCGCGCCGCAGGGCCTCCTGGAGGACGAACTCGGTCTCCTGGGTGGCAGGCTCCTTCGCCTCCCGGTCGCGGACCAGCTCCACGCCCACCATGGCCCCGAGAGCCCGCACGTCCCCGATGATGGCGTACCGCTCCTGCATGGCGCGGAAGCGGTCGACCAGGTACCGCCCAACGGCCTCGGCCCGCGCCGCCAGGTCGGGCGGAGAATCCCCGCCCGCGGGCGCCCGCCGCGCCCCGTCGCGCCGCTCCACCAGGTCCAGGACGGCCAGGGCGGCCGCGCACGCCACCGGATTCCCCACGTAGGTGCCGCCGATGTTGCCCGGCTCGGCCGCGTCCAGCACCTCGGCCCGCCCCACCACGCCCGAGAGGGGAAGCCCCGCCGCCAGCGACTTGGCCACGCAGATGATGTCCGGCTGCACCCCGGTGTGCTCGCAGGCGAAGAGGCGCCCCGTACGGTAGAAGCCGGTCTGGATCTCGTCCAGGATGAGGAGGACGCCGTGCCGGCGGCAGATTTCCCGCACCATGGGCAGGAACTCGGGCGGCGGCACCACGAAGCCGCCCTCCCCCTGCACCGGCTCCACCACCACGGCCGCCGTGTCGCGGGGCGAGACCATGGTGGCGAAGGCCCGTTCCAGCGCCCGCGCGCACTCCACGCCACAGTCCGGGTAGCTGAGCCCGAGCGGACAGCGATAGCAGTAGGCGTAGGGAACCCGGTACACCTCGGGCGCAAAGGGGCCCATACCTTCCTTATAGGGGCGCGGCTTGCTCGTCAGCGTGAGCGCCAGCAGGGTCCGCCCGTGGAAGCCGCCCTCGTAGGCGATGAGCGCAGGCCGGCGGGTGTAGAGGCGCGCGAACTTGCAGGCGTTCTCCACCGCCTCGGCGCCCGAGTTGAAGAAGCACGCCTTGCGGGCGCCGGGGACGGGAGCCAGCCGGCAGAGCCGCTCGGCCAGCGCCACGTAGGGCTCGTAGGGCACCACGGTGTAGTCGGTGTGGAGGAAGCGGTCCACCTGGGCGTGGACGGCCTCGACCACCGCCGGCGGGCGGTGCCCCACGTTGAGGACGCCGATGCCGCCAGAGAGGTCCAGGAAGGTGTTCCCGTCCACGTCGGTGACCAGGGCCCCGTTCGCCTCGGCCACCACCACCGGCGCCTGGGGCGCGACGGCGCGGGGGACGGCGCGGGCCGCCCGCTCCATGATGGCCCGCGACCGCGGCCCCGGCACCGGAGTCACGATCTTGATGCTACCCAAGTACCCTAGACACCCCTTTCCGTCCCCGTCAGCCAACCCCGTCGGCGTCAGGTAGCCCCGTCCCTGTAAGTGACGCCGGCTGAAAAGCGCGGGAGGCCGCCCGCCACCGTCACCCCTTCCTCGAAACCCATCGCCCGGGGACGCTTACAGCTCGAAGACGGCCCCGTTCACCTCGTACACGTAGCGCAGGCGCGCCGAGCGGTTGAGCATGTTCCCCACGCTGCAATACCGCTCCGCCGAGAGGCGCACCGCCCGCCCCACCTTCTCCGGGTCGAGCCCCTCGCCGCGGGCGCGGTAGCGCACCGTGATCTCGGTGTAAACCTTAGGATGCTCCGCCGCGCGGGTTCCCTCCACCTCGACGGCGAGCTCCGCCAGCGGCTCCCTCATCTTGTGGAGGATCGAGACCACGTCCATGGCGGTGCAGCCGGCCAGGGCCACCAGCACCAGCTCCATGGGACGCGGCCCCGCGTTGGCGCCGCCCACCTCGGGCGCCGCGTCCAGCACCAGCCGGTGCCCGCTCGGAGTCTCGGCCGCGAAGGCCATGTCCCCCTGCCACGTAAGGGTGACCTGCATGTCGTCCCCCTCTTTCCTCCCCATCTTGGACGAGCAGGCGAACCCGGTCAAACGACGGCGCGGCGGGGTCGGCCGGCCGTGCCGGAGCCGGCCGCGGGGGAGCCGGGCATCCCTTCAGGATCGGCGCACAGGCCAGCGGCGCACCACGTAGCGAGCGGCCAGGGAAGCCGCCTCCTCCGCCAGGGCCCGCCCGTCGCGGCCGCCTCCGCCGCTGGCGGAGGGGTCGTCGGCCGGGCGGCGACCGAGCCAGGCGGCCAGGGCCGCCAGCGCACCCGCCGCCAGGAAGCCACGCAGGGCCTGGGCCGTGGCGGCCGCTTCCTCGCCGAGCCCGGCGGCCGCCCGGCGGGCGGCGGTGGCGGCCTCGCCGCCCCGCTCGATCAGGCGCTCCAGCTCGCCCTGGATCCGCGCCAGCCGCCCCGCTACGGAAAGCAGCACGAAAAAGGACGCTGCCGCCGCCAGAGCGAGGGCGGCGGCAGACACCGCCAGCACGGTGAGGGCTACGGCCTGGCTCACGTCTCGGCGGGCCTCGGCGCGGCCGGTGCCGCCTCCGCAGGCTGGCCGTTGGCCGAGGGGCGCCGCCGGCGGCGCGCCCTCGTCAGGAGGGACGACGCCTCCCCCGACAGGCGGCCGGCCACCGCCATGGAAGCAGCCTTGGCCCGCTCCACGCCGGCGCGCGCTCTCTCCATGCCCCCGCGCGCCCGCTCCACGCCGGCGCGCGCTCTCGCGACGCCGGTGCGCGCCCGCTGGGCCAGCCGCGCGCGCCGCTCCCGCTCGGAGAGGGCCGCCAGCGCCGTCCCCAGGACGGCTCCCACGAGTCCCCCCACGGCGACGCCCGTCCAGAAGTCACCCTGCCTGGACACCATGGATCACCTCCCGGCCTGTACAGGCCTATGCCCTATGACCATCGGTTTATGCCGGGCGGCGATAGAGTTTCGGCCCGTCCCCCGCGTCCCCACCGCCCCGCCGCCGGACAGGGTCCCACGCCGGCCGCCGCGGGCCAGCGGTCCCGGAAGAGGCGGCCGCGATCCGGGCTTCACTCCCGGGGACGCAGGACCACGATATGCAGGTCGCGGAGCTGCCGCTCCTCCACGGGGGCGGGAGCGCCGCTCATGGGGTCGGCGGCGCGGGCCGTCTTGGGGAAGGCGATGACTTCGCGGATGGACTCGGCGCCGGCCATGAGGGCCACGAGCCGGTCCAGGCCCAGGGCGATGCCCCCGTGGGGCGGGGCGCCGTACTGGAAGGCTTCCAGGAGAAAGCCGAACTTGGCGCGGGCCTCGTCCGGGCCGATGCCCAGGGCGCGGAACATGCGCTCCTGCACCTCGGGCCGGTGGATGCGGATGCTGCCGCCCCCCAGCTCCGTGCCGTTCAGCACCACGTCGTAGGCGCGCGCCCGCACGGCGGCGGGTTCCCCCTCCAGGCGGGGCAGGTCCTCCTCCACCGGCGAGGTGAAGGGGTGGTGCACGGCCACGAAGCGCCCTTCCTCCTCGTCCCATTCGAGCAGGGGAAACCCGGTCACCCAGGCGAAGCGGAAGTCCTCCGGCGCGGGGGGATCGGAGCGGCGGGGCACCAGGTCCAGGCGGCGGGCCAGGGAGAGGCGGAGCTGGCCCAAAACCTCCACGGCCGTGCGCCAGCGGTCGGCCACGAAGAGGCAGACGTCCCCCGGCCGCGCCGCCAGCGCCGCCACCAGGGCCGCCAGCTCCTCCTCGCGGAGGAACTTGGCTATGGGGGACCGCACGGCCGCCTCGGGACCGGCGGGCGACGCCCCCTCGGTCCCGGCGGGTTCCACCACGAGCCAGGCCAGGCCGCGGGCGCCGTGGCCGCGCGCCTCCTCCGTCAGCTCGTCCAGCTCGCGGCGCGAGAGGGCCGGGCGACCCGGGCCGCCGCCGGGCACCGCCAGACCCTTGACGCAGCCCTCGGGCCGCGCCGCCGCCGCGGCGAAGACCTGGAACCCGCACCCGCGCACCGCTTCCGTGACATCGCGGATCTCCAGGCCGAAGCGAAGATCGGGCTTGTCCGTGCCGTAGCGGTCCATGGCCTCGCGCCAGGAGAGCCGGGGGAAGGGCAGGGACGGCTCCAGCCCCAGGCCGGCCCGGAAGGCGGCGGCGATCATGCCCTCCGTCACCCCCATGACGTCCTCCTCGGCCACGAAGGACATCTCCAGGTCCACCTGGGTGAACTCCGGCTGCCGGTCGGCCCGCAGGTCCTCGTCGCGGAAGCAGCGCACCACCTGGAAGT
>CAYXQP010000123.1:0-4514 GCA_964467515.1 uncultured Eubacteriales bacterium | reverse complement strand
GCGGGCACGGCGCGCCGCGGGACGAGGGCAGGGTGCCGCGGGGGGAACGGCGCCGCGGCGCGCTGGCGGGGGCCGCGACAGGCGAGGGGAGGTGGGGCAGCGTGGAACTGTTGACGCCGGCGCTGGACAAGTTCGCCCTGTTCTGGCTCGTGGCGGGCCGGATCGGGGGCCTCGTCTTCGTCCTGCCCCCCTTCGGCCACCAGGCGGTGGCGCCCGCCCTCCGCTTCTTCCTGACCCTCTTCCTGGCCCTGGCCGTGCTGCCTCTCGTGCCGGCGCCGGCGGGCGGGGTGCCCGGCGACCTCCTGGGGTACGCCGGCCTCTTCGTGCGGGAGGTGGCGGTGGGGCTGGCCATCGGCTTCCTCGTGAACCTGGTGCTGGCGGCGGCCGAGGCGGCGGGCCACCTGCTGGACATGGGGCTGGGCTTCGGCCTCGTCAACGTCATAGACCCCGTCTTCGGCCGGCCCACGCCCCTGACGGGGCAGTTCCTGCACTTCCTGGCCCTCCTGGTCTTCCTCCTGGCCGACGCCCATCACCAGGTGCTGGCGGCCCTCCTGTTGAGCTTCCGGCAGATCCCGCCGGGCGGCGGCTCCCTCCTGCGGGGTCTGGGGGTGGCCCTGGACCAGGCCGGCTGGTTCTTCGCCACCGCCCTGCGGCTGGCGCTGCCCATCCTGGCCGTCCTCTTCCTCACCAACCTCCTGGTGGGGCTCGTGAGCCGGGCGGCGCCCCAGCTCAACGTCTTCGCCGTGGGTCTCCCGGCGCAGGTGGGCGTGGGCCTGGTCGCCCTTGCCCTGGCGGTGCCCGCCTACGTGCTGGCCTTCAGGGTGCTGCTGCCCGAGCTGTACCGCGCCCTGGGCGGCTTCCTGGGGGTGGTGGCGCCGTGAGCCGACTCGTGGTGGGCGGCGGACGGGCGCCGGCGGCCGGTGGCGCCGTGACGGGGGATGGCGGGGGTGCGCCGCGGAGCGGGCGGGCGGTGTGCCGGAGCGCGGCGGGTGGGGAACCGATGAGAGGGGTGTCCCTCGTCTTTGACCTGCAGCTCTTCGCCGAGGGGGAGGAACGGCGCGAGGCGGCCACGCCCCGGCGGCGGCAGCAGGCCCGCGAGCGGGGGCAGGTCTTCCGCAGCCCCGACCTGGGGGCGGCCCTCGCCTTCCTGGGTGCCGTGGGCTTCCTCCATCTGGCGGGGCCCTGGCTCGCCCGCCATTACGCCGCCTGGGCGGTGCGGGTCTGGTCCCTGCCGCCGGCCGACTGGAGCCTCCGGGAAACCCAGGGGCTCGGCCTCCTGGCGGCGGGGGCGTGGGCGGCGGCGAGCCTGCCGCTCCTCCTGCTGGTCCTGGCCGTCGGCGTGGTGGTGGGTCTCGTCCAGACCGGCTTCGCCCTCTCGCCGGCGGGGCTCCTGCCGCGTTGGGAGCACCTCAACCCCGCGTGGGGGTTCCGGCGCCTCCTCTCGCTGCGGTCCGGCGTGGAGCTGGCCAAGGCCCTCCTCAAGGTGACCGTGGTGGGCGCCGTGGCGCTGGCGGCGGCGCGGCACGCGGCCGCCGACTACACCCTCTACCTGGCCCGCGATCCCGCCGCCTCCTTCGCCCTGGCGGCCCGCTGGGCGGGGCGCATCGGGCTCCAGGTGGGCGGCGCGCTCCTGGCCCTGGCGGTGGCCGACTTCTTCTACCAGCGGTGGGAGTACGAGCGCAACCTGCGCATGAGCCGCACCGAGGTCAAGGAGGAGATCCGCGAGACGGAGGGCGACCCGGCGGTGCGGGGGGCCCGCCGCCGGCGGCAGCGGGAGCTGGCCCGCCGGCGCATGGTCAACGACGTGCGCCGCGCCCAGGTGGTGGTGACGAACCCGGTCCACGTGGCCGTGGCCCTGCGCTACGTGGCGGGGGAGACGGACGCGCCCGTGGTGGTGGCCAAGGGCCGGGGCTACCTGGCCCAGCGCATCCGGGCCGAGGCCGAGAAACACGGGGTGCCGGTGGTGGAGGACCCGCCCCTGGCGCGGACCCTGTACCGGCTGGTGCGGGTGGGGCAGGCCATCCCGCAGGAGCTGTACGCCGCCGTGGCGGAGGTGCTGGCCTTCGTCTGGCGGCTCAAGGGGGGTAGGTTCTGATGGCGGTGGCGAGCGAGAGGGAGGCGTCCCCAGCCGGGCGGGGCGCGCCGGCCGGCGGGCGGGTTTCCCCGTCGGGGGGGCCGGTGCTGGAGAGATTGGTGCGGCAGAGCGACGTGGGGCTGGCCGTGGCCGTCATCGCCATCCTGGCCATGATGGTGGTGCCGCTGCCGCCCGTCCTCCTGAGCCTGCTCCTCTCCCTCAACCTGACCCTGGCCCTGGTGATCCTGCTGGCCACCATCTACGCCCGCCAACCCCTGGAGTTCTACGTGTTCCCGTCGCTGCTGCTCCTGACCACCCTCTTCCGGCTGGCCCTCAACGTCTCCTCCACGCGCCTCATCCTCCTCCACGGCTACGCGGGCGAGGTCATCGAGAAGTTCGGGCAGTTCGTGGTCGGGGGGAACCCCGTGGTGGGCTTCATCGTCTTCCTCATCCTCGTCGTCATCCAGTTCGTGGTCATCACGCGGGGCGCCGAGCGCGTCTCGGAGGTGGCCGCCCGCTTCACCCTGGACGCCATGCCGGGCAAGCAGATGAGCATCGACGCCGACCTCAACGCCGGTCTCATCGACCAGGACGAGGCCCGGCGGCGCCGCCGCGAGATCGAGCGGGAAGCCGACTTCTACGGCGCCATGGACGGCGCCAGCAAGTTCGTCAAGGGCGACGCCGTGGCGGGGCTCGTCATCGTGGCCATCAACATCGTCGGGGGCTTCGTGGTGGGCATGGCCCAGCAGGGGCTGGGCTGGCAGGACGCCCTCCACCGCTACACCCTCCTCACCGTGGGCGACGGCCTCGTGACCCAGATCCCGGCCCTCCTCATCTCCACGGGCACGGGCATCCTGGTGACCCGCGCTGCCTCGGAGGCCCACCTGGGCGAGGACCTGGCCGGCCAGATCCTGGCCCAGCCGCGGGGCATCTCCATCGCGGGCGCGAGCCTCCTCCTCCTGGGCCTCCTGCCAGGGCTGCCCAAGCTGCCCTTCCTCCTCCTAGGCGCGGCCTTCACCGCCGTGGCCTACGCGGCCCGCCGTCCCGCGCCGCCCGCGGAGGCAGAGGAGTCGGCGCCGGCGCCGCCCGCCGCCGACGACGTCACCACGCCCGAGGGCATGGCCCGCCTGCTCCAGGTGGACCCCCTGGAGGTGGAGCTGGGCTACGCGCTCCTGCCCCTGGCCGATCCGCGGCGCGGCGGCGACCTCATGAGCCGCATCACCATGATCCGCAAGCAGCTGGCCGCCGAGCTGGGCTTCGTCCTGCCCCTGGTGCGCGTGCGGGACAACATGCAGCTCCCGCCCAACGCTTACGTCATCCGCCTGCGGGGCGCCGAGGCGGCGCGGGGCGAGGTGCTGCCGGAGCACCTCCTGGCCATCAACCCCGGCGGCGCCGCCGACGCCCTGCCGGGGATCGAGACCAGGGACCCCACCTTCGGCCTGCCGGCCCTCTGGATTCCGCCCGACGCCCGCTACCAGGCCGAGGCGGCCGGTTACACGGTGGTGGAGCCGCCGGCGGTGCTCATGACGCACCTGACCCACATGGTGCGGACCCACGCCCACGAGCTCCTGGGCCGCCAGGAGGTGCGGGCCCTCCTGGACTCGGTGCGCCAGCGCTCCCCCGTGGTGGTGGACGAGCTGGTGCCCAACCTCCTCACCACGGGCGAGGTGCAGAAGGTGCTCGCCAACCTCCTGCGGGAGGGGGTGCCGGTGCGGGACCTGACGGTGATCCTGGAGACGCTCGCCGATTGGGCGCCGGTGACGCGGGACCCGGACCAGCTCACCGAGGCCGTACGGCAGCGGCTGGGCCGGCAGATCACGCGCGAGCTGCCCCTGCGCGACGGCCGGCTGCTGGCCATCTCCCTGGACCACGGCCTCGAGCAGGCGCTGGCGGCCGCGGGGCGCGACCAGCCGCCCCTCTCCCCGGAGCAGCTGCGGACGGTCATCTCCTCCCTGGAGGAGGCGGCGGGCCGGAGCCTGGCCGAGGGGGCGGAACCCGTGGTGGTCTGCGCGCCCCTGGCGCGGCTGCGCTTCCGCCGCCTCGTCGAGCGGGCGTGGCCCCAGCTGCGGGTGGTCTCCTACGGGGAGCTGGACCCGGATCTCCAGATCCAGATCGTGGGGACGGTGAGGTCGTGAGGAGGGAATCCGCCCGGCGAGGGACCGCGGAGGCGGGGTGCACGGCGGTGGTGGGACGGCGGGCTCGTGACGGTGGGAAGCGCTCTGGGGGGATGGTGAAGCGGCCATGTGGGTGCGGAGGTTTGTGGGCGATTCCCTGACGGAAGTGCTGGACCTGGTCCGGCGCGAGCTGGGGCCGGACGCCCTCATCGTGCGGACCCGCCGCGTGCGGGCGCGCGGCCTGCGGGGGTGGCTCGGCCGGCGCTGGCAGGTGGAGCTGACGGCGGGCATGCCCGCGCCCGGCGCCAGGTCCGCCCCCACGCCGG
>CAYXQP010000122.1:0-4635 GCA_964467515.1 uncultured Eubacteriales bacterium | reverse complement strand
CCTCTTGAATGTGAGTCAAGCGCTCTCCCGCTGAGCTAACCGCCCATCTTTGACTTGCCGCGAGGCACGAACATTTTAGTCGCCGGGCCAGCGACGAGTCAAGGAAGGGTACGATCGGTGCGATCGGTGCCGCGCACGACGCCGCCCAGGTCTACGCGCAGCACGGTGCCGTCCCGTTGCACGCGGAAACGGTCCAGGTCGCGGGGGGCGGGGCCGGCCACCTTGCGTCCGAGGCGGTCCCAGCGTTCGCCGTGGGCGGGCGCCCAGAACTCGCCCGCGTCGGGGTCCCACACCACCTGGTGCCCCAGGTGGGTCGAGGCGGCCGAGAGGGCCAGCACCCGGTCCCCGTCGCGGACCAGGAACAGGCCGTGAGGGAAACGGTAGATTCCGCGCCGGCGCAGGTCCAGGTGGACCACGGCGCCCGGCGGCACGTCGGCGAGGGGGACGGTGAGATAGCGGCGCTCGGGATGGCGGCGCTCGTCCCACCAGCCCAGGACCGCGAGGACTACCAGGACGGCCACGGCGGCCAGCGCGAGGCGCAGGATGGCCCCCCAGCGCGGGCGCGGCGCCGTGGTAAGAGGGTCACGTTCCCCCGCGGTGGGCGGCGACGCCGGTTCCATGGCTTCCATGCCAGAGAGGATAGCAGACGGACAGGGATGAGGGCATGGCCGGGGGCCCGTGGGAGCCGGGGCATCCGGGCTCACTTCACGCTGAGGACGGCGCAGTCGGCGTGGTCCACCACCTTGTCGGCCGTGGCGCCGAGGAGCCGCCGGCGCAGGGGGTGATGGGGGTGGGTGCCCAGCACGATGAGGTCGGCTTCCACCTCGCGCGCCACGCGCAGGATCTCCTCGCTCGGCTTGCCGAAGGCGAAGTGCTGGCACGCCACCAGGCCGCGCTGGCGGAGCAGGCGGGCCGCCTCGTCCAGGTGGCGGGCGTAGTAGGCTTCCGCTTGCTCGCGGGCCTCGTCCACCTCGGCGCGGCTCTCGGCGTACTCGGGGAGCCGGCCCACGGCCACCAGGTGGAGCTCGCCCCCGCCCAGGGACGCCAGTGCGGCGGCGCGGTCGAGGGCGCGGCGCGCTCCTTCCGAGCCGTCGAACCCCAGGAGGATGGTCTTGAAAGCGGGCATCACCTGTTCCCTCCTTTCGTCCGGAGGGTGGGATGAAGCGTGGAGGCGGGCGCGTGGCGCCCGCCGGGGGGCCGCCCGCTGCTGGTTCGACGACCGCTGCGCCGGCGTCGTCACCCTGGGGCAGGAAGAAGCGCTGAGCGATGAGGGTGGGCACCACGGCCGTCAGGAGCACGGCGGTCAGGAGCACCGAGTACTGGCCGCGGTCGATGAAGCCGTGGGTGTAGCCGTACAGGGCCGAGATGCTGCCGAAGGTGAGGCCGGTGCTCATCATGAGGGTGGTGTAGGCGTTCACCCGTGGGGGAGGCGGAAGAGGGCGGCAACGGGGGCCACGCCGGCGAGCTTGGCGGCCACCTTGAGGCCCACGAAGAAGAGGACGAGGGCGGCGCTGGCCGCCACGGCGCGCAGGTCCACGAGGCTTCCCGCCTTGAGGAAGTAGAAGGGCGTGAGCAGGGTGAAGGCGGCGGCCCGCATGCGCGTCACGAGGGGCCGCTGGGCCAGCATGGTGTCGGCCATCACCATCCCCACGAGATAGGCGGGCAGGACGCCCTCGCTCCCGGCCTTCACCGCCAGGAGGGCCAGGGCGGCGAGGACGAGGTAGACGAGCTTGGTGTGGGGCTCGCTCACGTGGAGGCGCACCTGCGCGAAAAAGGCGGGCCCGAGCCGGCGCAGGGCGGGCAGGGCCGCGGCCAGGACGACCAGGAAGATCCAGAACCAGCGGTCGAAGCTGGTGAAGAGGAGGCCGAGGGCCACCACGGTACCGAGATCGGTGACGAAGCAGGCCGCCAGGATGAGCTTGCCGAGGGGCTTCTCGTTGAGCCCGGTCTCCAGCATGAGGGCGTAGACCACGGCCACCGAGGTGGTGGACATGGCGATGCCGGCGATCTGGGCGGCGCGCGGCTCCCAGCGGAGGAGGAAGAGGGCGCCGAGCCAGCAGACGAGGAAGGGGAGGAGGAAGGAGGCGAAGCCGATGGCGAGGCTGGCGCGCCAGTGGCGGCGCAGCACCTCCGTCTCCAGCTCGGCGCCGGCCAGGAAGGTTAGGATCAGGGCGCCGAAGGAGGCGAGGAAACTCACCCACGGTGTGACGGGCGGGTGGATGGTGTTGCCGGCCGCGATGCCGACCAGGATCTCCGCCAGGGCCACCGAGAGGCCGAGGCGCAGGGAGACGAGGCTGGCAACCAGGGCCAGGGCGAGCCAAACGGTGAGGTCGCGCCAGAGCTGGTCCAAGCTGGACGCCCCCCGGAAACCGATGACGTCTCCTGAGGCGCCGTCAGCTCCGGGGCGCGAAAGACCTCGGCGGAGCGGTTCGCGGGCTCGGGGGCGCCGTCGCGCCGCCGGCGGGAGCCGCCGCGCGTCCTGCGGTCCGGCCGGACCGGGGCACCCGCGGCCCGCGGGAGGACACCATCTCCCGTCCAGGAGTCGTTGATAGCACAAGGAGAGGGCCAAGTCAACCGAATGGCGGGGCGGCGCGGGGGAGATTAGGGACGCGGGGGCGATGGGCGCCGTGGACTACGTCCTCTCCTTCGCCGTCGGGCTCCTCTCCTCGCTCCACCCGGCGGCTGACGGGAGGCCATGGGCTCGTCTCCAGGCGCAGGGCGACGCCGTGGGAACGGGCCCGGGTCACGGGCGGGGCGGAACACGCGGCGCAGGCCGGCAGGAGAGCCACCAGCAGGGCCCCTCCGGAGAGAACCCTGATCACCCTGCTTTGGCCGTCACGGCCGCGGCCGCGTCCAAGGGGTGTCATCGCCCGTATTGTGCCCCGTCCCCGCGGCGGCCACCGGGCCCTGGCGCTCACCCCCGACAGGGCCGGCTTATAACCTGTTGGCGGTGATCCGGTTACATAACGTGGCGGACCGGCCGCCGGCGCGGGGGCCGCGGCGCCCCCCGTCCGGCGGCGGGGGAGGTCGGCCGGGGGCGGGTGGGCGCTTCCTTGATACCTGTGGCCAGACCCCTGCTCGGAGAGGCCGAGAGGGAGCGGGTGCTGGCGGTCCTGGCCTCGGGCCGGTTGGCGGCGGGGCCCGAGGTGCGCTCCTTCGAGGAAGCCTTCGCCGCCTACGTGGGGACCCGGCACGCCGTCGCCACCTCCTCGGGGACGGCGGCCCTCCTGGCGGCGGTGACGGCGCTGGGGATCGGGCCGGGCGACCGGGTCTTCGTGAGCCCCTTCACCTTCGCGGCCACCGTGAACGCCCTCCTCTTCGCGGGGGCCGTGCCGGTGTGGGTGGACGTGGACCCCGCTACCTTCAACCTGGACCCGCGGGCCCTGGAGCGGGCCGTGGCCGAGCAGGGCGGCGGGCGGGCGGTGGCGGTGGTCCACCTGTACGGGCTGCCCGCCGACATGGACCGGATCCTGGCGATGGCGGATACCCACGGGCTCACCGTCTTGGAGGACTGCTGCCAGGCCCCGGGCGCCGCCGTCGGGGGGAGGTGCGCGGGCACCTTCGGCCGCGCGGCCGCCTTCAGTTTCTACGCCACGAAGAACCTGACCACGGGCGAGGGCGGCGCCCTCGTCACCGACGACGCCGAGGTGGCGGCCCGGGCGCGGCGCTTCATAGACCATGGCCAGGTCGGCCGGTACCGGCACGAGGAGCTCGGCTTCAACTTCCGCATGGGGGAGATCCAGGCGGCCCTGGGGCTGGTCCAACTGGCGCGCCTGGAGGAGCGCAACGAGGCCCGCCGGGCCAACGCCCGCTTCTACGACGGCGCCATCGCCAACCCCGCCGTGAGGAAGCCGGCGGCGCCGCCCGGCTTCCGCCACGTGTACCACCACTACACGGTGCGCGTGGCCGACCGGGACGGCTTCCTCGCCCACATGGCGCGGCGCGGGGTCGAGTGCGGCGTGCACTATCCCCGCACCGTGGCGGAGCAGCCCCTCTACCGGCGGGTTCCCACCCTGGGCGGCCCCTGTCCCGAGGCGGAGCGGGCGGCCCGGGAGGTGGTCTCGCTGCCCGTCCACCCGGGCCTGACGGAGGCCGAGCTGGCGACGGTGGCCGAGGCCGTCAACGCTTTCGTCCCCGGCGCGGGCCTGCCCGCCGCGGGGCGGTGAGCACGGGTGGAGGGCGCGGGTCCCTGGGTGCATCCCACGGCGGAGGTGTCGCCCCTGGCGCGGGTGGGGGAGGGGACGCGGGTGTGGCACCATGCCCAGGTGCGGGAGGGCGCCGTCATCGGGCGCGGGTGCGTGCTGGGCAAGGGCGTCTATGTGGACCGGGACGTGGTCATCGGCGACCGGGTCAAGCTGCAGAACGGCGTCTCGGTGTACCGGGGGGTGGTCCTGGAGGACGACGTCTTCGTGGGGCCGGGCGCCGTCTTCACCAACGACCGCTACCCGCGGGCCTCGTCGCCGGGGTGGCGGCCGGTGCCCACCCGCGTCTGCCGCGGGGCCTCCATCGGCGCCAACGCCACCGTCGTGTGCGGGGTGACGGTGGGGGAGCACGCCCTGGTGGGCGCCGGCGCCGTGGTGACGCGGGACGTGCCGCCGCGTGCCCTGGTGATGGGGAACCCGGCCCGCGTGGTGG
>CAYXQP010000121.1:0-4716 GCA_964467515.1 uncultured Eubacteriales bacterium | reverse complement strand
GCGAGGTCCGTTGCTCCTTCCAGGTAGAGGATCCAAGTCCCTGTCCGCCGCCTCGTTCAGCACCACCTCCGAGTGGCTGGCTATGATGACCTGGTTGCCGCTTTCCCGTGCCGATTCACTTAGGACATGGTAGGTCTGCCGCTGGCGCAAGATTTCCAGGTGCGCGTCCGGCTCGTCGAGCAGCAGTACCGACTGAGAATGGACCTCAAGGTAGGCCAGGAGGAGCAGTGTCTGCTGCATCCCCCGGCCAGAGGCCGTCAAATCGAGCTTGACGCCGGTCCGATCGCTGTAGGACATGGTGATCTCGCCGCGCTCGGGAAGGTAGACCGGCTCCTCAAGGGTGATTCCGAAGAGATGCTGCATCCGTTCGCACAAACGTCGCCAACGCCGGTCACCGTTGGCGCTCGACCGCACCTGATGGCAGAGGTTTCGGAGAACCTCTGCCGTACGGTCTTCGCCCAGCAGGACATCTATTCGGCCTGGGTCCAGCCTGGCTTCCGTGGCTGCCAGGCCGGAGAGGGGTTGGAGAAAGGCGACCCGGATCCGCGCGGCCGGATCGGGGATCGGCATCCGCTCGCCGTCAGGCAGGAGGAGAGGGCGGCAATAAAAAGACTCCTCGTTGGCGTAGTCGAACTCAAGACCGCACCTCCACGTTCTGTCACCGGTGACGCCATCGACCACGATCTCGATGCGTATGTTCTCCGTCCTGGGTTCCCCTTTCTCCCGCGTGAAGTTGCGGACGTCCCGACGGTGCCAGAGGAAGATGGCGTTGGGTACCGGTACGGACAGCAGGTCGCGACGATTTATGGTGACGCCAGGGCGTTTTTCCGGTGGCCTCCCTCCACGGCGCTTCTCCAGCCACCGCCGAAGACCGAGATCCCAGAGGGCCAAGGCCTGCAGGGCTGGCGTCTTGCCCGAGTCGTTGGGGCCTATGAAGACGACGGGGTTGCCCAGCTCGATCTCCACCTGGCGAAACCGCTTGAAATTCCTGATCGTTAGTTGCGTTAGCAGGCTCGTCCCTCCCGACGAGAAACCGACAAGGGCCTTGTTCGTTGAGCTGCGGGCCACGTGGGTCTCTCTCCATTCTATCTGTTGCGCACCGGTGGTCCATGGGCGGTCGCGCAGGGGGATGGCGCGTGTCCCCCGCGGAGCGCGGCCGGGCTCTCAGGGACCGGCGGCGGGGATCTCCACGGTGAAGGTGCTGCCCCGGCCGGGCTCGCTCTCGACGCGGATGCTGCCGCCGTGGGACCTGGCGATCCAGGCGGCGATGGCCAGGCCGAGACCGGTTCCGCCCGCGGCGCGGGAGCGGGCCTTGTCCACCCGGTAGAAGCGGTCGAAGATGCGCTCCAGGTCCCGGCGGGGGATGCCCACGCCGGTGTCGGACACCGCCAGCTCGGCCGTCCGGCCGTGGGGGCGCAGGCGCAGCGTCACGCGGCCGCCGGGGTCCGTGTACTTGACGGCGTTGTCCAGGAGGATGAGGGCGAGCTGGAGCAGGCGGTCCCTGTCGCCCTGGACCAGGAGCCGGTCGGGCAGGTCCGCCGTCAGGGTGAGGCCCTTTTTGGCGGCCAGGACGCCCGCCTTTCGAGCCGCCTCCGCCGCCACCCCGGCCAGGTCCACGGGCTCCCGCTCCGGCACCTCGCCCGCGTCCGCCCTGGCAAGGGTCAGGAGATCCCCCACCAGCCTCTCCATGCGGCCGGCCTCGGAGAGGACGTTGTCCAGCAGCTCCCGCGTCTCCGCGGGCGCGTCGCCCAGCCGGCGGGCCAGCATCTCGGCGGAGGTGCGCACGATGGCCAGGGGCGTCCGGAGCTCGTGGGAGGCGTCGGCCGTGAAGCGGCGCAGTTGGTCGAAGGCGCGGCGTACGGGCACCAGCGCCCGGCCGGCCAGGAAGAGGCCGCCGCCGGCGGCCGCCAGGAGGGAGAGAAACCCGAGGAGGAGGAGGACCAGGCGGATCCGCTGCAGGGCCACCATGGCCGGCGTGATGGGGAGGCCCGTCTGGACCACAGCGGTTATCTCGCCGGCTTCCACCACGGGATGGTTGTAGATGCGGACGTAATCCTCGCCCGCCCTGAGGGTGGCGAAGCTCTCCCTGCCGGTGCGCGAGGCCAGGCGCGCCGACGCCAGGTCGGGAAAGGCTGTCACCCGTTGCGGCGCCCCCATGCGCGCCTCCTCTCCCTCCCTCACCCGGACGTAGGTCCAGGCCAGGGTGGCCGCCAGCGGTTCGCCGGCCAGTTCGTCCAGGTCGAAAGCCGTCCTGCTGCCGCCCCGGTCCCCGTTGCCGCCAGGAGAGAGGCTTCCGCCGGGGGGTCGCTCCTCGCCGGCCCCCGAGACCCGCCGTTCCAGGGCCTCGTGCCGGAGCGCGGGCACCACCGAGCGGGCGGCGAAGACGGCCGCCGTTTCCAGGGTTTCATCCTGGGTGCCCAGGAGGGCGCGACTCGTCTCCACGTACACGATGGAGCCGGCCGCCAGGAAGGAGGCGCTCAGGACGGCCAGGTACCAGGCCGTGAGATGCCGCCTGATCCGGGCGAAGGCCGCCTCCTCTGCGCCGACCGCCTTCCGTCGGGTGCCGTCCGGGTGCGGCATGGCCCCCATCCTCGCTCAGGCCTCGATCTTGTACCCGACGCCGCGCACGCTCTTGATGAGGGATCTCTCCCCGGGCCGGTCCAGCTTGCGCCGCAGGAAGTGGACATAGATGTCGACCGATCCCGGCGTGGCGTCGGACTCGAAGCCCCAGACGTTTTCCAGGATGCGGTCCCGCGAGAGGACGAGGCCGGCGTTGCGCAGGAGGAACTCGAGGAGGGCGAACTCCTTGGCTGTCAGCTCCACGGGTTGGCCGCCCCGCCGCACCTCGCGCCGGGCCAGGTCCAGCTCCAGATCGTCGACCCGGAGCACCTCGGGGGCCTCGGGGAGAGGCGGTCGCCGGCCCAGGGCCCGCACGCGGGCCAGCAGCTCCTCCAGGGCGAAGGGCTTCACCAGGTAGTCGTCGGCGCCGGCGTCCAGCCCCTGGACCCGGTCGGTGACGGCGTCCCTGGCCGTCAGCATGAGGATGGGCGTCTTGATCCCCTGCCGCCGCAGCTCGCGGCAGACCTGGAAGCCGTCCTTGCGCGGCAGCATGATGTCCAGCACGATGAGGTCGAAGCTGCCCGAGGAGGCCAGGTCGAGCCCCGTCTCGCCGTCGTGGGCCACCTCCACCACGTGGCGCTCTTCGGCGAGGGCCCGCGCCACGAGCCTGGCCAGCTTCTCCTCGTCCTCCACCACCAGGATGTGCAAGGGCGTTCACCCCTTGGTCCCTTCGGCCGGGTGGACCTCGTCCCCGCCCCTCTCAGCCGGCCGCGTGGACGGCCATCCCCTCGAAGAGGGCGTAGGGGAGGAGGTGGTGGCCCGCCCACTCCCGTTCCGCGCTCAGGGCGACGAGCTGCGAGCGAAAGGCGGAGAAAGCGTTGGCGGCGAAGACGCAGTTCTTGACCCGGCCCACCGGTTCGCCGCCGCGCACGAGGAAGCCGAGGCTCACGTTGCCCTGCACCTCGCCCGAGTACGGATTGCCCGCCCAGGCGCCGAGCAGTCCCTCCACGTAGAGCCCGTCGCCCATCTCCCGCAGCAGGTCCCGCCACGCCCGTTCCCCGGCCGCCAGGGTCACGTTGGTAAGGGAGGGGGCGGGCGGCGAGCCCAGGCTGCGGAAGCCGTGGCCCGTGGGCGCCAGTCCCAGGCGGCGGGCGGTGCGGCGGTCCACGTAATAGGAGCGGAGGACGCCGTTCTCCAGCAGGGTGGTGGGCCGCGTGGGCGTCCCCTCCCCGTCGAAGGGCGCGGAGCGCGGTCCGTAGGGAAGGGTGGCGTCGTCAACCAGCGTGACCCGCGAGGAGGCCACCTCCTCACCCAGCCGGTCCTTCCAGGGGGAGATGCCCCGCTCCACGGCCCGGCCGTCCAGGGAGGCCAGGAGGGGGCGCAACAGGTCCACCAGGGCCCGCGGGCTGAAGAGGACGGTGGCGGGGCCGGCGGGGGCGGGCACGTTGTGCCTGCCCCGCTCCAGGAGGGAGGCCACGCGCTCGGTGAGCCGCCGGGCGTCGGCGACCGGATCGCCCAGATCGGCTCTGGCCAGGCCGTCGTAGGCCCACAGCATGTTCTCCCCCTCCACCAGCTCGCCCCCGGCCCAGAAGGCGAAACCGGTGCCAGCGTAACCGGCACGGGCGCCGCGGCTGTTGAGGAGGCGGACGGCGGACTCCTCCCGCTCCACGCCCGCGAAGGCCTGCAGCTGCGGGTGGACCCGCCGCAGGACCGCCACGGCTTCCTCCCCCAGGGCCAGCATCTCCTCGGGCGGCAGGGCGGCCACGGCCTCGTCGCGCACGGGCACGGGCGCGGGCGTCACGGAGGAGGGCAGGTCCAGGTCGGTCCCCCGGTCGTCTCCCAGGGCCGCCAGCCGGCAGGCGTCGTCCACCAGGCCGTCCAGGTCGTGCTTCTCCAGGGAGGTGGAGGCGGCGAAGCCGAGCCGTCCGTCCACCACCACCCGCAGGGCGACGCCGCGGTGGCTGGTCAGGCTCAGGGACTTGAGCCGGTTGTTCTCGAACTCCACGGGCAGGGAGGAGCCGACCACGCCGTAGGCCTCGGCCAGCTCGGCACGGGCCGCAGCCCTCTCCAGCAGATACTGGAGGCGCTCCTCCAGGTCGCCGGCAGGATCCGCGGCCCCGGTGCGCGCCGCGGCGTCGCCGGGGCGCGATGCAACGG
>CAYXQP010000120.1:0-4718 GCA_964467515.1 uncultured Eubacteriales bacterium | reverse complement strand
GGCGCCGCGCGGCGCGGATCGCGGACCGGCGGCAGGGACCGCGGGCGAGATCGCCCTGGTGGCCATCACCAGGAACGGGGCGCGGCTCGGGGGGCGGCTCTTGGCCTCCCTGGGTGCGGCGCGCCTCCACGTGGCGGAGCGCTTTCGCGGGGAAGCCGAGGCGGCCTGGCGCGCGGCGCTGGCCGCCCTGGGAGACGGGCAGGGCGCCGCGGCCGCGGCGGGGGGAGGCGGGGGGGTGGCGGTGAAATCCCCCGCCTCCGTCCAGCCGCCGCCGGAGTCCTTGGCCGGGCCGGCGGTGGAGTCCTTCACCGAGCCCCTGGGAAACCGCCTGGCGGCGCTCTTCCCGGCCGTGCGGGGGATCGTGGCCTTCGTCTCCCTGGGAGCCCTCGTCCGCCTCGTGTCGCCGCTGGTCCGGGACAAAGGCTCCGATCCGGGCGTGGTGGCCGTGGACGATGCGGGCCGCTTCGCAGTGGCGGCCCTCTCCGGCCACCTGGGCGGCGGCAACGAGCTGGCGCGGCGGGTGGCGGCCGCCTTGGGCGCGACGCCCGTCATCACCACCGCCTCCGACGCCCGCGGGACGCTGGCCGTGGACCTGCTGGGGCGGGAGTGGGGCTGGCGCCTGGAGGAGGGCGGCCACGTCACGGCGGTCAGCGCAGCCGTCGTGAACGAAGACCCGGTGGGCGTCTACCAGGACGCGGGGCGGCGGGACTGGTGGCCGGCTGGACAGCCGCTGCCGCCCAACTTGACGCTCTACTCCAGTCTTGAGGCGCTGGCGGCGGCGCGGCCGGCGGCGGCCATAGTGATCAGCGACCGCGTCCTGGACCTGACCGGGCTGGCGTGCCCCGCCGTTATCCTCCGCCCGCCCACCCTGGCCATGGGCGCGGGGCTGCACCGCGGCGTCGGCGCCGACGAGGTGCTGGAGGCGTTCCGGACGACCCTGGGGGAAGCCGACTTCTCCCCCCTTTCGGTGGCGGCCGTCGGCACCCTCGCCGAGCGGGCGGAGGAGCCGGGCCTGGTCGAGGCGGCACGGGCGCTGGGCTGCCGCGTCCTCGGCTTCCCCGCCGCGGAGCTGGACCAGGTGGCGAGGGAGCTGCCCGGCGGCTCGGACCTGGTGGCCGGATACGTGGGGACGCGCGGCGTGTGCGAGCCGGCGGCGGTCCTCGCCGCCCTGGCCGTGGCCGCCGAGGCGGGGCTCGTTGGGGCGGCTGGGTCGCCCGCGCCCTGCGGGCCGGGCGGGGCGGCGCCCGCCCGTTGGCTGGCGGTCCACAAGAGGAAGTTCGCCAACGTAACGGTGGCCTTGGCCCGCCGGCCCGGCGAAGGAGGCGAGGGAGCGTGACGGTGCGGGTTCCCCGCGACATCGGCCCGGACGGAGGCCGGGGAGGTGGTATCCCTCCGGACGCGGGTGCCGGCGGCGGGCGGGGCGTGCTCTACCTGGTGGGGATGGGGCCGGGCCACCCGGACCACATGACGGGACGCGCCCGGGCCGCGGTGGCAGAGGCCGAGGTGATCGTGGGCTACACGACCTACCTCGAGCTGCTGGGCGACCTGGCCGCCGGCAAGCGGGTGGTGGAGACGGGCATGACGGAGGAGGTGGACCGGGCGCGGGCAGCCGTGGAGCTGGCCGAGGAGGGGCGCCGCGTGGCGGTGGTCTCAAGCGGCGACGCCGGCATCTACGGCATGGCGGGGCTGGTCCTCGAGGTGCTGGCGGCCCGCGGCTGGCAGCCCGCTCCGCCTGTTGGGGGGGGGATCCCGGCGGCGGGCGCGGCGCCCCACCGGCTGGAATGGAGTTTCTCCGCCGGAGAGGAAGCCGGCCGGGCCGTGCGCCTCTTCACCCGTCCGCAGAGCCGGACCGGGGAGGGAAGCGGGCGCGGCGCCACGGGCCTGGCGCCCTCGGCGACCCGCCGGCCCGCCGTCTCGCTCCTGGAGGTGGAGGTGGTGCCGGGCGTCTCGGCCTTGAACGCCGCGGCGGCGCTGGTGGGGGCGCCGCTGATGAACGACTTCGCCGTGGTCAGCCTGAGCGACCACCTGACGCCCTGGGAGGTCATCGCCCGCCGCCTGGAGGCGGCCGGGGCGGGCGACATGGTCGTCGTCCTCTACAACCCCAAGAGCGGCCGCCGCACCTGGCAGCTGGAGGAGGCCGTGCGCATCCTCCGCCGCCACCGCAGCGGGTCCACGCCGGCCGCCGCGGTGAAGAGCGCCTTCCGGGAGCGGCAGCTCGTTGTCGTCACCACCCTGGAGGGGCTCGTGGAGGAGGACATCGGCATGCTCACCACCGTCATCGTGGGGAACTCGGCGACCCGCGACCTGGGCGGCCTGCTGCTGACGCCGCGCGGCTACGAGCGCAAGTACGAGCTGGGCTTTTCCGTGGGGCCGTCGTTTCCGGAGGACCGGCTCGGCCAGGGTGCGTTCCCCCTGGGCCCCGACGGTTGACGACGAGGCCGAGCCATACTAAACTGGAAACGGTGGCCAGGATGAACAATGACGCAGGTGGGGAGGCGGCGGCCACCATGTCCTCGGGCGGGGACGGGGGCTGGGTCGGCGTGGGTGCCCTCATCCTTCAACGGCTGGACCACATCGAGGGCCGCCTGGACCGGATGGAGGGCCGCTTAGACCGGGTGGAGGGTCGCCTGGATCGGGTGGAGGAGCGCATGGTCCAGGGTTTCGACCGCGTCAACGAGCGCATGGACGCCGTGCGGCGGGAGCTGGACGTCAAGATAGAGAGCACCCGCAATTGGTCCGTCGGCCTCCTGGCCTTGGCGGTGGTGGGCTTCCTGGTCAAGCTCTTCCGGCCCGGCTCATGAGCGAGGCGCCCGTGCTCGTCAGCGCCTGCCTGGCGGGGCTCCCCTGCCGCTACGACGGGAGTGCCTGTCCCCATCCCGCCGCCCTGGCCCTCGTGAGGGCCCGCCGCGCGCTCCCCGTCTGCCCGGAGCAGCTGGGCGGGCTGCCGACGCCGCGGCCGCGCGCCGAGATCGCCGGCGGCGACGGCGACGACGTGCTGGAGGGCCGGGCGCGGGTCCTGGACGAGGGGGGCGCGGACGTGACGGCCGCCTTCGTGCGCGGGGCGGAGGCGGTGGCAGCCCTGGCCCGGGCGGCGGGGGTCCGGCGGGCCCTGCTCAAGGCGCGGAGCCCCTCCTGCGGCGTCGGCGCCGTCCACGACGGCACCTTCTCCGGCCGCCTCCGCCCCGGCGACGGCGTCACGGCGGCCGCGCTCCGGCGGCAAGGTATCAGGGTCGAGACGGAGGAGCACGCTCGTGGGGGCTGCCCGCCGCCCCGTTTCACCGCTGACCGGGCAGGGGCGTGAAGATCCTGGCGCGGCGGGTGACGGTGACCCGCACGTCCACGCTCACCTCCGCCCGACGCAGGAGCCGGGGCCAGCGCTCGCGGATCCGGCGCCAGTAGAAGGGATGGCGCCACCGAAGATAGGGTTGCCAACCGAGGAGATCGAGGCCCGTCTCCCGCACGCGGGGCGGTACCCGGAGCGCGTGGGAGCGCAGGGTGCGGGCCACCTGGCGCTCCGTGGTGCGGAGCATGGCCGTGTCCCCCGGCAGCCGCGCCCGCGCCCGGTCAGGGCAGGTGGGGTCCATGGCGACGCCCGCCACGCGCAGGGTGTAGCGGAAGCGCGGCCTCTCCCCGGCCCGCTCGAGGGCCAGGGCGGCCGACCTGTGCTGAATGAGGAAGGTGCCTCGCGGCCACGGCTCCTCCGCCCCGCCCGCCGGCGGCCACCGCGTCCCCGGCGGCCGCGGGCAGGGATACTCCACCGTCCCCCGGCGTCCCATCCCCTGCAGCAGGCTCAGCCCCAGGGTCTCCGGCTCGGTGAGCCAGCCCGCCAGGTGGTAGCGGGCCAGGATGGCGGCGCCGTCGGTGGTGATGCGACCCCCCTTGAGGCGCAGGGCCGGGACCACCGCCACCCCCGCGGTCTCGGTGCGGGCCACCACCTGGGCCACCGTGGCGGGCAGCGGCGCCAGCCCTTCCTCGCCGGCCGTGCGCAGCAGCCGCGCCAGGTGGATGGCCAGGGCGGCCTCGCCGCCCGGCGGCGGGACGCTCAGGTAGGGGCGCGCTTCGCCGCGGGTGACGAAGACATGGGCGCCCACGCTGATCTCGGGGTGGCAGCCGGCGCAGCCCAGCTCGTCTTTGATTCCTTCCCGGCGGGTGTACTCCTCCCCGTAGAGGATGGTGGTGAGGTGGCCGAAGGAGAGGGGCCGCGACCACTCGTCGTGGACGCCGGCCAGGGCGTGGGAGGAGGTCTGGGCGCCGGCGGTGAGGACGGCGGAGGGGGGGTGGGAGGCGCCGCCCCGGCCCGGCCGCCGGCGGTGGGAGCCGGGGCGGCCACGGGCACGGCCAGCTCCACGGTGGGGCGGTGGCCGCCGCCGGGGGCGGCGTCCATGGCCAGGCCCAGGACGAGGCTCCGGTCGTTGATGTCGCGGTAGTCCCAGCACCCGCCGGCCAGGAGGGCCGCGCCCAGGAAGAGGACGAGGCGGATCACGGCCGGCCGGAGCGGGCGGCCGGGCGGCGCAGCCGGGCGAGGGCCGCCAGCACCAGGACCAGCCCGTCGCAGAGGGCCAGGGAGGCGAACACCACCTTGTCGATGAATATGCGGACGGTCTCCTCCAGCGAGCCCGGCACCAGGGCCAGGGCCAGCACCGCCAGGGAGGAGGCGAGGCCGGGCGGCGCTCCGTGCCGGAGGGAGAGGAGCTCGCGGAGGCCCGTCGCCACTAGCC
>CAYXQP010000119.1:0-4740 GCA_964467515.1 uncultured Eubacteriales bacterium | reverse complement strand
AAATTCCCCGAAACGGCCCCATGGGACCATGGAACCCCGGTGCACCCGGGGGGGTCGCCTTGTCATTCCCTGTGGTGCCGCCACGGCGGCATGGGGGTCGCCGCACCCTCATCGCGCCCCTTCCCCTATTGACATGCAGTAACAGGCATGGTATAAATAACCGCAAGGCGAGCGGAGAGGGGGGCGGTCACCGCTGCTGCCCGCGATGGCAGGGCCGTGGGGTCTGCTGCTGGACCTGGCCTTTCCCGAGGGGGCCGAGTGCCCGGTGTGCGGGAGGGGGTCGGGCCGGCCGGCCTGCGCGCGGTGCCTGGCGGTGTTTCGCGCCTGGTGGGCGGCGCCGGGCAGGTGCCGTGTCTGCGGGCGGCCCGAGCGGGGGCCGAGTGGGCTGTGCCGCTCCTGCTGGGCCGCTCCGCCGCCCTTCAACCGCGCCCGCTCCGTGGGCGTCTACATGGGAGCCTGGCGGCGGGCCATCGTGCGCTTCAAGTTCGGGGGCCGGCGCCACCTGGCGGGGCCTCTGGGGGAGCTGGCCGTCCTCGCTTACCGGCGGTCCCTGTTCCCGGCCCAGGGCGTGGCGCCGGTGCCGGCGTCGCCGCGGCACCTCCGCCGGCGCGGCTTCAACCAGGCGGAGCTCATCGCACGGGTGGTGGCGGCGCGGACCGGACTCCCTCTTTACGCGGACGCCCTGGTGCGCCGGGATGCGCCTCCCCAGGCGGGCCGGACCCGGCGCGAGAGATGGACCATGCTGGCGGGGGAGATCACGCCCGGGCCCGGTCTGGCCGCGGTCGGCTCACGCTCCCTGCTGTTGGTGGACGATATCTTAACCACAGGGGCCACGGCATCGGCCTGTGCCGCGCTCCTGCGCGCCGCGGGCTGCCGCCGGGTCGAAGTTCTCGTTCTGGCGGTGGGCGTGCCGGCCTGCTGAGCAGGACGGCCACGGAGGGAGGGAGGGTGGGTGGAGCTGAGAAACTGCCGTCGCTGCGGGCGGCCCTTCCTCTACGCGGGACTCCCCCTCTGCCCCGATTGCCAGGAGGAGGAGGAACGGGTCTTCCAGATCCTCAAGGATTACCTCTACGACCACCCGGAGGCCCAACTGGGCCAGATCGTGCGGGAGACGGGGGTGCCTTACGAGGTCATCGTCCGCTTCCTCCGGGACGGGCGTCTCACGCTCAAGGGCGCGGAGTCGCCCCTCCGCTGCGAGCACTGCGGCGCCCCCATCGGGAGCGGACGCCTGTGCGAGCCGTGCACCGCCGCCCTGGAACGCGAGCTGAGCCGGGGGCTGCGGGGCGGCCGCGCTTCCGTCCCGGTGACCGGGGGGCCGCCGGGTGCGGGGCGGCGCATGTACACCTACCGGTCGGGCCGTGAGCCTAAAGGCCCGCCGGAGGCCGGACGATAACTAGAAAGGATCGGGGGGTCCTCTTCATGCGCCCTGTCACGGGAGGCGAGCTGGGGGGACCCGGCAGGACCGGCCAACCCGGGGTGGAGAGGGTTGAGAGGTCCGGCCGGGAGCCAGGCCAGGCGGTGGGCCGTTCCGACGGCGACCGCCTCGATCTTTCTCCCGGGGCCATCGAGATAGCCAGGTTGAGGGAAGCCCTCCGTGCACTGCCCGCCATCCGTCGGGCCAGGGTTTCCACCCTCGAGCGCCTCGTCGCGGCGGGCCGCTACGTCGTCCCGGCCGGGGACGTGGCCGCCCGCATGATGGAGGAAGCCCGGCGGAGGACGAGACCGCCGGGGGAATGAGTGGTATAGAGGATAGATAGGGGGACTGGGGGGCAATCCATGGGAGAGGCGGCTGCACCCATGCGGGAGGAGAGGCTGCGGGTCATGGTGGACATGCTCGGCCGCGAGACAGAGCTCTACACCGAGCTGGTCGAGCTGGCCCGCGCCAAGCAGAAGATCCTGGTGGACGGGGAGATCCCCTCCCTCGAGAGCGTGCTGTTCAAGGAGAGAGACCTTCTCCGGGCCATCTCGCAGGTGGAGGAGGATCGCTATGCCCTGCAGTGCGACCTGGCCAGCGACCTGGGCCTGTCACCTGGCGAGCTGACGGTGGGCCGTCTGGCGGACATGGCCGGCACCCCCTGCGGCCCCGTGCTGCGGGAGCGCCAGCAGCGGCTGGCGGGCCTGATCCAGGAGCTGAGCGCCGTCAACCAGTGCAACGCCGAGCTCATCAACCAGGCCCTGGCCTACGTGGACTTCACCCTGGGCGCCCTGTCCGGCGCGCGGGAGGCCGCCGTGTACGAGCGGTCGGGCCGCCGTCACGCGGGGCGGGGCCGGCGTTTCCTGGACGGCCGGGCCTGAGGTGGGCGGGGTTTCCCGTGAGCACGCGGGCCGGACGCTGGGTGAGCGCCCGCGCGGGGCGGTGAGCGGGCCATGGGCCTGTCCTTCCTCGGACTGGAGATAGCGCGCCGCGCCCTCCTGGCCAGCCGCCAGGCCATGGACGTGATCGGCCACAACGTGGCCAACGCCAACACCCCTGGCTACTCGCGCCAGCGGGCGGAGCTCAAGACCACGCCCCCCTTCCCGGAGGTGACCAGCCTCGACTTCCGCCAGGTGGGCCAGCTCGGCACCGGCGTCGAGGTGACGGCCATCAGCCGGCTGCGGGACCTCTTCCTGGACCGCCAGTACCGGGACCAGGCCAGCGCCGCCGGGCGCTGGGAGACGCGGGACCAGACCCTGGCGGAGGTGGAGGCTGTCTTCAACGAACCCAGCGACATCAGCCTCCGTGCCGCTCTCGACCGCTTCTGGAACTCCTGGGCCGAGCTGGCCAACAACCCGGAGAGCCTGGCCGCCCGCCAGGTGGTCCTGCAGCAGGGTGTCGCCCTGGTGGAAGCCTTCCAGAACGTGGACCGGCAGCTCAAGGCCCTCGGCGACAACCTGAACGCCGGCGTGGAAACCAAGGTGAGCGAGATCAACGTCCTAGCGGAGCTGCTGGCGAGCCTCAACGCCCAGATCGGCGCCGCCGCGGGAGCCGGGCTGGCTCCCAACGACCTCCTCGACCAGCGCGACCTGGCCTTGGACCAACTGGCCCGGCTCGTGCCCATCGCCGTCGTCTACGGAGCGGACGGTCGGGTGCGCGTGGCGGTGGACGGCACGCCCCTGGTGGAGGAGGGACAGGCCAATCCCCTCGCCGTGGTGGCCGACCCCGGCAACGCCAACCAGTGGGCCGTCCGCTGGCGGGACTTCAACACCTCCCTCACCGTCGGCGGCGGCCAGCTCGGCGCCTACCTGGAGCTCCGGGACACGACGGTGACCGCCTACCGGACCCAGGTCGCCGACCTGGCCTGGTCCATCGCCGACGCCGTCAACACGGCCCACGCCGCCGGCAAGGACCTGACGGGCGCCGCCGTGTCGGGCACCGACTGGCAGAACTTCTTCATTGATCCCACCGCCGGCGGGTCGCCCCCGGGCCTGCCGGGCACGCGCACCCAGTTCGTCCTGGAGCGCCTGGCGGTGAACCCGAATCTGCTGGCCGACGTCCGCCGCCTGGCGGCCTCCACCAGCGGCGCGCCCGGCGACGGCTCAAACGCCCTCGCCGTCGCCGCCGTCCGCCGGCAGACTCAGGCCGACCTCGGCAACACGGCTCCTGATGATTTCTACCGGGCCGCCGTCGGGCGGCTCGGCACGGAGGCGGCCGAGGCGAAGCGGCTCAAGGACAGCCAGGCCGTGCTGGTGCAGCAGATCGACAACCAGCGGCAGAACGTCTCCGGCGTCAACCTGGACGAGGAGATGGTGGACATGATCCGCTACCAGCACGCCTTCAACGCGGCGGCGCGGCTCGTGAACATCATGGACGACGTCCTCGATACGGTCATCAACCGGATGGGCCTGGCCGGCCGGGTGTGAGGAGGCGCGGAAGGGTGCGGGTGACGCAGACGGTCCTCATGAACCAGGTCCTCGCCGATCTCCTGGCGGCCGACGCCCGCCGGCTCCAGGTGCACCGCCAGCTCTCGACGGGGCGGCGCATCAACGCTCCCTCGGACGATCCGGTGGGGGCCGTGGGCGTGCTTCGCTACCGCACCGAGCTATCGCTGATAGAGCGGTACCGCGCCAACGCCGCCGACGGCCGCGACTGGATCTCGGCCACCGAGTCGGCCCTGCAGAATGCCACCGACATCCTCCAACGCGCCCGGGAGCTGGCGGTGCAGGGAGCCAACGGGACCCTCAACCAGCAGTCGCTGCAGGCCCTGGCGGCGGAGGTGGACCAGCTCCGCCAAGGCTTGATCCAGGTGGGCAACGCCACGCTGGGAGACCGATACCTCTTCGGCGGGCAAAAGACGACCGCGGCCCCCTTCAAGACAGACGGCACTTACCAAGGCGGCACAGCCGGAGTCGATGCGGACTTGGTGCGGGAGATCGGCCCCGGCGTCACGGTGACGGTCAACGTCACCGGCGACGTGGTCTTGGAGGCGGCCACGCGCCCAGCGGGCGTGCTGGACCAGCTGGCTTCCCACCTGGCGGCGGGGGACACGGCGGCGGTGCAGGCCGACCTCGGCCAGGTGGACGCGGTGCTCGACTCGGTCTTCGCCACCCGGGCCGATCTGGGGGCGCGGCAGGCGCGCCTGGAGCTGGCCGACCAGCGCCTCCAGGACACCGCGTACGGCCTCCAGCAGTTGCAGTCGGAGGTGGAGGACGTGGACGTGGCCGAGGTGGCCACGCGCCTGTCGGTGCAGGAGAACGCCTACCGGGTGGCCCTCGCCGCCACGGCGCGCATCGTGCAGCCGACGCTGCTCGATTTCCTGCGCT
>CAYXQP010000118.1:0-4830 GCA_964467515.1 uncultured Eubacteriales bacterium | reverse complement strand
CCGCCCACCGCGGGCGGTGAACGGGCCCGCAGGAGGGCAGCGGGAGGTGGCGGTCGCCGCGGCGGGGAGACGCAGAGACGGTCCCTCGCCCTCGGCGAGGCGGTGGAGGTGCGCCTGGCCGCTGAAGCCGCCCGCCTGGAGGCCGCCAGCCGGCGCTACGGGGCCGGCCTGGCGGCCAGCCCGCCCCTCCTGGCCGGCGGTCGTCCTCCCTCCACCGCCTGTCCGTCCCCGTGGCTGCACCACCTGGCCGGCGGGTTCAAGTGGGGCCTGCTCCTGGGGCTTCTGGTGGAGGCCGCGGGCCTGGGGCTCCTGACCCTGGCCGGGCGGCAGGTGCGCGGTGCGGGCCTGTGAGGAGGATCGCGGCCGTCGGCGCCGGCCTCCTCCTGGGCGTAGCGGTGACCACCTTCTTCGCCTCGGGCTTCGTCGCCCTCACCCGGACCGGGGAGACCCTCTTTTGCAGCCGCTGCCACCCCCGCATCGTCCAGAGGTGGCAGGCCTCCACCCACGCCGAGACCCGCTGCGTGGACTGCCACAGCCGCTGGGGAGTGCTGGGTTTCTGGTCCGAGAACCTCTACGCCGCCCAGATCGGGGCCATGGCCGTCACGGGGCGCTGGCGGGCCATGATGCCCCTGCGGACCCAGGTCTCGGATGCCGGCTGCCTCAAGTGCCACGAGGGGCGGGTGGCAGGTCCCCGCACGGGCCGCACCATCGCCGGTCTCGACGACCGGCTCGCTTGGCAGGGCAGGACCTTCACCCACCGCCAGCTCTTCGGCGCCGGGTACAAGTGCACGTACTGCCACAGCACGGTGGTGGAGGGAGACCTGGTGCCGCCGGGAAGCCGCACCTATCCCCACCTGCCGCCCGAGTTCGCCCGCGCCTCCGGGGGCGTCGAGGAGCCCAGGCGCTAGACCCCATGCCGCCGGGGCGGCACCGCAGGGGATGAAAATGCGAACCCCGCCGGGTACAACCGGCAAAGCGAGGGTGACATGGTCCCAGAGGGCTGTTTCAGGTAATTTTTACACCCCGGGCCGATCAACCCATGGTGGACTTTTTACGTGAAGCCTGGGGGACCAGGCCCCAAGGCGCTGGCAGGGGGCCTATTCGGGCTGGATGGAGGCCTGGTTGGGGCCGAGGAGGCGCTACCGGGATTGGTTCGCGTAAAAATTCCACACCCCTTGCCCAAAGGCTTGGTGGAAAACTTACCTCAACACCTGCGGAGGGGGTCGGACCGGCTCCCTGGCCGCCGCAGCGCCGCCAGCGGGGGATCGAGCTGGCATCAATAGGTTAGTGCAGGCCGTCCGCTACGGCGCGCAGCGCTTCCCGGTCACGTACGAGCAGGGTGCCGGGGTCCGTTTCCAGCACGCCCTCCCGGCGCAGGGTGGCCAGGGTGCGGCTCACGCTCTCCCGCGCCGTGCCGGTGAGGCTGGCCAGCTCCTGATGGGTGAGGCGGAGGTCCAGCCGCGTTCTGCCCGGCTCGGACCGGCCGTGGCGGTCGAGGAGGTGGAGGAGGGCGCGCGCTACCCGCACGCGCAGATCCCGCTCGGCCAGCTCGCGGACCCGCTGCTGAAGGTCGTCGAGGCGCCGGGCCATGTTGAGGAGCATGGCCAGGGCCAGGTCGCCGTTGTGCCGGAGGAGTTCGAGGAGCGCCCCGCGCTCCACCGTGACGACGGCGCAGTCGTCCAGGGCCGCGGCGGTGGCGGGGTAGGAGCCGCCGCCGAGGAAGCCGAGGTGGGGAAAGAAGTCCCCCGGCTGAAGAATGGTGAGGGTCTGCTCCCGGCCGTCGGCCGTCAGAGCCGTGATCTTGACGCGCCCCGCGGCCAGGAAGTGGATGGCCGTCACCGGCTCCCCCTCGCGGAAGACGACGTGCCCCCGGGGGAGGGAGCGCCGCCGCACCGCCGGGGCAAGGCGCGCCAGCTCCTCCTCTCCCAGGGCGGCGAAGAGGGGCAGCCTCTGCAGAACCGCCCGCGTGCCCTGACCCAAGTCGGGGTCGCGCCTCCCTTCGGAACCGGCGGACATGCTTCCATCCCTCCTCGCCGTGGGTGTGCTCGGTGAGCACCCCACCGTCGGTCCCAACCGCTCCGGGCGCGGCCGCAGCGGGCAGGGATGTGAGCGGCCTCACGGCGCGGTGCGCGCCGTCAGTGTACCATCTGGGCGGTGATGCCGATGAGCGACGATGCTCTGCGGGTTCTCCGCGACGACCACCAGGCGGTGCAGGGGGCCCTGGCGGACCTGCAGGCCGCCCTGGAGCGGTTGCCGGCCCCGGAGGCCAGGCGCGAGCTGGAGGCGGTGGGCAGGTTCCTGGCCGAGGACCTGGCCCGCCACCTGGCGCGGGAGGAGAACGTCCTCTTTCCCGCGCTGGAGCGCCACATAGGGCGGGAGGGAGGTCCCATCGCCGTCATGCTGCAGGAACACGATGAGCTCAGGCGGCTGTGGCCCGCGTTCCAGCGGGCGGTGGCGGCCGGCACGGCGGCGGAGGCGGCCCACCTGGGCCGTTCCCTGGGCGAACTCCTGGCGGAACACCTCCACAAGGAGGACTGGGTTCTCTTTCCCCTGGCCGAGCGCGTCCTCACGGCAGAGGAACTGCGGGAGGTGCGGTGGGCGCTGGCGGGAGAGGAGAGCTGACGGCCTTCAGCGGGGCAGCTCCCCGCCCCAGGGGGATGGGTCAAGGGCCCCGGCGCGGGGAGAGGGAGAGGACGGCCAGCCACGTGCCGAGGGCCAGGGCCGTGTAGAGGGCCTCCCGCCAGCCCAGGCGCTTGAAATCCGTCTCCCGTCGGCCCCACAGGCTCCCCGCCAGGCCCCGCGCCACCGCGGGTACCAGGGCCAGCCAGCCCAGGGCCGGCAGGGCTCCGGCCCGGCTCGCCGCCACGGCCGCCGCCAGGGCCACGACCTGGTATGCCGCCGTATCCCCTGCCGTGGCGAGGCGCGCGGCCGCCGTGAGGGGAGGCCTTCGCAGCCAGCGGGCCTTCATGCGAACGTAGAAGACGCCGGAGAGGAAATGCAGGGCCAGGAAAAGGGCCGGAGCCAGGGCTTCCTGCGGCATGGTGCCCGTGAGGGCGTGAAAGGCGCCGGGCGCCACCAGGGAGAGACCCAGGGCGCCGGCCGTCTCGCTGAGGAAGGTCGGCCGCGGCGAGCGGGCCGCCCGCAGGAGGTCCACCCCCAGGAGGGCGCCGGCGGCCAGGCCGAGGGGGATCACGTACCAGCGACCGTAGGCCAGGAGGAGCGCCCCGGCGCCGAGGGAGACGGCGGCCTCTCCCAGCGCCCAGGAGGCGGCCAGGTCTCCGGACAGGCGCGGCTCCGGGCGCAGCAGGGCCGCCAGGGGTCGCCGCAGGGAGAAGAAGGCCAGGCCGGCCACCAGGAAGGCGACGGCCGCCGGCGCCGAGGACCCGACGCCTTCCGGTGAAGGGGCCGGGGGCGCCGGCCGCCCGGTGCCGGGCGACGCCAGCAGGGCCGAGCCGATGCCGGCCAGGTACGCGGCGAAGAACATGACCCAGGAGCCGTGCTCCCGGGGCAGCGGCGGCCGCCACGCGGGCGGAGCGGCCCTGACATCGGTTCCCAGGGGGCGTGCACCTCCTCCCGGTCTCCCGGCCGTACCCGGTGGGTCCGGCGGCGGGCCGGCGGCCCCTGCGCGCCACCGGTCGTCGCCCTCATTTTGTCGCAGACGCGCCGCCGTTTCGGTGATCATACTCACTGTGCGTCCCCGCTGCGGACGCGACAATGGTGGCGACGGTCGCCGGCCCGCGGCCGTGAGGCGCCCCGGCCGTCTCGTCGGGGCGCCGCGCCGGGCGTGGCCGCCGGCTGGTGAAGGGGGTTTGCGTGCATGGGCGGGCGGACGGTGGAGCTGGACGTGCGACCTTTCCACGAGCGGGGGGAGGAGCCCTTCCCCGCCATCATGGAGGCGGTGGCGGGGCTCGGCCCCGACGACACCTTCGTGCTGGTCAACAGCTTCGAGCCCCTTCCCCTCTACGGGGTGATGGCGCGCCTCGGCTTCACGCACCGGGCCGAGGAGCTGGGATCGGGCGCGTGGCGGATAACCTTCCAAAAAGGTTCCGCGGTCGCGGCCGCCCCTGCCGGCCGGGCCGGTGGCGCCGCCTCGCCGGCGGGCGCTGGCGGCGCGCGGGGCGGAGGGGGGCCGGCGACCGCCGGACCGGCGGGCAGGGTCATCGAGCTGGACAACAGGGGCCTGGCGCCGCCGGAACCCATGGTGCGGGTCCTGGACGCCGCGGCGGAGCTGCGCCCCGGCGACCGGCTCGTGGTGCGCAACGATCGGCGTCCTCTCTTCCTGTATCCGGAGCTGGCCGAGCGCGGCCTGTGCCACCACACGGAGGACCTGCCCGACGGCACCGTGCGGGTCGTCATCTGGAGGGAGTGAGGGGCGATGGAGGCGGCGAGCCTTGCCACCGCCTTGGCGCCGCCGTCGGGGCTGCCGCTCCGGTACATGCTGACGGGCGTCGGGTTCTACGTGGCCGCCCAGGCGGCCCTCCTCGTCCGGGCCGGTGACCTGGCGGCGGCCGGGCCCCTCTGGTGGCCCCTGGCGGGCGTCGCCCACCTCCTCACCCTGGGCTGGGCCACCATGGTCATGATGGGGGCCACCCTCCAACTGATCCCCGTTCTCCTGCGGTCCAGGCTGCGCGGTGAGGCGGCGGCGCGGCTGGCCTGGCCCCTCTTCACGGCCGGCGCGGCCCTGCTGGCCTGGGCGCTGCTGGGGGGGCGCCCGGCCTGGCTGGCTCCGGCGGGCGGCCTCCTGGTGGCGGGGATGACGACCTACGCCGGCGTGGCCGCGGCGAGCCTGGCGGCGGCGGCGCGCGGTCCGCTGCAGCGCTGGGCCTTGGG
>CAYXQP010000117.1:0-4969 GCA_964467515.1 uncultured Eubacteriales bacterium | reverse complement strand
AGGGCGCCTACGGCCGCCTCATCGCGGCGGCTCTGCGCCGCCGCGGGCTCGTGGTCGGCGCCACCGTCCTCGCCCTGGCGGCCAGCGTCGCCGCCGTGCCCCTCCTGGGAGCCCAGTTCCTGCCCACCGTGGACGAGGGACAACTGGCGGTGGAGGTGGAGCTGCCGCGCGGTTCGGCCCTGGCGGAGACGGATCGGGTGACCCGGGAGGTGGAGGCCCTGGCCCGCTCCCTCCCCGAGGTGGAGGACATCCTGGCCACGGTGGGCTCGGCAGGGGAGGACCCCCTCCTGGCGGGCGAGGGCGGGTCCCGCCACCAGGCGCGGGTGGAGGTGCGGCTGGTGGAGAAGGCCCGGCGGAGGCGCAGCACCGAGCAGGTGATGGAGGACCTGCGCGGCCGGCTCCTGCGGGTGGCCGGCGCCCGGTTCCGGGTGGTGCCGGCCGGAGGCATGGGATCCAGCAGGACGGACCGGCCCGTTCAGGTCTCGGTGCGGGGCGATGACCCCGAGGTGCTGGCCCAGTTGGGCCGGTTGGTGGAGGACTTGGTGCGGCGGGTGCCGGGGACCCGCGAGGTGCAGTCCAGCGTCGAGGAGCGGCGCCCGGAGTTGCTGGCGGTTCCGGACCAGGACCGGGCGGCCCGGCTCGGACTCTCGGTGGCGACCCTGGGGGAGCAGGTGCACACGGCCGTGGCCGGCACCGTGGCCACGCGGCTCCGGCTGGGCGGCGAGGAGGTGGACGTGCGGGTTCGCCTGGAAGAGGGGGTGCGGCGGGACCCGGAGGCCCTGGCCTCCCTCCCCCTGGCGGGGCCGGGCGGGCGCGTCCTCCTGGGGGACGTGGCGAGCCTGCGGCGGGGCCAGGCCCAGGCCGCCATCCAGCGGGACGGACAGGCCCGCGTGATCCTGGTGACGGCCGAGGTGGCCGGCCGCTCCCTGGGCGAGGTGGCGGCCGACGTGCGGGCCGCCCTGGCCGGGCTGCCCCTGCCGCCCGGGTACGAGACGCGCCTGGGCGGCGAGCAGGCGGACATGGTGGAAGCCTTTCGCACCATGGGTTGGGCCGTCCTGGCGGCCGTGCTCCTCGTCTACATGATCCTGGCGGCCGAGTTCGAGTCCCTGCTGGCGCCCCTGGCCGTCATGGTCTCGGTGCCCCTGGGGCTCATCGGTGCCGTTCTGGGTCTCCTCCTCACGGGCCGGCCCCTGGACGTGACGGCCCTCATCGGCTTTCTCCTGCTGAGCGGCATCGCCGTGTCCAACGGCATCATCCTGGTGGACTACATCATCCTCCTCCGGCGGCGGGGGCTGGAGAGGTCCGAGGCCATCCGGCGGGCGGGCATGGTGCGCCTCCGCCCCGTTCTGATGACGGCCCTGGCCACCGTCCTCGGCCTCATCCCCCTGGCTCTGGGCATCGGCGAGGGCGCCGAGTTCCAGGCCTCCATGGCCACGGTGGCCCTCTTCGGTCTCGCCGTCTCCACCGTCCTGACCCTGGTGGTACTACCCGTCATCTACAGCCTTCTGGACGACCTGGCCCTCCGCCTGACGGGTTTCCGGCGCGCGGCTGCCTCCACCACCGGGAAAGCCTAGGGGGCCGCGTGCCGTGCGGGTGGGCCGCATCTCACCACCGCCGGCCGCCACGGCGGCGGGCCTTCCCCTGCGCGTCCTCCGGCACGGCGAGGGGGAAGCCGGCGCCAACATGGCCGCCGACGCCCGGCTCCTGGCCGCGTGCGCCGTGGCGCCCGGCGCCTTCCCACCCACCCTGCGTCTCTACCGCTGGCGCGGCCCGGCCGTCACCCTCGGCCGCTTCCAGGATGCCGGTTGCCTCGATGCCGGCGAGCTGGCCCGCCGGGGGGTGGGGTGGGCCCGCCGGCCCACGGGCGGCCGCGCCGTCTGGCACGGGGACTCGGTCACCTTCGCCCTGGTGGCGCCGGCCGATGCGGTCGGGGGATCTCCCCGCGAGACCAACGCCCTGGCCCAGCGGGTGCTGGCGGAGACTCTCGCTTCCCTGGGGCTCGCCGTCACCCTCACCCGGAGGCCGCGGGCGGTCGGCCACGTTGGCCACCCCCTCTGCCTGGCGGCGCCGTGGCTGGGCGAGGCCGTCACGGTGGCCGGCTTCCGCGTGGCGGGCGTGGCCCAGGCCAGACAGGGAGGAGCCGTCCTCATCCAGGGCAGCGTCGCCATTGGTCTACCGGTCTACTCGATCATGGGCCTCTTCGCCTTTCCGTCGGCGGCGGAGCGCGCGGCGGCGGCCCGCCGTCTGGCGGACGAGGCCCGCGGTCTCCGCGACCTGGCCGGCCGGCCCGTGGCCGCCGACGAGGTGGAGGAGGCCCTTGCGGCCGCATGGCGGCGGCTTCTCACCCTCTCCCGCTCGCCCGCATAGACTGGGCCATCAATGGACAGGCCGGAGGCGAAGGGGGTGACGGCCATGATCTTTCGGCGCGGGACGCAGGCGGACTGGGGGGAACTGACAGGCTTCCCCAAGACAGGGACCACCGTGGAGTGGCGCGACGACGGGGGGCGCCCGGTGCAGCGGGGCCACTACCGGTACCACCGCCACCGCCTGGTGAGGGAGATCTACGAGCACCCCCTCTGGCGGAGCGCCGTGCGGGACGGGCGCGTCTACGCCTGGCCGCGGGGCTGGCGCTACTGGTGAGGGCGGTCCCGGCGGTGCGACGGCGGGCGGGGGAGGGACGCGCCAGGGGGCCGGCCGGGCTAGCCGGGGCCCTGGCTCGGGGCTGCTCCAGGGCCGTCAGGGCGGCGTGGCCACGCCGGTTCGGGCCCCGCGCATGAACCAGGCCAGGAATACGCCGAAGAGCAGGTGCTCGGCCAGCGTCAGGGGGAGGCGGGCCGCCGCCACCGGGACGCCCAGAGCCGGCACCACGGCGAACTGCCCCACGAGCCAGGTGGCGAAGCCGTACACGAGTCCCACGGCCCAGTCGGGGCCGGGGACGCCAGCCCGGATCACGGCGAAGATGAGCCCCCAGATGACGGCCGCCATGGTGAGGGCCGCCAGGCCCGTGGCCAGGGCGATGACGTCGCCGGTCCCCGGCGCCACGAGGCCGAGCCTCCTGGCCACCAAGGGGGCGAAGTCGCCCAGGGAAGCTCGGAACAAGGGCGCGAAGGCGTAGGTGAAGGCGGTGACGGCCAGCGCCGCCAGGAGGGAGGCGCGGAAGGCCGCAGCCCACTGAATGGTCGCCGTTCGCACGGAGGAACAGCTCCTTTCGAACCCGGCCGTCGTCGGGTGCGGTGGAGGCCGCGGCTCGGCACCCGCCGGCGCGCCGCCGCGCCGGTCCGGGTGGCGGTCCGGGTCTCCGGGTCAGAGTTAAGCTTTCCTCGGCGGCCGGGACCTATTCGCGGCCGTTGCGGCGGCTTCGGGCAGGAGGAGACGTCGCAGCTCGCTCCAGGAGCCGGCGGGACCGCGGCAGGCGAAGCGGCGGCAGACCGTGGCCGCCGGCGCCGCGCCGCCGGCGGGACGGAGCCGGAGCGCGAGGTCGGGAAGGTAAAGGCGGTCGAGCCGGGCCAGCCACTCGGCCAGGTCGCGGTGGCCTGGATCCGCGTCCAGGGTCAGCTCCGTGGGCCCGTCGGCGGCCAGGTCCCAGGCCAGGGCCAGGGTGGCGCAGGCGTGGGGGCGTGTCGCCAACTCGCCGGCCTGGGCGGCCAGGGCCGCCTCGGCCGCGGCGCGGAGGCCGGCGTCAGCCGTATGGTGGTGCACCCGCAGCAGGGCCAGGACCGCGGCGGCGCCGGCGGCCGGCAGGCTGCCATCGTGTACCTCCGCCCATGGAGCCGCCCCGGCGGGCCCCGACGCCCTTCCGCCCTGCCGGTCGTCCGGACCGGGCGGGGGAGCCGTGCGGAACCACCCCTCCGCTGCCACCCAGAATCTCTCCAGCACCTTCTCCGCCAAGCCGTGCGCCCGGTGGAGCCAGGCATCCTCCCGCGTGGCCGCGTGGAGATCGAGGAGACCGAGGCAGAGATAGACGTGGTCCTCGAGGAAGCCGGGGGCCGGCGCGGCTCGGCCCCGCCACGACCGCAGCACCCCGCCGTCGGGTGCGCCCAGGCGCTCCAGGACGAAGGTGGCCGCGCCGGCGGCAGCCTCCACCCACGCTGGTTCACCCAGGAGGCGTCCTGCGGTGGCCAGGCCCGAGACGGCGAGGCCGTTCCAGCCGGCGACCACCTTGTCGTCCCGTGCCGGCGCGGGTCTCTCGGCCCTGGCCGCCAGGAGCCGTTCCCGCCACCCGGCGAAGGCGTCCCCGCCGGCTTCGCCGCCGCCTTCCCCCGTCTCGCCCTGGTCTCCCCCCGACGGCGCGCCGGCCCCCCGGCCGGCCAGGCGGAGGACGCTCCTTCCCTCCACGTCCCCTCGCTCCGTCACGCCCAGGGCGCGCGCCGCCGCCAGGCCCTCCACCGGGCCCAGGACCGCCGCCATCTCGGCCGGCGTCCACGTATAGTACAGCCCCTCGCCGTGGCTCCCGCCGGGTCCGGGCGAGTCGGCGTCCAGGCTGGCGGCGAAGCCTCCCCCCGGCAGCGCCATGTCCCGGAGGAGGAAGCCGGCCGTGGCGCGCGCCGTGGCCGCCAGCTCCCCCTCCAGCGCCGTGGCTGCCAGCTCCCTCTCCGGCGGCGGGGAGGGAAGGGCTCCCTCGCGGACCAGGGCGGAGGCGCCCGCGTAGAGGGGCAGGAGCAGGGCGTTGTCGTAGAGCATCTTCTCGAAGTGGGGCACCGTCCAGGCAGCGTCCACGGAGTAGCGGTGGAACCCGCCGCCCAGTTGGTCGCAGACGCCCCCGGCCGCCATCCGCCGCAGGGTCAGCAGGGCGTGCCGCCCGGCGGCCCGGCGCACCTCGCCGTCGGGGAGGCGGCGCACCGCCCAGAGGAGGAGGGTGAGGCCCGGCGCCATGGGAAACTTGGGGGTGCCGCCGAACCCGCCGTGCACCGGGTCGGCCTGAGCGAGAAGGCCATCCACCGCCGCGGCCACCGCCTCCGCCCCCGGGCGC
>CAYXQP010000116.1:0-5051 GCA_964467515.1 uncultured Eubacteriales bacterium | reverse complement strand
CGCCAACGGCGCCGACCGCTCGGCCCCTCCGGATCCTCTTCTGCAACGACGGCCACACGGGTGCCACGGGGGATTACTACGTCAAGGCCTTGGAGTCCCTGGGCCACCGGGTGGTGACGGCCGGGATGGGGCGCGACCTGGACCCGGGGGAGCGCACGGTGCCCCTGCGCCGTCTCCTGGACGCCTGCGCCGGCGTCGGCTTCACGCCGGATCTCGTCATCGAGCACGAGAGCGGCTTCACCGTCACCGACCTGAAAGGGGTGGCGCCCTGTCCCACCGTCTGGATCGAGGCCGACACCCCCCAGCACCATTGCTGGCACGCCGTGCGGTCCACCTGGTTCGACCACGTCTTCATCTCCCAGAAGGACTGGGTGCCCCACTTCCGCCGGCACGGGAACCCGCGCACCCACTGGCTTCCCTTCGCCTGCGACCCCGAGGTGCACCGTCCCCTGCCGGTACGGGAAGAGTACGATCTGGCCTTCGTGGGCCACCTCTTCCCACCCCTCTACGCAGAGCGGGCGCGGCTCCTGGAGCGCCTGGCCCGCCGTTACCGGGTCGCGGTGGCCGGCAACGTGGGGTACGACGACATGGCCCGCCTCTACTCCCAGGCCAGGATCGTCTTCAACCGCTCCGCCCTGGGGATCTTCAACATCCGGCCCTTCGAGGGGATGGCCTGCGGCCGCCTGGTCTTCACCGATCGGGTGGGGAACGGCCTCCTCGACCTCTTCCAGGACCGGCGGCACCTGGTCCTCTACGAAGAGGAGAACCTGGAGCGCCTGCTGGACCACTACCTGTCCCACGAGGGGGAGGGGCGGGCCATCGCCGAGGCCGGCCGCCGGGAGGTCCTGGCGCGGCACACCTATCTCCACCGGGTCCGCTTCATCCTGGATACCGCCTGTGATTGATGTCGAGGGGGTGGCGGGTCGGCCGGTTGTTTTTTGTCTTTAGACCTTCATGCCGCCCGCTGGGCCTGCGCAGGGGGGCGGCGCGGGGGAGACCCACCGGGTGGCGGTTCCCTCCGCGCCGTCGTCCCCTTCCGTCACGGATCGAGAGGCAGCTCCGGGCCTGCGCCGACATGCACGATATAGGTCTGCGCGCTCACGGGGAGGATGACGTTGATATCGTTGTAGTGTCCCGAGACGAGACCGTTCAGGGTGTCCACGAAGTCCACCGTGACGTTGGAGTCCGCCGGCGTTGCCCCCAACCTGGCCGCCAAGGCGCTGTCCACGCCGTTGCTGCGGATCTGCGTGCCCGGGACGAGCTTGTTCAGGTCTATGGTGGCCATGCCCCTCACCCCCTCTTCCGCGGGTCGCTGGTATCGTCCCGCCGGTACAAGCTCGCGGGACTTGTCCCGCCGGTACAAGCTATGCGGCCTTGTCCACGGGGGTTCGCGGCCGGTCCCTCGCGGCGGCGGGCGCATAAGCTGGGCGGGGGATGTCCCGCATGAGCCGTGGTTCCGCTCCCTTGGCCAGCGTGGTGGTGGCCACCCACGACAACCTGCCCTGCCTGCGCCTGTTCCTGGAATCCCTGCGCCGCTGCACCGCCTCGCCCGTGGAGCTCATCGCCGTGGACAACGGCTCGCGGGACGGCACGGCCGGCTTCCTGGCAGGGGAGGCGGCTCGGTCGGCGGTCGGCGCCGGTGCGGCAGCGCCCCTGACGGTACGGGTGATGCGCAACGAGGTCAACGAGCCGGTGCCGCGAGCCTGGAACCAGGGCCTGGCACGGGCTGCGGGGCGCTACCTGGCGGTGTGCAACGACGACCTGGTCCTGACGCCGGCCTGGCTGGAGGACCTGACGGCCGCCCTGGAGGCGGACCCGGAGGCAGGGATCGTCTGTCCCGTGGAAACCTACAACCTGACCCAGATCCTGCGGGACCGGTTCCCGGAGGAGGCGGCCGCCGCGAGCGGGTGGAACGTGTGCCCGCCGGAGCGGGCGGCCGTGGACGCCCTCTACGGCGGGAGCCTGGATCGTTTCGCCCTCGCCTTCCGCGAGCGCCACCGGGATCTCCGGCTGCCGCACCCGACGGGGGCGTGCCTGGTGCTGCGCCGGGAACTTATCGAGGACATCGGCCCCTTCGATGAGGGGCTCGGCTTTTGCTTCTACGAGGAGGTGGACCTCTTTCTCCGCACCCTCCTCCACCGGCGTTGCAACCGGGTGTACGCGGTGGGTGTGTACGTCCACCACTTCGGCGCCCGCACCACGGGCCGGCTCGACGCGCCGGCCCTGCTGGCCCAGGCCCGCGCCGCCTTCCTCCGCAAGTGGCCGGAGGAGCAGCGCCGCCTCCTGCGGCGCTTCCACCCCCAGTGCCAGGAGGTCAGCGGCTGACGCGCACGGCGGCCCTCCGCCGTCAGGGTCGACCCGTGCCGGCGGGGATCGCTACTCGCCCATGAACTTGAGGATCACGCGCTTGGGGCGGCGCCCGTCCCACTCGCCGTAGAAGACGCGCTGCCAGGGCCCCAGGTCCAGCCTCCCCGCCGTGACGGGCAGGAGGACATGGTGGCCCAGGGTCAGGCTGCGCAGGTGGGCGGCCCCGTTGTCCTCGCCGGTCCGGTTGTGGAGATAGTCGTCGCCCCGCGCCGGGTGCCGGTCCCACGGGGCCACGTGGCCCTCCAGCCAGTCCAGGATGTCGCGCCAAAGACCCGGCTCGTGGTCGTTGACGAAGACCGAGGCCGTGATGTGCATGGCGCTCACCAGCACCATGCCCTCCTTTATGCCGCTGGCCGCCAGGGCCCTTTCCACCCGGTCCGTGATGTCCACGATGGCCTGCCGCTCCCGGGTGTTGAAGGTAAGGTACTCGGTGTGGAAGCGCACCCTCACCCCTCCCCTTGGACTCCTCGGGTACGCGACGAGCATACCGGGGGAAGTGTAGCCGAGCCGGGGTGGACCCACCAAGGGGAGCGGCCGGCGGGAGCCGGCACCGGGCGACTGCGCCAGCGTGGGTCCTGGAGCGATATACTCAAGATGCTGTGTCTTTTTCGAGGAGGCTCCCCGCCAGAAAGACGATGGCCGCCGCCATGCTGGCAGCGGGCGCCTTGGGCGCCCTGGTGGCCTGGCTGCCAAGCCATGACGCCGCCGCCGCGTCGCCGCCCGGGATCCTCGTGAACGGGCGGATCCTTCCCACCGAGGTGCCCCCTCTCGTCGTCCGCGGCCGCGCGCTGGTGCCCCTGCGCGCCGTGAGCGAGTCCCTGGAGGCCGACGTGTTCTGGTATGCGCCGGAGAGGAGGATCCTCATCGTGGCGGACGGCGCGGAGGTCTCCCTCGTGCCGGGGGAGGCCAGGGCCCTCGTCAACGGGCGGGAGGTGCCCCTCGAGGTCCCCGCTCAGATTGTCAAGGGCCGGACCCTGGTTCCCCTGCGCTTCGTCGCCTTGGCCCTTGGGGTTGACGTGAGGTGGGACGCATCCGCCCGCCGCGTGGTCATCCGCGACGGGGGCCGCCGGGCCTCGGCCGGTGCCCTGGATGCCTTTCTCGCGGCTGCGGCGCGGTTGGCGGAGTGGCGCAATTACCGGGCCGATGTGCGTGTGACGTTGTACGGTTCCGACGGTGCCAGCGTGGAAGGCACCGGCGCCGTCCACCAGTGGCGGAACGGCGACAGCGCGGCCGTGCTGGAGTTCGTCCTCACCACCGCTCAGGGCTTCGTGGTCCAGGCGCCGCCCGTGGAGGTCCGCCGCGTCGGTGGCCGGGTTTACGGTCGCCTCGGCAAGCAGCCCTGGGAACCCGCCGACCCCGCTCCGGAGGCGTCGGGCGCGCAGCACGTGAGCCGTCTGGCGGAGGCCGTCCGCGCCCATCCGGAGCTTGTCCGGCGTGCTTTCGAGGAGCCGTCTCCCGCAGGCTCGGGCCGACGGCTGGGCCTGGTGCTGGATCCCCGCGTCCGCGACCTCCTCGACGGCCGGCAAGGCCCGGTCTCCGGGTACCGGGTACTGTCTCTGCTCCTCGGACCCAAGGGGGAACCCAGGACCATGGAGGAGAGGGTTCGTGTCTTCGACCCCGCGGATGGCACGTACGCCACGACGACGGTAACCATGTCCAACCTGGCCCCCGGTCAGGCGGAGCCCGTCGTCGCGCCCTCCCCCGCCGAGATGCAACCGGCCGGTGGCGCGGAGCCCGCCGGCGCCCTCGGCTCCTCCGTCTGACGGCGGGTCCGGCGGCGGCCCGCTGGCTGCTCCCTCGCCGGGCCGGAGCCGCGCCGGCAGGCCGCGCCCGGGCCTACACCTCCTCCACGAAGGCCCGGTGCAGGGCGCGCACGGTGCGCTCCACGTCGGCGGCGCCGATGACGCAGGAGATGCTGATGTCCGACGTGCTGATCATCTGGATGTTGACGCCCTGGTCGGCGATGGTGCGGAACATGCGGGCCGCCACGCCGGGGTGGCTCACCATGCCGGCGCCCACGATGGACACCTTGCCCACTCCCCGCTCGGCCTCGACCCCCTCGGCGCCCAGGTCCCGGGCCAGCTCCTCGGCGGCGGCGCGGGCGGCCGGCAGGTCCGACTCGCCCACCGTGAAGGAGATGTCGTTGCTGCCCGCGCGGCTGCCGCTCTGGATGATCATGTCCACGTTGACCTCGCGGGCCGCCAGGGCCTCGAAGAGACGGGCGGCGATGCCGGGCCGGTCGGGCACCCCCTTGATGGTCACCTTGGCCACGTCGGTGGTGTGGGCGATGCCCGTGACGACCCGGCCCTTCTCCAGGCCGGCGCCGCCGCGCTCCCCGGCGTCGGCCGCGCCGCCCCGGGGGCTGTCACCGCCCGCGCCGCCCGCGCGGGCGCCGTCGCGGGGGGCGGATTCGCCGCGGCTTCCGTGAGCGGTCACCATGGTCCCCTCCTCCTCGCTGAAGCTCGACCGCACGTGGAGGGGAACGCCGTACTTCTTGGCGATCTCCACGCAGCGGAGGTGCAGCACGCGGGCCCCCAGGGCCGCCAGCTCCAGCATCTCGTCGTAGGAGACGCGGTCCAGCTTGCGGGCGGCGGGCACCAGGCGCGGGTCGGCCGAGAAGACCCCGGGCACGTCGGTGTAGATCTCGCACACCTCGGCGCCCAGGGCCGCCGCCAGGGCGACGG
>CAYXQP010000115.1:0-5092 GCA_964467515.1 uncultured Eubacteriales bacterium | reverse complement strand
CCCGGCCGAGGGTCAGGGCGGCACCCCCGACCCCGTGGCCGGGGCCGCCGACGAGGCGCTCCTGGACCTGGCGCCCGCCGCCTCGGGCGGCGACGCGGCAGCCGCCGGCGCAGGGCCGGACACGGGCGATGCCTGGACCGGAGCCTCCGGAGCGGCGGGGGCCGGGGACGGCCGCGACGGTTGGTACGGCGGCGAAGCGTGGTCCGGGGACGGCCGCGGGGGATGGGACGGCGGCGGTTGGTACGACGGCGAGGAAGCCGAAGACGAGGAGGAGGACGAGGGCTGGTTCGGCGGCCAAGGGTGGCGCGGGGAGCGCGAGCGCGGTGACGGACGCCGGCTCAGCGAAGGCGAGCGCGGGGAGCGCGAGCGCGAGTGACGCCGGCGCGGCGGGCGCGGGCCGGCCGCCGTCCCCCGTTGACCAAGAAAAGGCCGCCGCAAGCCCCTGGCTTCAGCCACGGGGAGGCTCGGCTGTGTTCCGACCGCGGCGCGGCTATAATGGTCGCATGACCGAGGCTGCCCCGGGACCGGCCGGCGGCCGCGGCGACAGCCACCGGCCGGTGCTCTTGACTCTCTTCCTGGGCGTGCTCATGGGCGCCCTGGACGTGGCCATCGTGGGCCCCGCCCTGCCGGCCATCGGGCGCACCTTCGCCGTGGACGCGCGTTGGCTGGCCTGGGTGTTCTCCATCTACGTCCTCTTCCAGCTCGTGGGCTCCCCCCTCATCGCCCGTCTCTCCGACGTGCGCGGGCGGAGGTCCCTGTACGTCGCCAGCGTGGGCATCTTCGCCGCCGGCTCCCTCCTGGTGGCCATCTCCCGCTCCTTCGCCATGCTCCTGGCGGGCCGCGCCGTGCAGGGTTTCGGCGCCGGCGGCATCCTGCCGGTGGCCAGCGCCGTCATCGGCGACGTCTTCCCCCCCGACCGCCGGGGCCGGGCCCTGGGCTTGGTGAGCATGGTCTTCGGGCTGGCCTTCCTAATCGGACCGGTGCTGGGCGGCGTCCTCCTCCGCTTCGGCTGGCCCTGGCTCTTTCTCGTCAACCTGCCCCTGGCCGGCTACGTCATCCTGCGGAGCCTGCGCGTCCTGCCGGCGGGCGGCCGGGAGGCGGCCTTCTCGGTGGACGCCGTGGGCCTGGCTTCCCTGACGGCGGGGCTGTGGCTCCTGGCCCTGGGCATCAGCACCACCCTGGGGGGCGGCGACGGCTACCTGGCGGCCCACCCCGCCTCCTGGCTCCTCCTGCCCGCGGCGGCCGGCTGCCTCGGCCTCTTCTGGTGGGCCGAGCGCCGCTCCCCGAGCCCCCTCATCCACCCCTCCCTCCTGGGCATGGGCCAGGTGCGCATCGCCTCCCTCCTCTCCACGGTGGCGGGCATGGTGGAGGCGGGTTTCGTCTTCATGCCCTCCCTCATCGTGACGGCCTTCGGACTCTCCCCGGCCACCGCCAGCTTCCTGGTCCTGCCCGCCGTCCTGTCCTTGGCGGTGGGGGCGCCGGTCACGGGCCAGATCCTGGACCGCCGCGGTTCCCGGGTGGTGGTCATGGCCGGCGCCCTCGTCCTCGGGGTCGCCCTGCTGGCCCTGCGCTGGCTCACGGCGTCCCTGGCCCTCTTCCTGGCGGCGGGCCTCGTCATCGGCCTGGGCTTGGCGAGCCTGGTGGGAGCCCCCCTCCGCTACATCGCCCTCAATGCGGCCGGACCCGAGCACCGGGGCGCCGCCCAGGGGATGCTCACCATCTTCCGCAGCGTGGGCCACCTGGTGGGCGGACCCCTCCTGGGCGCCCTCATCGCCCTCGGCGGCGGCCTTTACGGTTACCGCCTGGCCTACACGGTGCTGGCGGCCGTGGTCCTGGCGGGGGCCGGCCTGGCCACGGGGCTCAAGGGCCGGGCGGCCGAGCGGGCCACGGCGAGCTGACCGGCGAGCCGTCAGGGCGCAACGACGTAGGCGCAGCGGGCGTCGCCCTTGGCGCGCGACTCCTCGCCGCGCACGGCGGCGCCGGCGGCTTCCCCCGGCGAGGCGCCGGCGCCCGGGGCCAGCACCCCCTGCACCAGGCCCCGGCAGAGGCGGCAGATGAGCTGGGGAAACCGATCGGCCACCTCGGCGAAGCTGCAGTTGTGGAGGGTGAGGACGGTGCCCCGCTCCGACGGCGCCACCCGGGCCAGGAGCCCCTGCTCCGAGAGGACGCCCGCCACGGCGCCCAGGAGCGCCTCCTCCGTCAACGGGTCCTCGGGCGGGAGCCGCCGGACGGCGTCACGGGCCACCTCCCGCCCGTGCCGGCGGCCCACCTCCTCCAGGGCCTCCAGGCCCCTGTCCCCCAGCAGCGCCAGGGCTTGGCACAGGAGCTCCGAGAGGAGCTGGTAGTCCCGCGGGGGCAGGCTCAGGTGGAGGGACTGGCCCGAGGGCCGGTACACCCGGTAGGGGCGCCCGCCCCTGCCCGACCGCTCCGTGTCGGAGACCACGAGCCCGATCTCCTCCAGCTTGTTCAGGTGCAGGCGCGCCACATTGGGGTGCAGGTGGAACCGGTCGGCCACCTCCTGGGCCGACACGGGCCGCGGCGCCGCCTCCACCAGGTGCCGGTAGACGGAGAAGCGCGTGCCGTCGGCCATTACCGACGCGAGCCGCACCGGGTCCGCCGTGTTCATGCCCGTCGCCCCCTTCCGTTCCCCGACACCGCCCCGCCGGACACCGGAGCCGTCCCGGACGCCGGCCTGGTCCCCCGGCGACCGGTCTGCGCTCCTCTGTCAGGGAAACTCTCATTTGCACAGTGCTAACCTTGCAAATATAATACTCGCAAAGAACGGCCGGGGACAGGGGGCGGTTCCAACGGCAGCGGAGGCGACGGGGACCACGGTGCTCGAGGTCAGGGACCTCCACGTGAGCGTGGACGGCCGGCCCGTGCTGCGGGGCATAGACCTGGCGGTGCCCGACGGCGAGATCCACGCCCTCATGGGGCCCAACGGCTCCGGCAAGACCACCCTGGCCTACGCCCTCCTGGGCCACCCCCGCTACCGCGTGGAGCGGGGCGGTATCCTCCTGGCGGGGGAGGACCTGACCCGCCTCCCCACCGACGAACGGGCCCGGCGCGGCCTCTTCCTCTCCTTCCAGTATCCCGTCGAGGTGCCCGGCGTCACCGTCTTCAACTTCCTGCGCCAGACCCTGGCGGCCCGGGGGCGCGAGCTGTCCGTCTGGGATTTCCGCTCGGCCCTCCTGGAGGAGATGGGCCACCTGGAGATGGACGAGTCCTTCGCCACCCGCTACCTCAACGAGGGCTTCTCCGGCGGGGAAAAGAAGCGCTGCGAGACCCTCCAGATGCTGCTCCTCAAGCCCCGCTGCGCCGTCCTGGACGAGCCCGACTCGGGCCTGGACGTGGACGCCGTCCGCGTCGTGGCGGGCGGCATCAACAGGCTGCGGGGGCCTGGCTTCTCGGCCCTCCTCATCACCCACTACCGGCGCATACTGGAGCACGTGTCGCCCGACCGCGTCCACGTGCTGCTGGAGGGGCGCATCGTGCGGAGCGGCGGTCCCGAGCTGGCCGCCGAGCTGGAGGAGCGCGGCTACGACTGGCTCCGTTCCGAGGCGGCCGGCGCGGCGGACCCGGCCCCGGCCGCCGTGGGTGCCCGGCACCCGGCGGCGGGGACGACCTTCGCCGCCGGCGGGGAAGCCTGAAAGGAGGCGCTGCCGTGGCGACGCTGGCGGGGGCGGTGACAGAGGAGCTGGTCCGTTCCCTGGGGGAAGCCTTGGGGGAGCCGGCCTGGCTCACGGCGGACCGGCTGCGCGCGTGGCGCGCGGGAGCCGGCGCCGTCCACCCCGCCCTGCGGGACGAGGACTGGCGCCGCACGCCCGAGGAAGCCCTGGACCTCTCCTCGGTGCCCTTCGACCTCCTGCCCGGCGCGCCCGCGGCCGGTCGGGCCGCCCCTCCCCCGCGCGGGGCGGGCCCGCTCACCGGCACGGCGCCCGCGGGGGCGGGCCTGCCCGCCCCCGCCGCCGGCGTCTTCCTGGCGGACTACGTCACCGCAGCCCGCGCGCGGCCCGAGCTCCTGGCCTCTCACCCCCTGGCCGAGTCCTTCCCGCCGGGTGACAACTTCCTGGCGGCCCTCGTCCTGGCCCTGGGCAGCGGGGGCTTCGTCCTGCACGTGCCGGCGGGGGTCCGCGTGGAGGAACCAGTCGTCCTGGAGGAGAGGCTGGGCGCGGCGGGCGCCCCTGTGCTGCGTCCGTGCCTCCTCGTGGTGGAGCGCGGCGCCAGCGTGCGGGTGGTGGAGATCCTGGCGTCGGCCGGCGGCGGGGCGCCCAGGCCGCTCCTGGCGAGCCTCCTGGCCGTCCACGTGGCCGAGGGAGCGCACCTGGAGCTGACCCACGTCCACGCGGCGGGGCCCGACGCGCGCTGCTTCGCCTTCCGCCGGGCCACCCTGCGCGAGGGGGCGAGCCTTCGTTGGCGGCTGGTGCAGGCGGGCGGGCGCTTCAGCCGCCAGGAGGCCCACGCCTGGCTGGACGGCCGCGGCGCCCGCTGCGAGACGGTGTGCGCCCAGGCGGCGGCCGGCGGGCACCTGGACCTGGCGGCGGGCGGCATCCACCAGGCCCCCGCCACCACGAGCCGGCTCCTGGTCCACACGGCCGTGGCCGGCGAGGCGCGGGCCCTCTTCCGCGGCCAGGGCCGCATCCGCCGGGGGGCCGCCGGCGCCGATCTGGACCAGCGCCACCGCGTCCTGCTCCTGAGCCCGCGGGCCCGGGCCGACTCGCGCCCGGCCCTGGTCATAGACGAGGACGATGTGCGGGCCTCCCACGGGGCGGCCATCAGCCCCCCCGACCGGGAGCAGCTCTTCTACCTCGCGAGCCGCGGCCTCCCCGTCCGGGCGGCCCTGGGCCTCCTGGTGGGCGGTTTCCTCCGCCCGGCCCTGGCCGACCTGCCGGCGGCGGCCGGCGGGGAGGAGCTGCAGGCCCGCCTGGAGGAGGAACTGGTATGAAGGGCCGGCCCCACGTCACGCTGACCGGTACCGGCGCGGCTTTGGGACACCCGGCCGCCCGTGCGCCGCGCGCCTCCGGGGCGGGCGCCATGCCGACCGGCGCGGCCGTTGCTCCGGGCGGCGCGGCCGTTGCGCCGGGCGGCGCGG
>CAYXQP010000114.1:0-5101 GCA_964467515.1 uncultured Eubacteriales bacterium | reverse complement strand
GCCTGGCCCGGCGGCTACCTCACACCCGTGAACTTCGGATTAAACCCCAAGCCTTCAGGTGTCCGCTTAACCGGCGAAAACAGCCGGCCAAAGGATGATCGTGCGGTTGACAGGTGCTATCGCCACTGATATCGTTTCGCCACCATGGCGCGGTGGCCGGCTGGTAGTGCCGTATCGTAGCCCGCACCTGCTACCGGTCTATTTGATCCAGGCCTTGCGCCTACTGGAGGAGGAGCTCGACGATGAGTGAACAGAAGGACCTCGCTTACTATCTGAAACTGCCGTACGAGATGGTGGTGACCCCCGATCCGACCGGTGGATACGTGGCCCGGATTCCGGACCTGCCGGGCTGCATGACCCAGGGCTCAACGATCCAGGAGCTGTTGGAGAACCTCGAGGACGCCAAGCGCACTTGGCTGGAGGACGCGCTGGCATCCGGGGAGGAGATCACCGAGCCGGCCAGGGAATTCTCGGGACGCGTACTGGTTCGGATGCCCCGTAGCCTCCACCGCGAGATAGCCCAGCGGGCCCGGCAGGAAAGGGTGAGCCTGAACCAGTTCATCGTTTACCACCTGGCCCGGGCGCTCGGATACGAGGCGGCCGTTTCAGCACGCTCAGTCCACCTGTTGAGGTAGGCCCGAGGTCCGGGTAGGGCCCGCGCCCGAAGTGCATGCCCGGTCGTCCGACCTACAGCATCTGCTGCGGGTCCGGGTCGAGGACGAGGCGCCCGCCGGCCCGGTCGCACCGCCGCTCCAGGCCGAGGAGGGCGCGGCCCAGGTCAAGGAGGGCGGTCGCGTCGCCGCTCTTGAGGATGGCCTGCCAGCGGTATCTCCCCTGCAGGCGGCTGAGGGGCGCCGCCGAGGGGCCGACGCACGTCACCCCCGTCCCCGCCGGCCCCGCCAGCCCGTCGGCGCGCGCGGCCCCGTGGGCCACGGCTTCCTCCACCGCCAGGGAAGCCAGGCGGCGGGCCTCCTCCTCCACGGGATGGCTCACCAGGAGGCGGAGCAGGGCGGCGAAGGGCGGGTAGCCGGAGGCCCGGCGCACGGCCATCTCCTCCTCGTAGAAGGCCGCGTAGTCCTGAGCCGCGGCCAACCGTATGACCGGGTCGTCGGGGGAGTAGGTCTGGAGGAGGACCTCCCCCGGCTCGTCGCCGCGGCCCGCGCGGCCGGCCACTTGAGTCACCAGTTGGAAGGTCCGCTCCCCCGCCCGGAAGTCGGGCAGGTGCAGGGCGGTATCGCCGTTGACGATGCCCACGAGGGTCACCCCCGGCACGTCCCAGCCCTTGGCGATCATCTGGGTGCCCACCAGGACGTCGGCGTCCCCCTTCCGGAACTGCTCGTAGATGCGCTGGTGGGAGCCCTTGCGGGCGGTGGTGTCCTGGTCCATGCGGAGGACGCGGGCGCCCGGGAAGTGGTCGCGGACCGCCTCCTCCACCCGCTGGGTGCCGGTGCCGTAGTAACGGATGCGCCGGCCGCCGCAGCTGGGGCAGGTCTCGGGCGGGCGCCGCTCGAAGCCGCAGTAGTGGCAGCGGAGGGGCGGCGCCGCCCCCGGCCCGGCCGCGCCGGGCGCCGCCGGCCCCGATCCCACCGGACCCGCGGCCCCCAGGAGGTGCAGGGCGAGGGAGACGTCGCAGTGGGGGCAGCGCACCGACTCTCCGCACTCGCGGCAGAGGACGAAGGTGTGGAAACCCCGCCGGTTGAGGAAGAGGATGACCTGCTCCCTCCGCGCCAGCCGCTCGCGGATGGCTTCCACCAGGGGGCGGCTCAGGATGCCGCGCCAGCCCTGCTCCAGCTCCTTCCTCATGTCCACGACGCGCACGGCGGGCAGGGGCCGGCCGTCCACCCGCCGCGGCAGCTCCAGTAGGCGCAACCGCCCCTGGCGCGCCGCGTGGAAGGTTTCGACGGAGGGCGTGGCGCTGCCGAGGAGGAGAGCCGCCCCCTCCAGCTCCGCCCGGGCCGCGGCCACGGTGCGGGCGTGGTAGCGGGGGGACTCCTCCTGCTTGTAGGTGGACTCGTGCTCCTCGTCCAGGATGATGAGGCCCAGGTCGGGCAGGGGCGCGAAAAGGGCGGAGCGGGCCCCCAGCACCACGTCCACCCGGCCCGCGCGAATCCTCCCCCATTCGTCGAAGCGCTCGCCGGGAGAGAGGGCGCTGTGCAGGACGGCCACCCTGTCGCCGAAGCGCCCGCGGAACACGGCCATGAGCTGGGGGGTCAGGGCGATCTCGGGCACGAGGACGAGGGACCGCCGTCCGGAACCCAAACCGGCCTCGATGGCCCGCAGATAGACCTCCGTCTTGCCGCTGCCGGTCACGCCGAAGAGGAGGAACCCGCGGGGCGCCGCGGCCGCGCCGGGCGAGGCGACGGCGGGAACGATGGCCGCCACCGCCTCTTCCTGCTCGGGTGTGAGGACGGGCGGGCCGGACTCCACGGCCACGGCGGGGGCCGCCGGCCGGCGCGACGCCGGCAGCATCTCCTCGCGCAGCATACCCTTGGCCAGGAGGGCCGCCACCACGCCGGGGCTCACCCCCGCCGCCCGGGCCAGCTCCGCCCGCGTCAGGGGAGGACCGGCGTATCCCCTAAGGAAACCCAAGACCGCGCCCTGCCGGGGAGTGAGGCCCGCCGCGACCTCTTCGCCGGCCGCCGCGCTCCCCGTCCGGGAGTCTCCCCCCGCTCTGTCCCCCGTGTCCCCCGCGGCCCGGTCGCCCGCCGCGGCTTGCCCGGGCGAGACCAGGCGCACCACCCGGCGCCAGAGGGGCCGAGCCGCGCCTCGCCTCCAACCCGGGGGGAGGAAACACCGCAGCGCCACCGCCCGGTGACAAAGGACGTGAGCCGCCAGCCAGTCGGCCAGGGCCACCTGGGCCGGCAGCAGCACCGGCTCGGGCTCCAGGAGCCGCAGGATGGGCTTGACCTGCTCCACGTCCGCCTGGGGAACGAGGGCGGCCACCACGCCCGCCACCTGGCGGCGGCCGAAGGGCACGAGGACCAAGTGACCCGGACGCACGGCGTCGCGCAGTCCCTCCGGGAGGGAGTAGTGATACAGCCGATCGGTGCCTCCGGCGGCGACGTCCACCGCCACCGCGGCGTACATGGCCCCGTTACTTGATGCCGGTGCGCGTGCGCTCGTAGCGCAGCGTGCCCGCGGCCAGCTCCTCGAGGGCCACGCTGACGGGCTTTACCGAGTGGGGCTTGATGGTGCTGGGATGCCCCTCCATGAGCTGCCGCGCCCGCTTGGCGGCGGCCACCACCATGGTATACTTGCTGTCCACGTGCTCCAGCAGCTCGTCCAAGGTGGGCTCCAGGTCCACGGCGGTCCCTCCTGTTGCCGGCGAAAGGCAGGACGCCTCCACAGCGAAGAATAAGTCTACGCTATCGCTCTGAAAAAGGGCAAGGCTCTCCCTGGCAAGCAAGTTGATTGGCATGAGCGAACGACAAGCGAGCAACAAACGCAAGGACCGGGGGTGTCGCGGGCCATCGGGCGCCGGCGACCGCCACGCCTCCTACGCCCTGGCAGCCTCGGCCCAGCCGGCCTGCTCGCGGCCGTTGAGCCGAGCCGCCACCGTCTCCGGCTGCACGGGCGAGAGGATGACATGGTCGCTGTCGGTGACGATGACGGCGCGGGTGCGGCGGCCCACCGTGGCGTCAATGAGGCGCCCCGACTCCTTGGCCTCCCGGACCAAGCGCTTGATGGGACCCGACTCCGGGTTGACCACGGCCACGATCCTGCTGGCCGACACCACGTTGCCCAGCCCGATGTTGACGAACTGGCCCGCCAAGGACCTCACCCCCCCACGGGGCGTGGGTGCGTTTTCGCTATTCTAGGGGAAAACTAGATTCACTTGCAACTCTCTGCCATGGCTCGCCAGCTCCTGCCCGTACGGAAACCGGCTGTCGCCCATCGTCACGTGGGTGCCGTGCTTCCCCGCCATGGCATGGGGGACCCGGAGCCGCAGCGTCCCATCCGGCGGCAGGGTGCAGGTCTGGTTGCCGCACGTCAAGCCTGATGGGTACTCATGAAGACAGCGCAACTGCTCAGTACCCTCCGCAGGCCAGGCGCACGTAGGCCTCCGCCGAGCGCGCGACGCGCCGACGCTCCTCCTCCGTCAGCTCCCGCAATACCCTGGCCGGCACCCCGGCCGCCAAGCAACCCGCGGGGATCTCCTGTCCCTCCCGCACCACGGCCCCAGCCGCCACCAGGGCTCCCTCGCCCACACGCGCCCCCGTCAGGAGGACGGCCCCCATGCCGACGAGGCTGCCGTCGCCCACGGTGCAGCCGTGGACCACGGCCCGGTGCCCCACCGTGACGCGGTCGCCGATGGTGCAGGGGAAGCCCTCGTCCACGTGCACCACGGCTCCGTCCTGGACGTTGGTCTCCCGGCCAATGGTGACGGGCTCCAGGTCGCCGCGCACCACGGCGTTGTACCAGATGCTGGACATGCTCCCCACCCGCACCCGCCCCACCACCATGGCTCCCGGATACACCACGCAGTCAGGCGCCAGCCGGGGCCACGGCCCCTCCTCGGGATAGGCCTCCTCCAGGTACGCCGCCACGCCGGCGGCGTCGCCGCGCGCGAAGTGCCGCACGCCCTTGGGGACCCAGTCGCGCTCTCCGCCCACCACGGCCCGGAGCAGCCGGCCGGAGGCGCTCGCCAGGGCCCGCGCCTCCTCCGGACCCACCCCTTCCGGCAGCACCAGCACCACGGGAAAGGGACCCCCGTGGAAACCCTCCGCCAGCACCAACCCGACGCCGCCCGCGGCGGCCAGCTCCCGGGCCAGCTCCGCAGGCGGACGCCGGACACCCAGGAGCGCCCGGCCGTCGGCCCCGGCCAGGGCGGCCACGGCCGCGCCGGCGTCCCTGAGGAGCCATGTGTCCTTGCCGGCCGCGTCCAGCTCCCCATGGTGATGCTTGAGGAAGCCCACCCGCCGGCCGCGTGCCGTCAGCCGCGTAGCCACCTCCGCCAGGAGGGTGGTCTTCCCCGCCCCCGACGGCCCCGCGAAGGCCACGACCGGCACCGCCCCGCCGGCCGGCGCCGGCAAGACGTGGCCGGGCACCGCGGCTTCGCCCGCCGGCGGGGCCTGGCCGGCCTCCCCCGCTGCAGCCACCG
>CAYXQP010000113.1:0-5132 GCA_964467515.1 uncultured Eubacteriales bacterium | reverse complement strand
TGGCCGTGGTGGGGGTGGGCAATATGGGGCGGCACCATGCGCGCGTGCTGGCTTCCCTGGGGGGCGAGGCGGCCCTGGCGGCGGTCGCGGCCGTGGAGGAGGCGGCCAGGGCCGAGGCGGCGCGCCGGTACGGGGTGCCGGCCGCGGCCGACTTCCGGGAGGTCCTGCCGCTGGCGGACGCGGTGGTGGTGGCCGTGCCGACGGCGGCGCACGCCGCCGTGGCGCTTGCCTGCCTGGAGGCCGGGAGGCACGTGCTGCTGGAGAAGCCCCTGGCGCCCACGGTCGCCGAGGCGGAGGCCGTGGCGCGGGCCGCGGCGGCGCGCGGCCTCGTCCTCCTCCCCGGCCACGTGGAGAGGTTCAACCCCGCCGTGGCGGAGCTGGCGCGCGCCCTGGCGTCGGCGGGCCGCGTGGTGGGCTTCCACGCTCGGCGGCTGAGCCCCTTCGGGGATCGTTCCGCCGACACCGACGTGGTGGCGGACCTCATGCTCCACGACCTGGACCTGGCCCTTTGGCTCCTGGGCGGTCGGGAAGCCGCGCCGGCCGGCGCTGCGGACGCAAGGGACGGCAAGCCGGCGGAACGCGCCGGGCACGTCGCGGCCGGCGCCGCGGAGACGGCGGCCTGCCATGGCTGCGGGGTGGCGGTGCGCTCGGCCGTGGTGGACTACGCCGCGGCCACCGTGGCCTTCCGGGGCGGGTGCGTGGCCACCTTCCTGGCCAGCCGCGTCAGCCAGGACAAGGTGCGGCAGGTCGAGGTGACGGCGGAGGGGGCCTACCTGCACCTGGACCTCCTCGACCGGCGGCTCACGGTGACGCGGGCCGCGGCGGCCCGGCAGGAGGGGGGCGTCTACCGCCAAGAGTGCCGGACCGAGCGGGCGTCGGTGCCCAACGCCGAGCCCCTGGCCCTGGAGCTGGGCCACTTCGTCCGCTGCTGCCTGGCGCGCGAGCGGCCCGCCGTGACGCCCGGCGAAGCCGTGGCCGCCCTGCACCTGGTGGAGGAGATCAGGCGTTCCCTGGACGGCGGGTGAGCGAACCCCTTTCGGTGGAGGGTGCGGCGGCACGGCCCTCAGACGGCGGCGAGCTGCGTGAGGAGGCGGGGGCACGGCCCTCAGACGGCGGGGAGCGGCGTGAGGAGGCGGCGGCCCAGGGCGAGCCAGGGATCCACGAGGAGGGCTTCCCCGCCGACGAGGCGCGCGAGCTCCGCCGGGTCGAGGCGCAGGTACTCGGCGTGGGGGACGGCGAGGAAGACCTCCGTGGCGCCGCGCAGGGCGCCGCTCAGGGAGCGGGTCACCCCGGGACGCCGGAGGAGGGGGTCGTGGAGGCGGGGCTCCAGGCCGCGGGCGCGGAGGACGCGCGCCAACCGCTCGCCCGGCGCCACCCGCCCGTCGTCGCTGTCGGCCTTGAAGGCCATGCCGAGCACGGCCGGCCGGGCCAGGGGGCGGCGGGCCTGGACCAGGTCCACCAGGGTTTCGGCCATGCCCTCGTTCCGCCGCCAGGCGGCCAGGAGGAGGCCGGCGCCCGGGGCGTCCCACAGCAAGAAGAAGGAATCCTTGACGAGGCAGGGGCCGGCCGCCAGGCCCGGACGCCACGGTCCGCCGCGGGGGTAGCCGGAGGAGGCCGCCCGCCAGGCCTCGGCCGCGTCGGCGCCGTGGCGCTCCGCCAGGAGCAGGCACTCCGCCGCCAGGGCGAAGTTCACGTAGCGGTAGGCGTTGTCGAAGAGCTTGGCCAGCTCCGCCTCCGGGATCCCGGTCACGAGGAACGGCAAGCCCAGGGGCTCCAGGATGGCCCGGGCCGCGCCGGCTGACTCCTCGTCGGCGGCGCCCACGAGCTGGGGGATGGAGGCGGCTTCGCTGAAGAGACGGCCCTCGGCGGAGCGGTCGGGGCAGTAGGCGTAGCGCAGGGCCGCGCGGTGCGGGCCGAGCCGGCCGAGGAGGCGGCGGCCGAAGCCGGGGGGCACGGTGCTGCGCACCAGCACGGTGGTGGGCCGGCCGCGGCGCAGGCGGAGGAGCCGCCCCACCAAGCGGAGCAGGTGGTCCTGGCGCGGCAGGAGGCGGTCATCCAGCGTGGTGGGCAGGCAGAGGACGAAGGCTTCCGCCCGGTGGGCCGCCTCCGCCAGGGAGTCCGTGAGGACGAGGGCCCCTTCGGGCACGGCCGCCAGGCGGGGGGCCAGCTCGTCGTCCCGGTACGGCAGGCGGCGGGCGCCGAGGGCGGCGAGGAGCCGGCGATCCCGGTCCACGCCCATCACCGGGACGCCGCCCAGGGCCAGGGCCACGGCCAGGGGGAGCCCGCTCCGCCCGAGCCCGATGACGGCCACGGCCACGGGCGCCGGCCCGCCCGCCCTCATCCCGAGGCCACCGCCCGGAAGAGGTCGAGGTAGGCCCTGGCCGCCCGGCGCCAGGAGAAGAGGCGGGCGCGGCGGAGACCCAGGAGGACCAGGCGGGTGCGGAGCGCGCCGTCGGCGGCCAGGCGCCAGAGCCCCTGGACCCAGTCTTCGACCCGTTCCGGGTCGGCCAGCAGCGCCGCTTCCCCCGCCACCTCCGGTGCCGCGGCGGCCGAGGAAGCCAGGACGGGCGTGCCGCAGGCCATGGCTTCCAGGAGGGGGAGGCCGAAGCCCTCGGCCCGGGAGGGGAAGGCCAGGCAGGCGGCGGCGCTGTAGAGGGCCGGCAGGTCCTCCTCGTCCACGTAACCGGTGAAGACCACCCGTTCCTCCAGGCGCAGGCGTCTCACAAGGCGGAGCAGCCCCTCCGCGGGGCGGCCGGGCCCCGCCAGGCAGAGCCGCCACGGGCCCGGCGCGGCGCTACGGAAGGCGGCGAAGGCGCGCAGAAGGGTGTCCAGGTTCTTGCGCGGGCTTCCATCCAAGGGGGAGACGCAGAGAACGAAGGGGTGGCCGAGCCCGAGCTTCTTCCGCACCGCCGCCCGCGCCGCGGGGGAGGCGGGGCGGAAGAGCCAGCGGGCCACGCCGTGGGGGATGACGCGGACGCGGCCGGCGTCCAGGCCGAGGTGCCGCGTCAGGTGGCGCGCCGTCCAGCGGGAGATGGCGACCACGGCGGCCGCCCGCTCCAGGAGCGGCAGGAGATGGCGCCGGAGGCGCTCGCGGCCCTGCGTGTTCCACTCCGGGTGGACCAGGGGGATGAGGTCGCGCACCGTGACCACGAGGGGCGCTGCCGGGCGGCGCGGCAGCTCCGCCGGGTCGTAGAGGGGATGGAAGTAGTCGGTGACGTGGACGACCTCGGCCCCCGCCCGCCGGGCTTCGGCCAGGAGGCAGCGGCCGGGCTCCAGGGCGCGGACGAGGACGCGCGGGCGGCCTCCCCGGCCGGGTGGGCCCACGGCGCCGGCCGAGCCGGGACGGGAGCCGTGCCGGGGGGCGAGGGAGCGGGCGAACCAGGGATAGGCGGCCTCGAGAAGCCCGGTCCCGCCGGCGTGGCAGAGCAGAAACTCGGCGGCCGGGTCCGCCTCGGCCGCCTCGCCCAGGAGCGCGTGCACGAGGTGGGCGGTGCTGTGGCCTATGCCCCGCTCGCGGTGGCTTCCCACCACGAGGGGATTCACGTCTACGGCGACCCGCATCGGGGACCTCCCCATGGGCTCATGGCGCCATGGCGCCTCGGGAACAGGTTACGGGCCGGCGGTTCGGCCGGTTCCGGTGGTCGTGGGCCGGGAATTCGACCCCCCCCTCCGCAGGTGTTGAGGTAATTTTTCCACCAAGCCTTTGGGGAAGGGACGTGGAATTTTTACGCGAAACGTGGGGGACCGGGCCTCAAGGCTGGGGTAGGAGGCCCATTCGGGCGGGATGGAGGCCGAGTCGGGGCCGAAGAGGCGCTGCCGGGATTGGTTCGCGTAAGAATTCCACCACGGGCGGGTCGGCCCGGGGTGTAAAAATTACCCGAATCGGCCCTATGGGACCACGGAACCCGCACTCGGCCGGTGTGCCCGGCGGGGAGCCTACTCTGCCGGGCGGGCGTGACCGCCCGGCCATCACCTCGCCGCGGCCGCCCTCGCGGCGGTGTTCGCCGTCCCCTCCCTCCCGTACACGCCCCTCGCTTCCTTCCGCCGGCGCCCGCGTGTCCGCTCCTCCCGGTGGGACATACATTGAACCCGGCGGTGCCGGGCGGGCCGGGGAGGCGAGGCCCGGCGGCCGGCGAGGTGGTGCGGGCGTGACGCGGGTGTCGGCCCTCTTCATAGTCAAGAACGAGGAGGAGTTCTTCCCTTTCTCCCTGCGCGCCGTCCACGACGCCGTGGACGAGGTGGTGGTGGTGGACAACGGTTCCACCGACCGCACCCCCGACATCGCGCGGCATTTCCCCAAGGTCAGGCTCCTCTCCTCGGACGCCGACGCCTTCTCCGCCCTGTGGAACCACGGTCTGGCCCACGTGACGGGGGACTGGTTCCTCTTCCTGGCGGCGGACGAGGTCTTCTACCCCGACCTCAAGGAAGCCCTACCCCGCCTCTGCGCGCGGGGGGACGTGGACGCGTACACCTGCTGGTTCTACCACCTCATGCGCTCGTTCTGGTACATGCAGAACTCCTCGGACCGGGACGGGCTCTTCTATCGAATCTTCCTGGTGCGGCGGGTGCCCGGTGTGCGCTTCGAGGGGCGGGTCCACGAGCGGCTGGCGGGGGTGGGACCGCGGGTCGAGGACTCGGGGCTCCACTACGTCCACTACGGCTACGCCAAGCCGCAGCGGGAGGTCTTCCGCCGCTGGGTCCACTACGCGCGGCTGGAGGGCAGCGAGCACATCTATGACGGGCGCGATCCCGACCACATCCTGGACGACCGGCCGCTCCACCCCTTCACCAGGGGGCACCCCCCGGTCATCGCCGCGTACGTGGAGCGCAAGGCGGAGCTGCTCGCCCGCCACGACCCCCTCTTCCGCAAGCCGGGGAGCTGACGGGCCGCCGGCTCGCAACGTCCGGCGCGGGAGGCCCGCTCCGCCAATGAGCATCCGGCGTGAAATTACGTTCAGGTTACGTAAAATTACGCAGCCAATACGTCGAATTACGTATCCGATTACGTAATTTTGAAGTACCTGTGGTACCAGCCCCTAGGATTGCTTCCTTGCTGGGCCGCGGTTCCGTTCTGATTTTTAGGAGTAGTCGGATAGACATTTTGACGGCAAACGGTCAGCTTTTTGCCAGCG
>CAYXQP010000112.1:1245-5133 GCA_964467515.1 uncultured Eubacteriales bacterium | reverse complement strand
TCGCCCGGCAGCGGCCCGGCCGCGAAGGCCGACGTGCCGAGGGCCAGCGCGGCGAGAAGCGCCAGCCCCACTACGAGAGCCGTCTTCCTCACTGATTTGGCACCTCCCAGGTGTGTGCTGCTCTTGCCACCTTGCCGCTTCATCTCGTCTCACCTCCCTTCCGAAGCTCGGCGGGTGGCGGAAACCGGCGCCCGGCATACGCTGAGCCGGCGCCGGTCATTCCCCGTCGCTATGCTCGTCTCCGGCCCTCCCGGCCCCTGGGAACCGTCCTCGACCACCGATAGCCCATGACGTGAGAGGCCCGACCTCCGTGACCCCCGCTTGTCCCTCAGCCGCCGCCGCGAGCGCCGCTCCGCCCTCCGGGCCCCCGGGAGCCGGACGCCCGCGGCGCCCACCCGGGCGCAGTCCCGCGCCCTGCCGCCCCCGCCCCGTGGGCCCCGGCGCCTCTTCGCATCCAGGAGCACGGTCTCACGGCAGATAATGTCATTAGCTATAAAGTCCTAGTACCCGGCTCCCATTATAGCGAGGGCACCGATACCTGACAAGCCCTCTTTTTCATCTCGGTTGGGTCGAGTGGGGGGAAAAAGGCGCCGTTGGCACGGGGCCCCGGCCGGACACGCTCCTGCCGCCGCGCGTCCCACCCGAGCAGCTCTACGTGGACCTGTGGCAGATGCAACCCTGGTGGACGGCCGATTTCATCCGCGCCCTGGAGGAACGGCTGGAGGAGACAAGCCTTGTACCATGACGCCATCGTCGAGCGCAGCTGGGCCACCCTCCTGGACCTGAAGAGGCGCCACCGCTTCGTCCTCATCGGCGGCTGGGCGGCGTGGGCTCCGACCGGCCCTCGGCAACGGCGTATACGTCGAGGGGATCGCCCGGCCGGCGCTGCCCCAGGGCCAAAACCCGGATCTCGCTGCCGACGAGCCGGTAGATTATCCTCATGTCGGGACGTGCGTGAGACTCGGGGCGGGGTGAGGAGAAGAATTTGTACTTGCGCCAGCCGGACAATGGGGGCTTACGCAGAGCGCTCCCGCGATGCAAAGGATCCTCCATGATCTCTCTCAACGCCTTGTCTGTTCGCCGCCGCACCAGGCCATAAGCGACGGGATCCTTGGAGATGCGGGCGAGCTTTGGCACGTCCACCGCGATGACATCCCTATGAAACTTAAGAACCCAGGCCGCTCCCGTCTCTGGGGTTTCCTCGCCGGCCATGCTCAGCCTCGTCGCGGGCGCTCCGGCTCGTGCGCCGCCAAGGCGGCCTCGAGGTCCGCCTGCCCGCGCCACTCCTCGGACTCTTCCCCGGCCCGCGCGGCGAGGAGGCCCTCCATCTCGGCTTCCTCCGCCAGGTCCTCCAACTCCTCCAGACGCCGCACCAAGCCCTCGAAGGCCTGCCAGTCCAGCAGAACGGCGGCCGGCCGGGAGTGATGGGTTATGAGGAGCTTTAGCCTCTGGCGCAGCAGCCTCTGGACCTCCGCAAAACTCCTGGCCGCCAGCTCCGAGGCGGTGAGCATGTCGCCGGGGCGAAAGTGCGAAAGAAAGACCAAAACTTTTTCAGCTTGGTTGGGTCGAGTAGGTCCGCCAGCCGCATTCCCTTGCCGCCCGGTTTCGTATATTATCGAAATAGACCTCGATACTCACAGTCGGGAGAGAAAGAACATGACCAGGAAAGAGCAGGTCTGGCGCGCACTGCTCCGCGAGTTCCGGGAAGGTCGCCGCACCCCCTGGCAGCAAAAGGACCTGGCGTCCCGCCTCGGCATGTCCCTTTCCACCGTCCACGGCGCCCTCACCCTTCCCCGTCGGGCGGGAGCCGTCCGGGCCGGGCGAGGCGGCGTCGAGATCCTCGACTGGCGCAAGCTCCTGCTCATCTGGGCTGTGCACAGGAACCTGGAGGAGGACACGCTCTGGCGGGCGCGGGTGGCCCTGCCGGCGGCGGAGATCGAGGGCGTCATGGTGCCCGAGGCCCGTTTCACCGGGCCCTCGGGATTCAAGTTCCACTATGGGTTCGCGCCGGCGGACTACGACGAGGTCAGCGTGTACCTGGATCCCGCCGCGCTGCCCGAGCTCCGGCGCCGCCTCGGCCCCCGGCTCGACGAGCGGCGCGGGGAGACCCTCCTGACCGTCCTCCGGCCGGACACGCTCCTGCCGCCGCGCGTCCCACCCGAGCAGCTCTACGTGGACCTGTGGCAGATGCAACCCTGGTGGACGGCCGATTTCATCCGCGCCCTGGAGGAACGGCTGGAGGAGACAAGCCTTGTACCATGACGCCATCGTCGAGCGCAGCTGGGCCACCCTCCTGGACCTGAAGAGGCGCCACCGCTTCGTCCTCATCGGCGGCTGGGCGGCGTGGGTGTATTCGCGCAAGGCCAAGTCCAAGGACATAGACCTGGTGGTGGACTTCGAGGAGCTGGGCCGTCTCCGGACGGCGTACGACATCAAAAAGAACGACCGGCTGCGGAAGTACGAGATCAAGGCAGAGGGATTCGACGTGGACGTCTATGTCCCCCACTGGTCCACGACGCTGGCCGTGGCGCCCGAGTACATCCTGGAGCATCACGAGCAGCGGGAGGGCTTCCTCGTGCCGAGCCTGGAGATCCTCCTCGTCCTCAAGATGGGGGCGTGGCGCGACCGGCAGGGTACCCTCAAGGGGGAAAAGGACGCCCTGGACATCCGCTCGCTCGTGCCACTGACCACTCGCGACCGCTTCGCCGCCGAGATCGAGGGGGCGGGGCCGGCCGTCCGCATGGCGGAACCCTTGGCGCTCTTCGACCGCTTCGCCCAGGAGGCGGCGCGGGAGAAGCGCTGGCCGGCGCGTGGCGCGACGAGGCAGCCGAGGTGGAGGAGAGGATCAGGGAGTTCTGGCGCCGGTGGGACGAGAGGCGCTAGGCTCGGGCGGGGAGACCCGCCTCGTAGTGGTGGACACCTCCGTCGTAATGGGCTTCCTCCGCGGCCATGAGCCGGCCGTCGCCTGGCTGTCGGCAGCCCTGCCCGGCCTCACCGTCATCCCCGTCTAACCGGCCGCCCCACCGCCCGACGATGCTTGGTCAGGCCCCCGCGATGACGCACCGACGCGGTCCGGCCGAGAGCGGGGAAGCGCAACGTACGGTTTCGCCAAGAGCTGGTCTATAATTACGCGGAAATCAATGGTGGCGATCCGTCGGCCGGCCAGGTCCCAATGGTGATGGGTTGACATCCCGTCGCAGCCGGGAGGGGGAGGGGGAGACGGTGCCGGAGACGCTGGAGGAGTTGGCGAGAGCCTGGCGGGAGCGGGCCGAGGTCGGTGCCGCCAGGCGCAGGGAGCTGGAGCTGGCGGCGCGCGCGGACGCCGAGAGCATCGCCCGTTTCCTCGTGGCTGAGTTCGGCGCGAGGCGGGTGTTCCTCTTCGGCTCGTTGACCGTGCCCGGCACCTTCCGGGAGACCTCGGACATAGACCTGGCCGCCGAGGACATACCGGCGGACTTGTTCATCCGGGCGTCGGCAGAGGCAGCCCGGCTCACGGCCTTCCCCTTGGACCTCGTGCCGCTCGAGGATTGCCGCCCTGCGCTCCGCCACGTGATCCTGGGCGAGGGGGTTCTCCTGGCGGCCCGCCAAGAGCCAGCCCCCACAACTGACCCCTCGGAGACAGGCACACCTCCGCCGCCGTTGCCGAGGACCGGTGGCGCATGACGCCCGCCGGCGAGGAACGCGCGCTCCACTGGCTGCGTCTCAAGGCCAGGATCGAGGGGGAGCTGGAGAGCCTGACCGCCTTGGTGGGGATCTTCGCAGCCATCGCCCAGTCCATGGAGGGAGGGGCACCCGTCGGCCTCCGCTGGCACCGCGAGTTGCTGGAGGACCTCAGGCGCTTCTGCGGCTTCCTCGCGGACATGGCTGCCAGACTCCGCCGCGACCCAT
>CAYXQP010000112.1:0-1145 GCA_964467515.1 uncultured Eubacteriales bacterium | reverse complement strand
CCGCCGCCAGCTCCTCCACCCGCTCCTCGGTGCGCCGCTGCGCCTCCACCAGCTCTCGAACGGTGGCAGGCAGCTCCAACAACTCGTCCGAGAGCACGAGCCGCCTGAGCTCGGCCCGCCAATCCGGCCGCTGCTCGAGGATAGCGATCAGGTCTCTAAAGTCCTCCACCGTGAAAGCCATCCCTCTCACCCCTTGCCGCCGCATCCGGGCAGCACTGCCATATTATAACAAGCCGGGGACCATGGCAACTCTCCGAGGCGACTCTCACCCGCCGGCGAGGACGCGCAGGCGCGCTCGCGCCTGCTCCAGCGCCGTCGTCGTCGGCGGAAGCCGGAAGTCCGGAGGCACGATGGCCGGCACCGCCTTGGCCCGGCGCCCCATCTCCCGCGCCGCATCCTCCACCACGGCGGCGTAGCGCCGCACCGCCGCCGCCTCGCGCGAAGCCGCCTCCGCCGCCCGCACGGCCGCCTGGGCCAGGGCCTCCCATCGCCGCGCCGCGTAAGGGTGCAACTCCGCCGCCTGCCTCAGCTCCGCCAGGGCCTCGCCCGACCGGCCCCGCCGCTCCACCACCTCGGCCAGCAGCGCGTGGAAGCCGGGGTTGTAGCCGTCCCGCGCCACGGCTTCGCGGGCCAGGCGCTCCGCCCGGGCCAGGTCGGCGTCCAGCCCCACGTCGGCCCGCGCCAGCTCCACCTGGGCCAGGTCCGCCCGGAACGGCGCCGCCAGCGGGTCGAGGCGAGCCGCCCGCCGCAGCCCTTCCTCCGCCGCGAGGAAGTCCCCTTCCTCGAAGGAGCGCGCCGCCCGCTCGCCCAGTGCCAGCGCCGCGGCCAGGGTCACCGCCAGCGCCGCGGCCGCCAAGAGGAGCCCCGCCAGTGCGAGGACTGCCGTCGCCGCGGGGAACCCCGCCGTCCTCGCGGGCGACCCCCTGTCCCCGGCGGGAACCTCCCCCGTCCTGGCGGGCGGCCCCGCCGGCTGTGCTGCGGATCCCGCCGTCCCACCGCTCGTGCCGGCCGCACCGGCCGGCGGCCCCGAGGCCACGCCCGCCAGCATCCAGAGCGGCAGGCTCACCGCCCCGAGGGCCAGGTGGAAGTCCCCCACCGAGTGGAGGAGGAGGAAGCTCACGGCAGCCAGCACACCCGCCAGCCAA
>CAYXQP010000111.1:0-5258 GCA_964467515.1 uncultured Eubacteriales bacterium | reverse complement strand
GCTCCCACCCCTGGCCGCCCGGACCGGTCGCCACGGCTCGCGCCTCCTCATCCCCAAGGACGGGGCGAGACGCGCCCGCGCTCCGCGGCCGCGCCCCCCCGGAGGGGGACGGCGCGCCACCCATCCCGCGGCGACGCCGGGGGCGCCGCCAGGGGAGGCGGGTCGGGGACGCTACGGCAGGGAAGCCTCCTCGGCCTCCGCCTCCGCCGCGCCCCGTTCCACCGGGAAGCGCTGGTTGAGCCAGGCCACCATGCCCCCGCGCATGTTCCACACCCGCCGGAAGCCGTGCCGCCGCATCTTCTCCGCGGCCTCGGCGCTGCGCCGGCCGATGTGGCAGATCACCACCGTGTCCCGCCCCGCGTCCAGCCGCGCCAGACCCGCCGGGATCTCGCCCGCCGGCAGCAGGATGGCGCCGGGGACGTGGGAAACCTCGAACTCGCCGGGTTCCCGCACGTCCACGAGCTGGACGTCACCCCGCCGCCACCGCTCGTAAACGTCGGCCGCCGTCAGCTCCAGGACGGCGGGGGCCGCCGCGGCCGCCACGCCGGCCCCGGCCGCGGGCGCCGGCGCCGGCACGCCGCAGAACTGATGGTAGTCTATGAGCTCCGTGATGGTGGGGTTGTCGCCGCACACGGGGCAGTCCGGGTCGCGCTTCCACCGCAGGGTCCGGTACTGTCCCGTCAGGCCGTCGTAGAGGAGGAGGCGGCCGTTCAGGGTTTCCCCGAAGCCGAGGAGGATCTTGACGGCCTCCAGGGCCTGGAGGGTGCCCAGGTGTCCGGCCACGGCCCCGATGATGCCGGCCTCGGCGCAGCTGGGCACCATGCCCGCCGGCGGCGGGGCCGGGAAGAGGCAGCGGTAGCAGCCCTTGCCCGGCAGGTAGACGGTGGCCTGCCCCTCGAAGCGGAGGATACTGGCGTCCACCAGGGGCTTTCCCAGGAAGACGCAGGCGTCGTTGACCAGGTAGCGGGTGGGGAAGTTGTCGGAGCCGTTCACCACCACGTCGTAGTCGCCGATGATGTCGAGGGCGTTCTCGCGGGTCAGGACGGCGTTGTGGGCCACCACGCGCACGTCGGGGTTGAGATCCTCCAGGTGGCGCCGGGCCGACTGGACCTTGGGCCGGCCCTGGTCGTGATCGAAGTGCAGGATCTGCCGGTGCAGGTTGGACAGGTCCACCCGGTCCCCGTCCACGATGCCGATGGTGCCCACCCCCGCCGCCGCCAGGTACACGGCGGCGGGCGAGCCGAGCCCCCCCGCCCCGATGATCAGGACCCGCGCATCCAGCAGGCGCCGCTGGCCCTCGACCCCCACCTGCTCCAGCAGGATCTGCCGCGAGTACCGCGTGAGTTGCTCGTCCGTCAGCAGCATGCCCCTACCTCCCGCCCGGCGCCGGGTGAGAATCCCACAGCGCCAAGATTAGTCCAAGACACGCCGGCCCACAACCCACCTCGCACCGTGGCCGCACCGCCACGGCCGGAACGCCGCCCCCGCCGCCCGTACACGGCGCTCCCCGGCCCGTGGACCGGGCCGCGCCGCCGGCGCGCGGCGGATCCGGCGTCGCCGGCTGGTTCTTGACAGGGCCGCCTCCCGTTGCTAGAGTTAATCCGCAAAAGCCTATTTTGTCAATCGGATTACTCGGATTAGCAAGGAGCGGCGCGAGAGCGCCGAATCCGAATCACAGGGCAGAGACGGTACCCGCTCCGACGAGCCGTATCCGGCGGGGCGGCTCCTCCGTCACGCGGGAGGGATGGCAGTGAGCCAGCGGGATTCGGGAGGGTCGGCGGCCAACGAGCGGGAGGAGGTCCTCTTCCCCGAGCCGGACGCGGCGAGCCTGGCCGAGGCCGACCGCTTCGCCGCCATGATCGCGGCGCGCCGGCGCGGCGAGGTGAGCGAGGAGGAGTTCCGGCGCTTCCGCCTCAACAACGGCGTCTACGGCATCCGGGGGCAGACCGACATCCAGATGATCCGGGTCAAGATCCCCTTGGGGGTGCTGAGCGTGCGCCATGCCCAGGCCCTGGCCGCCGTGGCCGAAGACTTCACCCCCCACGGCATCGGCCACGTCACCACCCGCCAGTGCGTCCAGTTCCACTGGATTCCCCTCGAGCGCATGCCGGAGGTCATGCGCCTCCTGGCCGAGGCGGGCCTCACCAGCCGCGAGGCCTGCGGCAACACGGTTCGCAACGTGACCGCCTGCCCCCTGGCCGGCATCTGCCCCAAGGAGGTCCTGGACGTGCGCCCCCTGGCGCGCGCCTACGTCCGCCGCTTCCTCAGGAATCCCCTGACCCAGAACTTCCCCCGCAAGTTCAAGACCTCCTTCTCCGGCTGCCCCGCAGACTGCGCCGCCAGCGGCATGCACGACATCGGCGCCGTGGCCGTGACCCGGCGCGGGCCCGCCGGCCTCGAGCCGGGCTTCCGCGTGTGGGTCGGGGGTGGGCTCGGCGCCTTCCCCAAGGCGGCCCTGCTCCTGGAGGAGTTCACCCCCGCCGACCGGTTCCTGGCCACGGCGGAGGCCGTGATGCGCGTCTTCGACCGCTTCGGCAACCGCGACAACCTGCACCAGGCCCGCCTGAAGTTCCTGGTGGAGAAGTTGGGGCCCGACCGCTTCCGCGAGCTGGTGCTGCGGGAGCGGCGCGTGGCCGCGGCGGTGCGTCCCGCCGTCCTGGCCGAGGAGACGCCCGCCGGGGAACCCGGACCCGGCGCGGCCGCGCCCCCCGCGGCGATGCCTCTCACCATCGGCGTCCCGCCCGTGGAGCCTCCCTGGGACGAGGCCCCCTGGCGCGACCTCGGCGGCGATCCCGCCTTCGACGCCTGGGCGCGGGCCAACGCCTTCCCCCAGCGCCAGGAGGGCTACGCCGTGGCCTGGGTCACGGTGCCCGGGGGCGACCTGACGGCCGACCAGTTCCGCCTCCTGGCGCGCCTGGCCCGCCGTTACGGCGAGGGCTTCCTCCGCACCTCCCCCACCCAGGACCTCCTGGTGCCCTGGGTGCGCGTGGAGCGCCTGCCGGAGCTGTACGAGGAGCTGGCCGAGGGCGGGCTCGGCGACCCGGGGGCCCGCCACGTCCTCAATGTCACGGGCTGCCCCGGCGCCGACACCTGCAACCTGGCCATCACCCACTCCCACCGGCTGGCGCTGGAGCTGCACCGGCAACTGGCGGCCCGGCCCGAATACGGCCTGGCCGAGGACCTGCGCGGTGTCAGCATCAAGGTGAGCGGCTGCGCCAACTCCTGCGGCCAGCACCACATCGCCACCGTGGGCCTGCACGGCGCCGCCACCCGCGCCGACGGCCACCAGGCGCCCATGTACCAGCTCCTCCTGGGCGGCCGGGTGGGCGAGGGGCTGGTGGCCTTCGGCCGGCCCGTCCTGCGCCTCCCGGCCAGGCGGGTGCCCGAGGGCGTCTTCCGCCTCTTCGACCTGTACCGGGCCGAGCGGCTGCCGGGCGAGTCCTTCGCCGACTGGGCGAGCCGCACGGCGCAGGCGGACGGCGGGGAAGCCGTCGCCGGGGGGGAACCCGCGGACGGCAACCAGGCCGCGGACCGCGCCGGCCAGGGGCGGGCGGCCGCCGCGGGCGAAAGGAGGTGACGACCGTGGCCGTGACCGTCGAGGAGGTGCGCGGGCTGGGCCGCGTCCGGCTGGCCCTGGCCGACCTGGCCGAGCTGCCGCCCTACGAGGAGGCCCCCGACCTGTACCGGGACTGGGGCGAAGACCGGGACTTCAATGTTAAAGTAGGCAAGGGGGAGTGCGCCGCCTGAGCCGAAGGGACCGGTTTCCTGGTCCCACCGGGTGGTTCTGCCCGCGAGGGGGCACCGTTACGCGCGGCGGGGGATCCGGTTGCGGCGGCACCCTCCGGGAGCCCTGAGATGAGAGAGGAGCCGACGCGCGACTCCGGCGAGCGCCCCCGCGTGCCGCCCGGCCAGCGGGTGGTGGGGGGCTGGCCCGTGCTGCACCACGGCGCCGTCCCGCGCGTGGATCCGGCCTGTTGGGACTTTCGCGCCTCCGGCCTGGTGGCGAATCCGTACACCCTGAGCTACGAGGAGTTCCTGGCCCTGCCCCGCGTCACCGTGGTCAGCGACGTCCACTGCGTCACGGGCTGGTCCCGCCTGGACAACGCCTGGGAGGGCGTGCCGGCCCGCGTCCTGGTGGAACTGGCCCGCCCCCTGCCGGACGCCCGCTTCGTCCTGGTCCACGCCGAAGGGGGCTTCACCGCCAACCTCCTGAGCGAAGACCTCCTCCGCGCAGACGTCCTCTTCGCCCTCCGCCACGGCGGGCGCGACCTCACCCCCGAGCACGGCTGGCCCGTACGCCTGGTGGTGCCCCACCTTTATTTCTGGAAGAGCGCCAAGTGGGTGCGGGGGATCGAGTTCCTGGAGCGCGAGGTGCCCGGCTTCTGGGAGCGGTCCGGCTACCACCTCCGGGGCGACCCCTGGCGGGAGGAGCGGTTCTCGTGAACGCGCCGCGCCCGGCCGCGGGACGCGGCCACCAGGGGCGAGGCGGCCCGGGCCATCGCCCGCGCCCTGGAACGGCGTGCCTTCTTCGAGATTTCCACCGTGGTCTCGGGCCGGCTCGGCAAGGTCCACATCCCCGCCGCCTATTACGAGATCCGCACCGCCGACGGCCGCGTCTACGTCCTGGAACCCGGCGCCCCCGACGTGGATTCCTCTCTCCGCCAGGCCCTGGGCGGCACCCTCGCGGCCACCGGTTACGTGAATCCCGCCTCCCCCTATAAGATCCGCGGCACGGCCCTGCGCACCGTCAAACTGGCCGGCGTCGTCCTGGCCTCGGACGCGCCCCCGGCCTCCGCCTCTCCGGCGCCTCCGGCCATGCGGCGCAAACGCAAGAGCCGCCCCACGGTGACGGCCCACGATGCCAACGTCAACATCCTGGACCTGGAGGACACCGGCGTGCGCCGGCGCCGCAGGAAGCCGGTCCGCACCCCTCCCCCCACCGTCCAGAACAGCGCGTACCGGTCCGACGAGGAGGACCGCCCGGCGCGTCCCCGCTACCGCAGGAAGAAGAAGGCCGTCGCCCGGCCGCCGCAGCCCAAGGCCCAGCAACCGCAGGACCAGCCCAAGGGCGCGCAGCCCAAGGCAGGAGCCTATCCAGCTCCTCCGCGGCAGGTATCGAGTCACCGTTGAAGAAAGCGGCCCAGACCCTGTCAAAGCGGCCGCCCGCATGGACGCCATCCTGGCCGCCGCGCAATCCCTTGCGGCTCTAGGCTTTGCGTGGTGCCCCCGGTGGGATTCGAACCCACGGCCCGCGGATT
>CAYXQP010000110.1:0-5360 GCA_964467515.1 uncultured Eubacteriales bacterium | reverse complement strand
CGCCTCCCGCCGGCGCTCCGCCCGCCGGCGCGGCGCGCGTCGTCCGGCTCCCGAGGGGGGCGCGCCACACTCGGCCCGTGGTACGGTCGCGCGGCGCTCCGCACCGACCGGCAGGCAACGATAACAGATACCGGCACGCGGCGCTGGTGCGCTGCCACGGCGCGGCGCGCGGCGGCGCACACTAACGCGAGGTGCCGGTCATGCACTGCGTCGTCTGCGTGAAACAGGTCCCCGACACGAGCGAGGTGCGCGTGGACCCGCGCACCAACGCCCTCATCCGCGAGGGCGTTCCATCCATCGTGAATCCCGACGACCTCCACGCCCTCGAATTGGCGGTGCGGATGCGGGAAGCCCACGGCGGCCGCGTCACCGCCCTCTCCATGGGCCCGCCCCAGGCCGAGCAGGCCCTGCGCCGCTGCCTGGCCCAGGGCGCCGACGCCGCCGTGCTCTTGACGGACCGCGCCTTCGCCGCCGCCGACACCTTCGCCACTACCCACGTGCTGGCCCTGGCCGTCCGGCGCCTGGCCGCCGAGACGCCCGTGGACCTGATCCTCTGCGGCCGGCAGGCCATAGACGGCGAGACGGGCCAGGTGGGTCCGGGGCCCGCCTGGGCCTCAACCTGGTTGCCTACGTGACGGGCGTCCGCCACCTGGACCCCGACCGGCGGGAACTGGTGGTGGAGCGGGAGCTGGGACCCTGGCGGGAGCTGATCCGGACCCGGCTGCCGGCTCTTCTCACCGTGGCGCCAGTGGCGGCCGAGGTGCGGTACGCCGCCCTGCCCGACCTCCTGCGGGCGTCCTCCGCCCCCGTGGCGCGCTGGGGGGCGGCCGACCTGGGAGCCGACCCGGGGGACGTGGGCCTGGCGGGCTCGCCCACCAGGGTGACGCGGAGCTTCCCGCCGCCGCGCCGCGGCCCGGCGCGCTTCCTGGACGCGCGCTCCGATCCCGCAGCCGCGGCCCGCGCGCTGGCCGCGGAGCTGGCCCGCCTCGACCTCCTGGGAGAGGCCGCGGCGCCGGAGGAGGTGGCGGCCGGTGCCCAGGGTTGACGGGCGAGAACGCTGGCGCGGCGTGTGGGTGCTGGTGGAGCACGGCGGGGGCCGGCCCGGCCGCGTGAGCTGGGAGCTCTTGGGGGCCGCCCGCGGCCTGGCCGACGACCTGGGCGCGCCCCTGGCCGCCGTGGTCCTGGGACACCGGGTGGAACACCTGGCCCGGGAGGTGGGCGCCTGCTGCGCCGACCTGGTCTATCTGGCCGACGCGCCCGTGCTGGCCGACTACCGGGTGGAGGCCTGGTCGCGGGTGCTGGCCGGTCTCGTGGAGAGGGAGCGCCCCGAGATCTTCCTCGTGGGGGCGACGCCGCTGGGGCGGGAGCTGGCGGGGGTGGTGGCCACCCTGACGGGGGCCGGGCTGACGGCCGACTGCACGGGCCTGGACGTGGACCCGGGCACGCGCCTCCTCCAGGCCACGCGCCCCACCTTCGGCGGGCGGCAGCTGGCCACCATCGTCTGCGCCGATTGGCGTCCCCAGATGGCGACCGTGCGCCCCCGCGTCTTCGGCGAGCCGGACCGGCTGCCGGGCCGGGAGGCCGAGATCAGGAGGGTGCCCGTGGACTTCGGCGAGGCGGACCTAGCCAGTCGCCTGCTGGAGGCCGTCCGGCTGGAGAGCGAGGAGACCCGGCTGGAGACGGCGTCGGTGGTGGTGGCCGGCGGACGGGGGCTCGGCAGCCGCGAGGGCTTCCGCCTGGTCTGGGAGCTGGCGCTGGCCCTGGGCGGCGCCGTGGGGGCCAGCCGGGCCGCCTGCGACGCGGGCTGGATCGGGCGGGAGTTCCAGGTGGGGCAGACGGGGCGGACGGTGCGCCCCCGCCTCTACGTGGCCCTGGGCATCTCCGGGGCCGTCCAGCACCGCGTGGGCATGGAGCACGCCGGCACCATCCTGGCCGTGAACAGCGATCCGGAGGCGCCCATCTTCGAGGTGGCCGACTACGCCGTGGTGGGGGACCTCTTCCAGGTGGTCCCGGCCCTCATCGAGGCGGTGCGGGCGGTGCGCACCGCGCGGACCCGCGCCGGGGCGGAGGTGGCGGCGGGATGACGGACGAGGTGCGTGTCTTTCCCGCCGGCGACGGGCGGCCCGGGCCGGGGGGCGCCGGCGACGGGCGGCACGAGGCGGGGGTGGCCGGGGACTGGCGGCCGGGCGCCGCGGCGGCGCAGGAGGGTCGGTGGGACGTCATCGTGGTGGGGGCGGGGCTGGCGGGTCTGGCAGCGGCCGGCACCCTGGCCCGGGCCGGGGCGCGGGTCCTGGTGCTGGAGCGAGGCGACTACCCCGGCGCCAAGAACCTCATCGGCGGCGTCCTCTACCACCGTCCCACCGAGGCCGTGTTTCCCGGCTTTCACCGCGAGGCGCCCCTCGAGAGGCAGGTGGTGCGGCAGGAGCTGTGGCTCACCACGGCCGACGGGGCCGTCAGCGTGGGTTACACGGGCGGCCGCTGGCGGGACGAGCCCAACGCCTGGACGGTGCTGCGGGCGCGCTTCGACCCCTGGCTGGCGGACCGGGTGCGCCGGGAGGGGGCCGTCCTGCTGACCCAGGTCACCGTCACCGGCCTCCTCCGCCGCGACGGGCGGGTGGTGGGCGTCGGCACCAGCCGCCCCGGCGGGGACGTGCAGGCACCCCTGGTCATCGTGGCCGAGGGGGCAAACCGTCTGCTGGTGGAGGGCGCCGGCCCGGCGGAACCCCTCCAACCGCGGGAGGTGGTGCTGGGCGTCAAGGAGGTGATCTCGCTGCCCCGCGAGGTCATCGAGAGCCGCTTCCGCCTGCGGGGGAACGAGGGAGCCACCGTCGAGCTGGTGGGGGAGGTGACGGGGGGCCTCGTTGGTTCCGGCTTCGTCTACACGAACGGCGACAGCCTCTCGGTGGGCCTGGGCGTGGCCCTGCACCAGCTCGTGGAGCGCAAGCTGAACCCCCTGGAGGCCCTGGAGCGCCTCAAGGCGCACCCCCTGGTCCGGCCGCTCCTTGAGGGCGGCGAGGTGAAGGAGTACGCCGCCCACCTGATACCCGAGGGCGGTTACCGCAGCCTGCCGCGCCTTTACGGGGACGGCGTCCTGGTGGCCGGCGACGCCGCCCATCTGTGCGTTTCGGTGCACCGGGAGGGCTCCAACCACGCCCTGGTCTCGGGCAGGCTGGCCGCCGAGACGGCCCTGGAAGCCCTGGACCGCGGGGATTTCTCGGAGCGGTTCCTGGCCCGCTACCGGGAGCGGCTGGAATCATCCTTCGTCCTCCAGGACCTCAAGAAGTACGAGAACGTCAACGACTTCTTCGAGCGGACGCCGCAGCTCTTCGGGCTCTACCCGCGTCTCGCGGCGGCGGCGGCGGAGGAGATGGGCACGGTGGACCTGACCCCCAAGCGGGAGAAGCAGCGGCGCCTCTGGCGCCTGGTGCGCTCGGCCCGGCCGCCCCTGGCCCTGGCCCGCGACCTCTACCGCGCCTGGAGGGCCCTGGGGTGAAGGCCCCGGCCCTCGGCGGCTCGCCGGCCGACACGCGGCCCGACCCGCGTCTGACCGACACCCGTCCCGAGCCGGGGCCCGCCGACACCCGGCCCGACACGGGGCTCGCGGCGACCCGGCCGGAGCTGCGGGCGCGGATCGAGTCGCGCCTGGCCCTCCTGCGCCTTCACCCCGACGGGGATTCCCACATCGCCATCCTCTCCCAGGATACGTGCCGCGCCTGCCCGGAGAAGTGGTGCAACTACTTCTGCCCGGCGGCCGTGTACGAGTTCGACGCCGGGCGCGCCGAGAACCGCGTGGCCTACGAGCAGTGCATCGAGTGCGGCACCTGCCGCATCGGCTGTCCCTACCGCAACATCCGGTGGCGGCCGCCCCGCGGCGGCTTCGGCGTCCAGCACCGCTACGGCTGACGCGGCGACCGCCCCCTCAGCGGGAGGGCGGGAGCCGGGTCCGCCCCGCCAACAGGGAACCGGGTCTGTGTCGCCAACGGGAAACCGGGTCCGCGCCGCCGGCGCGGTGCACACCCTTGCGGGTGTCTTTGGACCGGATCTCGGTTTCCGGAATCCGGTCCAAAGACATTTGCGGGCCCGAATCAGATCCAATGAGATTTGCGAGAGCGGCTTCCGCCACCGGGGTGGGTTTCGGGCTCCGGTGGGCAACGGTGCGGTGCCGCCCCCGGCGGGATGAAGAGCGCCACGCCGGTCAAGAACGGCCGACCTCTCCGCCGCGCTTCTTTGGCGAGTGCTCAGGCTCCCGCGTGGCGTATCATCGCGGGGGAGGGACGGCGATGGCACGGGAGCGGCGCGGACGGCGCGCGGCTGGGTCCGGGGCGGCGGGCGGGGCGGCCTCGGCGGGGGTGTTGCCTGGGGCCCTGGTGGTGGCGCTGGTGGTGGCGCTCGGGGTGGTCCTTAGGCCGGGGCCGTGGGCGAAGGGCGCGGCGGTGGAGGCCGCCGAAGCGGCGTACCCCGAGGCTGCCGGTTTCGTCAACGACTTGGCAGGCGCGCTGCAGCCGGCCGCACGGGAACGGCTGGAGGCGGAGGTGCGGAGGCTGGAGCGGGAGACTGGTGCCGAGGTGGCGGTGGCCGTGGTGGCGGGCACGGCGCCCGAGACACCCAAGATGTACGCCGTCAAGCTCTTCGAGCGCTGGGGGGTGGGTAAGCGGGGTCGGGACGACGGCGTGTTGGTCCTGGTGGCCCTGGCCGAGCGCCGCGTGGAGGTGGAGGTGGGCTACGGCCTGGAGGGTGTGCTGCCCGACGCGGTGGTGGGCCGCATCCTGGACGAGCGGGTGGTGCCGGCCCTGCGGCGGGGCGACGTGGCCGGAGGTCTGGAGGCGGGCGTGGCGGCGATAGGGGAGCGCATCCGGGCGGCGCAAAGGGACGGCGCAGGCGGCGGGCGGCCGGGTCAGCCGCCGGCGCGCGTGGAGCGGGCGCCTGCGGCCGGCTCTCCGCCGCTTCCCATCCTCCTCCTGGCGGTCGGCATCGTCCTCCTCGCGGGGGTGCTGGCCAGGGCGGCGAGGCGGCGCCGGTGCCCGCGCTGCGGCGGCCGGTTGGAGGAGAGGCGGGAGGTGCTACGGGAGCCCACCTCCCTCCTGCCCGGGGAGGGACGGCTGCTCCTGGCCTGCAGGCGTTGCGACTACCGCCGCGAAGAGCTTTACAGTATACCGTGGTTTCCGCCGGATCTGTCCGGGCCGGGAGGGGCCGGCTGGCCGGGCGGCGCGGGGCTGCCGGGCGGGCGGCGCCGGTGGGGCTGGTTTGGCTGGCGGCGGTGTGGCGGGAGGCGGCGGCGGCATCGGAGCGGCGGCGGCCGGTGGTTTCGGCGTGCCTCCGTTCTTCCCCACCAGCAGTGAAGATCCTCCGCCGGCCAGCTC
>CAYXQP010000109.1:0-5497 GCA_964467515.1 uncultured Eubacteriales bacterium | reverse complement strand
CCGGCGGAGGTTACGGCGGCCCCGGCGGAGGGGGACCGCGCGGAGGGTTCGGTGGGCGTCCGGGCGGAGCGGGCGGTCCCGGCCGGGGGCCGCGGCCGCCGCGCCTCAACATACCCAAGCCGCCGTCGGCCGTCGTGGGGCGCCCCGGCCAGCCGGGGAGGCCGGGACAGCGACCGGGCCCGGGGCAGCCCACGGCCATCAGGGCCGGGCGGGGCAGGGGTCGCGAGCGGGCGCCGGTGGAGCGGCGCAGCGAGGAGGAAACCTTCCTCCAGAAGATCCGGCGGGCGGGGCGGGCGGCCGGCACCACGCTGGTGGACGCCGAGGTGACGCTGGAGGGACCGCTGACGGTGGGCGAGCTGGCCCGTGAGCTCAAGGTCAAGGCGGGCGAGGTCATCGGCCGGCTCATGGCCCTGGGGGTCATGGCCACCATCAACCAGCAGCTGGACGTGGACACGGCGGCCATCGTGGCCGAGGAGATGGGCGCCCGCGTGCACGTGCGGACGCCGGAGGAGGAGCCCAGCGACGAGGAGATCCTCCGCCGCCTCACGGAGGAGGAGGACGAGGCGCTCCTCCGCCCGCGGGCGCCGGTGGTCACCGTCATGGGCCACGTGGACCACGGCAAGACCACGCTCCTCGACGCCATCCGCGAGACGCGCGTGGCGGCGGAGGAGGCGGGCGGCATCACCCAGCACATTGGCGCCTCGACGGTGGTGAAGGACGGCCGGCGCATCGTCTTCCTGGACACGCCCGGTCACGAGGCCTTCACGGCCATGCGGGCCCGGGGCGCGCGCGTCACCGACGTGGCGGTGCTGGTGGTGGCCGCCGACGACGGCGTCATGCCGCAGACGGTGGAGGCGTTGAACCACGCGCGCGACGCCGGGGTTCCCGTCGTCGTGGCCGTCAACAAGATGGACAAACCGGGTGCCAACCCGGACCGGGTCATGCAGCAGCTCTCGGAGCACGGGCTCATACCGGAGCAGTGGGGAGGCGACACCATCTACGTGCCCGTGTCGGCTCTCCGGCGCGAGGGGATAGACCAGCTCCTGGAGATGATCCTCCTGGTGGCCGACGTCCAGGGCCTGCGGGCCAACCCCGACCGGCCGGCCGTGGGCACCGTCATCGAGGCGCGGCTGGACCGCGGGCGGGGTCCCGTGGCCACGGTGCTGGTCCAGGCGGGCACGCTGCGGGTGGGCGACGCCTTCGTGGCGGGGACCAGTTACGGCAGGGTGCGGGCCCTCATGGGCGACCGGGGTGAGTCCCTCAAGGAGGCCGGGCCGTCCACGCCGGTGGAGGTGCTGGGCTTCGCCGAGCTGCCCGAGGCGGGGGACGTGCTCCGGGTCATGGCCGACGAGCGCCAGGCCCGCGAGCTGGCCGAGGCGCGCCTGGCCCGGCGCCGCGAGGAGGAGACCGTGGCGGTCCGCCCGGTGGTCAGCCTGGCCGAGATGCAGCAGAAGCTGGCCGAGGGCGCGGTAAAGGAGCTCAAGGTCATCCTCAAGGCCGACGTGCAGGGTTCCCTGGAGGCGCTGCGGGCGGCCCTGGACAAGATAGAGCACCCGGAGGTGCGGGTGAACGTGGTCCACGGGGCCGTGGGGGGCATCAGCGAGTCGGACGTGATGCTGGCGGCGGCCGCGGGGGCGGTGGTGGTCGGGTTCAACGTGCGGCCCGACGCCCGGGCGCGGGACCTGGCCCAGCAGGAGGGCGTGGAGATCAAGACTTACCGCGTCATCTACGAGGTCGTGGACGACGTGCGGGCCGTCCTGACGGGGCTGCTGGCGCCGAGGCGGGAGGAGGTCCTGCTGGGCCGGGCCGAGGTGCGGGCCACCTTCCGCGTACCGGGCGCGGGGACGGTGGCCGGGCTCTACGTGCTGGAGGGCAAGATGCAGCGCAACGCCCGCGTCCGGGTGGTGCGGGACGGGGCCGTCGTCCACGAGGGCGAGGTGGCCTCGTTGCGGCGGTTCAAGGAGGACGTGCGCGAGGTGGCCGAGGGGTACGAGTGCGGCATGGGGCTCGCTCGGTTCCAGGATCTCAAGGTGGGCGACGTCATCGAGTGCTTCGCCGAGAGGGAGGTCCAGCCGGAGCCCGTGGGGGCCGGCGGGACAGGAGAGGCGTGACCGGCGGTGGGCAGGGCGGCGACAGGGAGTTTCCGCACCCGCGTCCCCGCCGGCGCCGCGGCGACGGCGGAGGGGAGGTAGGGCCATGTCCCGGCTGAGGGCGCGCCGGGTGGAGGAAGCCATCCGCGAGGAGGTGGCGGCTCTCGTCCAGAGGGAGCTGCGCGACCCGCGGATCGGGTTCGTGTCGGTGACGCGGGTGGAGGTGTCCGACGACCTGCGCCACGCCCGCATCCACGTTAGCGTGCTGGGGGGCGAGGGCGACCTGGAGCGGACCCTGGCCGGCCTGGAGAGCGCGCGGGGCCTCGTCAAGGCCCAGGTGGCGCGGCGCCTGGGCCTGCGGGCGGCGCCCGAGATCGTCTTCGCCGCCGACCGTTCCCTGGCCCACGCGGAGCGGGTCACGCGGCTCATCCGCCTCACAGGCGGGAGCGGCGACGGGAGGGCGGGCGACAGGCGGCGGGCCGTGGAGGCGCTGAAGGCGGCGCGGCGCATCGTTATCATGCTGCACCAGCGTCCGGACGGGGACAGCATCGGCTCCAGCCTGGCCCTCGGCCTCGGCCTGAGGCAACTGGGAAAGGACGTGGTCCTGGTCCGGTCGGACGACCTGCCCGACAATATGCGCTTCCTCCGGGGAAGCCAGGAGTTCCGCTTGCACGGCGAGGTGGAGGGACCCTTCGATGCGGCGGTGTTCCTCGACTGCGGCGACGTGAGCCGCGTCGGGGAGGCGCGGCGGCTGCTGGAAGGGGTTGCGGTCATCGTCAACGTGGACCATCACCTGTCCAACACGCGCTTCGGGCACGTCAACTGGATCGAGCCCGAGGCTGCGGCCACGGGGGAGCTGGTATATCGCCTGCTCCTGGACCTGGGCGTGCGGGTGGACGCCGACATGGCCGCCGCCATCTATGCCTCCGTGGTCACGGACACGGGTTCCTTCAACTATGAGAACACCAGGGCCGGCACCCACCGTTTGGCCGCCCGGCTCATCGAGCTGGGAGTGGACCCGGCCGAGGCGGGCCGGCAGATCTGGGAGGAGAGGCCGCCGAGCTCCCTCCGGCTCCTGGCCGAGGGGCTGGCCACCCTCTCCGTGGACCCGGACGGCCGCCTGGCCTGGGTGGAGCTGTCCCTGGCCGCCTTTCGCCGGGCGGGGGCGGAGCGGTGGGAGAGCGAGGGCATCGTCAACTACCCCCGTCAGATCAAGGGGGTGGAGGTGGCGGCCCTCTTCATCGAGGAGAGGGAGCCCGTCCCCTCGTCTCCCGGCGCCGCGCGCGAGGGTGGCGCCTCCGCCGACGGGGACGTCCCCGCGCGCGGGGCGGCTGCGGGGACGGGCGAGCCGGGCGAGGTCAAGGTGAGCCTGCGCTCCAACCGCTGGGTGGACGTGAGCCGCATCGCCGCCGCCTTCGGGGGCGGCGGCCATGCCCGGGCGGCGGGCTGCACCGTGGCGGGATCCCTCCCCGAGGTGCGCGAGCGGGTGCTGGCCGCCTGCCGGCAAGCCCTGGCCGCGGGACACGAGGGGAGCTGACGGTGCGGATGCAGGCCCGCTCCCGGCGGCGGGAGGATGACGCCCGCTGGAACGGTGTTCTCAACGTCCTCAAGCCGCCCGGCATGACCTCCCACGACGTGGTGGACGAGGTCCGGCGGCTCTTCGGCCTGCGGCGGGTGGGCCACGCCGGGACCCTGGACCCGGGCGCCGCGGGCGTGCTGCCGCTGTGCCTGGGACGCGCCACGCGCATCAGCGAGTACCTGCTGGGGAGCGACAAGGAGTACCGGGCCTTGTTGGCCCTGGGGGCCAGCACCGACACCCAGGACGCCCAGGGCACCCTGCTGCGGGAAGACGACGCCTCCGGCGTGACCCGCGAGGCTCTGGAGGACGTCCTGGGCCAGTTCCGGGGGACCATCCGCCAGGTGCCGCCCATGGTGTCGGCCGCCCGCCACCTGGGCCAGCGTCTCTACGAGCTGGCGCGCGAGGGGGTGGACGTGGATCGCCCGTCGCGGGCGGTCACGGTCTACCGGCTGGAGCTGGTCCGGTGGTGGCCGGGGCGGCGCGCCCGGGCCGTCCTCGACCTGACCTGCTCCAAGGGCACCTACGTGCGCACCCTTTGCCACGACATCGGCAACGCCCTGGGCGTGGGGGGGTACCTGCACTTTCTGGTGCGGACCCGGCACGGCCCCTTCTCCCAGGAGCAGGCCGTCACCCTGGAGGAGTTGGCGGCGGCGGTGCGGGAGGGGGAACCCGGACGGTACCTCCTGGCTCCGGCCGCGGCCCTTGACTTCCTGCCGGCGGTGGAGCTCAGGCCGGAGGAAGCCGAGCGGGTGAGGAACGGCATGCCGCCTCTGCCCCGCCGACTGGCCCGGATGGATCCCGGTCTGGTGCGGGCGCGAGGCGGCGTGGCCGGCAAATTGGTGCGCCTCCTGGACAGGGGGGAGCTCCTGGGTCTCGCGCGCCTCTATCCGCAGCCGGGCGGCGTCGACTCGGTGGCCTTCCGCCTGGAAAAGGTGCTGGGGCGGTGAGCGGAGCACCGGTCGGCGGGCCGGCGAGGCCGGCCGCGGCAAAGGCCGGTGGGCCGGCGGGGGGACGGGACGGGGCCGGGGCGGGCGCTCCGGTCGCCGTCGCCATCGGCATCTTCGACGGGGTTCACCTCGGTCACCGCGCCCTTCTCGAGGCGGCCGTATCCTGGGCCCGCGGCCATGGCGGGCAGGCCGTGGCCGTCACCTTCTGGCCCCACCCCGAACGGGTGCTGCGTCCCGAGGCGGCGCCCTGCCTCCTCCAGGGGCTCGGGGAGAGGATGGCTTCCCTGCGGGCGGCGGGGGTGGACCAGGTGGCCGTGCTGGCCTTCGACCGGGGGCTCGCCGCCCTCGGCCCGGAGGAGTTCGCCGAGACGGTGCTGTGGCCTCGCTTTCACCCGCGGGCGGTATGCGTGGGATTCAATTTTCGCTTCGGCCGCGGGGCCGCCGGCACCGCCGCGGTGCTGGGGGACATCGCCCGTCGCCATGGGGCCGAGGTGCGGGTGGTCCCGCCCGTCAGGATGGGCGGCGTGGTTATTTCCTCGAGCCTGGTGCGGGAGAGGCTGGCCGCGGGCGACGCCGCGGGGGCCGCGGTTGCGCTGGGGAGGCCCCACGCGGTGACGGGGGTGGTGGGGGAGGGGGCGGGGCGGGGCGCCGCCCTCGGGTTCCCCACCGCCAACCTGCAGGTGCCCGCCGGCCTGTGCCTCCCCCGGCCGGGGGTGTACGCCGTCCTGGCCCGGGTGGCCGGCGAGTCGGTGTGGCGCCCCGGAGTAGCCAACCTGGGCCACCGGCCCACCTTTGCCGCGGCGGAGGGCGGCGGCGGGGCGGCGGGCCGCGGCGCGGCCCCGGACGCCGGCACGGAGGTGGGCGGCGGCGCTGCGGTGGTC
>CAYXQP010000108.1:0-5533 GCA_964467515.1 uncultured Eubacteriales bacterium | reverse complement strand
CCCTGGCGGAAACCGGCGTCAGCGTGGACCTCATCAACGTGTCGCCCGAGCGCAGGTCCTTCACCGTGGCCGACGCCGACGCCGAGCGGGCGCGCCGCTGCCTGGAGGAGCAGGGTTTCCGCGTGGAGCTGCGCCCCGGCTGCGCCAAGGTGTCGGTGGTGGGCCACGGCATGCGCGGGGTGCCCGGCGTCATGGCCACGCTGGTGGAAGCCCTGTACCAGGCGGGGGTCCCCATCCTCCAGACGGCCGACTCCCACATGACCATCTCCTGCCTGGTGCCCGGAGACAAGATGGAGGAGGCCGTCCGCGCCCTCCACGCCCGCTTCCGCCCCGGCCCGGCCCGCGCCTGAGGGCCCGTTACGCCCTTCCCTCGGACCAACCGAAGCCACAGCCAATAAGTCTCGCTTTCGCCATCTCCACTATGTCAGGTCCGAACACGATTACTGCTCGCAAGCATCAGGAACAACGGGCAGGGGGGTGCGGCACCCTTGGAGCAGCGACTTGCGAACGAAGGGCAGGGCCGCCGGCGCTTCCTCCCGGCGTGGCCGTGGAGGCGCCGAAGGCTCATAGGGCAGCAGGTGGAGGCCCTGGCCGGGGGTGACCTGGCGCGGGCCATCGCCGTGGGCGGCAACGGCCATACCCGCCCCTCCGACACCGCCCGCCAGGTGGCGGCCGGGCTCGCCAAACTGGAGCAGATCCTCCGCCTCCTCGCCGAGGCCGCCTCCTCCTTCGACGAGGCGGCCGACCTCCTGGCAGGGCGCGTGACCGAGGTGCACGCGGTGCTGGACCGCGTGGAGCGAGACCTCGGGCGCTTCGAGACGACCACCGAGGAGGTGCGCGGCGTCCTGACGGAGACCCTGGAGAGCCAGAAGGGGCTCGAGCAGGCCGCCTCCCAAGTGGCCGAGGGGGCGGAGGCCCTGGCCAACGACGCCCAGTCCCTGGCCGAGTCGGCGCCACGGTTGGAGGGGGCGGCCGCCCACTTGGCCGAGGCCGTCGGGTTGCTCCGCGGCACCGTGGGCCGCGTCGAGGAGCGCCTGCGGGAGGCGGCCGCCCGCCTGGACGAGCAGGAGCGGGGCTACCGGGACCTGGAGGCCGAGCTGGGCCACGTCGCCACCACCTGGGAGGCGGTGGCGGCGCGGCTCGACCAGGTGACGGGACTGGCCGACACCATCCACGACGTAGCGGAGCAGACGAACCTGCTGGCTCTCAACGCAGCCATCGAGTCGGCGCGGGCCGGCGAAGCCGGGCGCGGCTTCGCCGTGGTGGCCGAGGAGGTGAGCCGCCTCGCCGAGCGAACGGGCCGGTCCGCCACGGAGGTGGGCTCCCTCATCCGGGCCATCGCCCAGGAGAGCGCCGCCATGGCCGCGGCCCTCGGCCGCGCGGGCAGCCGGGCCAGGGAGGGCATGGCCCTCCGGAGCCAGCTCCACGCGGGCCTGGCCGAGCTCACGACCGCCGTGGCCGAGGCTTCCCGCGCCGTGCTCAAGGTCCAGGAGATAGGCGGTGAGGTGGCCCGCGAGGCGGACGGCGCCTCCCGCCTCGCCCAGAGCCTCTCGGCCCTGGCCGAGGAGAACACGGCCGTGGCCTCGGAGATGCGGGGACGCTTCGAGCACCTGGAGAGGCGAGCCGACGAGGCCGGCCGGCGCACCGCCCAGATGTTCGGCGCCGTGCGCGAGCTCATGGCGAGCGTCGGGCAGGGGCTGGAGACGGTCCGCTCCCTCTTCCCCCTCGTCGAGAGGGTGACGGCCCTCAAGGCGGGGTTGGGCCGGATCCGGGCCGTCAGGATCCGCCGGGACCTGCCGGCGGAGTTCATGCCCTGGCAGGACGACTACCTGACCGGCGTCCCGGAGATGGACGCCGAGCACCGGGAGCTGGTGCGGCTGGTGAACCAGACCTACGCGGCCCTGACCACGGGGACCGCGGCCGACCACCTGGACCAGGTGCTGACGGGCCTGCTCAAATATGCCGAGACCCACCTGGCCCACGAGGAAGACCTGCTGGAGCGCCGCCGCTATCCCGGCTTCAACCGCCACAAGGCCATCCACGACCGCCTGAAGGAGCAGGCCGTCCAGCTCCACGCCCGCTGGGCGGCCGGCGGTCCGGCCCGGACGGCCGTGGCCGCCGAGCTCCTCTCCTTCTTGCAGGAGTGGCTCGACGGCCACATCCTCCACGAGGACCGCAAGTACGGCGTCTACCTCGCGGCCTCCACGGGCGTCGAAGAGCGCCGGCGCACCCGGTGACCGGCACCGCGGACACCGGGGAGCGCCGGCGCGCCCGCCGCCCCCCCCGGGGCTGGCCCCCGCCGGTTCAGCGTCGGTGGCTCTCCACCTCAAGGGCCCCGTTCTTGCGCAGGGTGTCGCTGGCCTGGGCCGTCTTGCCGTCGGCCTCCACCAGGGCCACGTACTTCCCCTCGCGCACCCGCTGCTCGATCTCGCGACCCCGCTGCTCGGGGATGCCCCAGTCGACCAAAGCCCCCGCCACGCCGCCCGTGGCGGCGCCTCCGAGGGCCGCCGCCAGCGGCCCGGCGGCGATGAGGGGTCCGAGCCCCGGCACCGTGATGGCCCCGGCCGTCGCCAGGAGCCCGGCCGCCGCTCCCAGCCCGGCACCCCAGGTGGGACCGCGGCCCACACCTCCCCCGGCGCCGCCCTCACCCCCATCGCGCTTGCCCACCACGGAGATGTCCGTCTTTTGGAAATCCTGCTTTTGCAGCTCGTCCACCGCCTTCTCCGCCTGCTGGCAATCGTCGAAGACGCCGATGACCGTCGTCCTGGCCACGCGCCTCACCTCCGAACCCTTATTGTCCCGGTCACGGGGCCGCCTTATGAGCCACCGGCGCATTGCCGCCTGGATCGAACGCGCGTCGAGTCACCCCTACCGGGTACCGCCGGGGCGGCACCACAAGGCAGGAAAAGGTTGAACACCGCCGGTCATACGGGCCGAGCGAGGGTCCCCTGATCTCGCATGCCGTTTCGGGTAATTTTTACACCCTGAACCGACCCACCCGAGATGGAATTTTTCCCTGAACTGGTCCCGGCAGCGCCTCCTTGGCCCCTACTCGGCCTCCTCCCAGCCCGAATAGGCCTCCCGCCCCAACTTTGAGGCCTGCTCCCCCAGGCTTCGCGTAAAAATTCCACACCCCTGACCCAAAGGGAGAGTGGAAAATTTCCCGCAACAACGGCGGAGGGGGTCAAACGGCTCCCTGGTAACCGGGGTGGCGCCAGCGGGGGATTGACCTAGCAGCTATTGGCAAGTTATAGGCCTGGCATTAAGTGGGATATACGACAGGCGGGGGAGCCCTCCGCTCCGGGCCGGTTATCAAGGACCTTCAGCACGGCGGCGAAAGGAATCGCAGGCACCGTCGCGGCGGCCACCGGCCCCATCCGCGAGGGCGCATCGGATCCGCAGCCGCGGAATCCGTCATGCGCAGGCGGCGAGCTCGACGGTGCCGACGGCGGGCACGAGGCCGAGGGAGGCGCCGTGCGCCAGGAAGACCTCTATGGCCCGTCGTCCCTCCTCTCCCATGTCCAGGGTGCGGCTGTTCACGTACATGCCCACAAACCGGTCGGCCAGCTCCCGCGGCAGCCCGCGGGCGTAACGGAGGGCATGGGCCAGGGCCTCCTCCCGATGCCCCAGCCCGTACTCGATGCTCTCCCGTAGGGCTGACGCGGCCGCCGTGGCCGCGGCCGCCGGCAGGTCGCGGCGCACGGCGTTGACGCCCAGCGGCAGCGGCAGACCCGTCTCCCCCGCCCACCAGCGGCCCAGATCGGCCACCAGGCGTAGCCCCTCACCCTGAAAGGTGAGCTGGCCCTCGTGGATGAGGAGTCCCGCCGCCGCCTCGCCCGCGCGCACCGCCTCGCCCACGCGGTCGAAGGGCACCTCAACCAGCACGGCGCGCCAACCGCCACCGCCGGCTTCCCCACGGTGCGCGGCGTCGCCGGAGCCGGCTTCCCCACGGTGCGCGGCGGCGGCGGAGGCGGCTTCCTCTCGGCCCGCGGCTTCGCCGAACCCGGCTTCCACGCCGAGCCCCGCCAGGAAGAGGCGCAGGGCCAGGGTGGCGCTGGTGAGCCGGCCCGGCACCGCCACCCGCCGCCCGGCCAGGTCCTCCGGCGCCAGGGGCGCGCCCGCCACCAGCACCGGCCCGTAGCCCTCGCCCATGCTGGCGCCGCAGGCGGTTATGGCGTACCGGTCGGCCACGAAGGGGTAGGCGTGCACCGACACCGCCGTCACCTCCAGCTCGCCGGCCAGGGCCCAGCGGTTGAGGGTCTCGATGTCCCGCAGCACGTGAACGAACTCGTACCCCGGCCGCCTAACGCGGCCCGAGGCCAGGCCGTAGAACATGAAGGCGTCGTCGGCGTCGGGGCTGTGCCCGATCCTGATCTCCACCTCAAGCCGTCCCTCCCCCGGCCGCCCGCCGCGCCACCTGACGGGGGCCCGCGGCCGCCGCGGCGCCGTAAACCTCCAGGATCCGGTAGGCCGTGTCGCGCCGCGCGGGGGTGAAGCCCGCCGCGGCGATGAGGCGGATCATCTCCTCCCGCGACAGGCGGAAGGAGGCGCCCGCCTGGCGGACCACGTTCTCCTCCATCATGGTGCCGCCCATGTCGTCGCAGCCGCAGGCCAGGGCCAGTTGGCCCACCCGCGGCCCCTGGGTGACCCAGGAGGCCTGCAGGTGGGGCACGTTGTCCAGGTAGAGGCGGCTCGTGGCCACCAGGCGCAGGTACTCGTACGCCGTGGCCGGCCGCACGTGGGCCAGGCGCGTGTTGAGGGGTTGGAAGCTCCAAGGGATGAAGGCGCGGAAGACGCCCTCGTCCGGCGCCGCCGGGTCGCAACCCGCCGTCCGGTCCTGGATCGCCCGCACCCGTTCCAGGTGGAGGATCCGCTCCGCCGGCGTCTCCAGGTGGCCGAACATCATGGTGGCCGTCGCGCGCAGGCCTACCTCCGCGGCCGCCTCCATCACCTCGGCCCATTGGCGCCAGCCGATCTTGCCGGGGCTGACGGCGCGGCGCACCCGGTCCACCAGCACCTCGGCGCCGCCGCCGGGCAGCGACGCCAGCCCGGCTGCCCGGAGCTCCTCCAGTACCCGCCGCACCGGCAACCCGTACAGGCGGGCGAAATGCTGGATCTCCGGCGGCGAGAAGGAGTGCACGTCCACGCCGGGAAAGGCTTCCCCTATGGAGCGGACCAGGTCCAGGTAGTAGTCGAAGGGCAGCGCCGGGTGCAACCCGCCCTGCATCAGCACCTGGGTACCGCCGGCCTCCGCCAGCTCGCGGACCTTGGCCAGGACCTCCTCGCGGGAGAGGACGTAGGCGTCCGGGTCGCGACGGCGGCGATAAAAGGCACAAAAGCGGCACCCGGCAGTGCAGACGTTGGAGTAGTTGATGTTGCGGTCCACCACGAAAGTGACGATCCCCGCCCGCCCGCCGCCCTCGGCCAGACGCCGGGCCCGCGCCGCCGCGGCCCGGCCCAGCTCGAAGAAGTCGGCTTCCTCCAGGAGGGCCAGGCCCTCCTCGGGGGCGAGGCGCTGGCCCGCCTCGGCCCG
>CAYXQP010000107.1:0-5558 GCA_964467515.1 uncultured Eubacteriales bacterium | reverse complement strand
GCGCGCTGAAAGCTGAAAGAGGTTTTCGCGGCCAATCCCTTCGTTCGCCATGGGGGCGGTTGCCCCCATTTATGAGACAAGCCCCAAAAATTCCACCTGGGATGGGTCGGCGTAGGGTGCAAAAATTCCCCGAAATGGCCCCATGGGACCATGGAACCCCGGTGCACCCGGCGGGGTTCGCCTTTTCATCCCCTGTGGTGCCGCCCCGGCGGCATGGGGGTCCAAACCGGCACCGAATGCAAAGGCGTGCGGCGTGCCCAGGCGGCCCCCGGCTCAGGAGGGGGGCAGGACGAAACGTTCGATGGCCTCCGCCACCCCGTCGTGGTTGTTGTCCGCCACGACGGCCACCGCCGCCGCGCGGGCTTCCTCCGTGGCGTTGGCCACGGCCACCCCCAGACCGGCCCAGCGCATCATCTCCACGTCGTTGCCCGCGTTGCCCACGGCCATGGTCTCCCCGGGCCCCACGCCCCACAGGGACGCCAGGTGCGCCAGGGCCGCCCCCTTGGAGGCTCCCGCGGCCACCACGTCCACGGCCCACGGGCTGGGCCGGTAGCACTCGGCCCGTCCCGCCCATCGGTCCCGGAGGCGCCCGACCAGGGCTCGCCCCGCGGCGTCCTCGCCCACGAAGCCCACCAGCATGGGAGGCGGTTCGCGGCCCTCCGCCGCCACGCGCCGGAGGAAGGCCGACAGGCGCCCCACGCAGCGGTAGGGAACGCCGTAATGGCGGGAGAACCACTCCGTGTCGGGCGTCGCCTCCGCCACGAACATCATCTCGTCCAGGTAGACCTTGACGTAATGCCCCTCGGACTCCAGGAAGGCGGCCACCTCGACGGCCACCTCCGCCGGCAGGGGCCGGAAGAGCCAACGCCGGCGGGAGAGGGCCTCCTGGACCAGGGCTCCGTTGTAGCAGATGAGGGGCAGGTCCAGCCCCAGCGCGACGGCGTAGGGCCGGGCCGACAGGAAGGGCCGACCCGTGGCCAGGACCACCCGCACCCCGGCGGCCGCGGCCAGCCGCACGGCCTCGCGGGTCCGCGCGCTCACCCGGAACTTGTCGTCCAGGAGGGTGCCGTCCAGGTCTATGGCCAGGAGACGAAAGGAGCCCGTTCCGCGCACACCCGGCTTTCTACCAGAAATGCGGATAAGCCGCAACCCATCTTGCCGGCGAGGCAGATAAGGAATATCTTATTGGCTGCGGGCCGGCTTGCCGGCGGAGGGCCGGGCCAACCCCGCCCCCCGCGCGCCCATGGCGGGACTCCCCGTCCGGGCGGCGCCGGCGGCCCGCCCGGGGCTGAAACCATGAACGCGGCTGCGGACACCTTCACCCTGCACCAGTTGCGCGTCTTCTGCGCCGTCGCCCGGACGGGCAGCTTCACCCGCGCGGCGGAGGAGTTGCACGTCTCCCAGCCGGCCGTCACCATGCACGTCAAGCAATTGGAGCGCGCCCTCGGCGTCCAGCTCCTCGTCCGGAGCGGACGGTCCGTCCGCTTCACCGAGGCGGGCCAGACTCTCTACGAAGGGGCCAACCGCGCCTTCTCCCTGCTGGAGGAGACCCTGGCGGAGCTGGACGCCTACCGGGGGCTCCGCCGCGGCACCCTGCGCCTGGCGGCCGACACCACGGCCGGGGTCCACGTGGTCCCCCCCTACCTGGCCCGCTTTCGGCAGCTCCACCCCGACATCGCCGTCCGCCTGGCCGTCACCAACCGCACCGAGGTGGCGCGGCGGCTCCTCCTGGGCGAGGTGGAGCTGGCCGTCATCGGCCGACTCCCCGAGGACGAGAGGCTCGCGGCCGAGCCCTTCCTCGCCAACGAGCTGGTCGTCGTGGCGCCCGCGGGGCACCCCCTCGCAGGCCGTCGCCTCACCCCCGCCGACCTGGCGGGAGAGTCCTTCCTCCTGAGAGAGGAAGGCTCCGGCACCCGCGCCACCGCCGAGCGCTTCCTGACGGAGGCGGGCGTCTCCCTGCGGCCGACCATGGAGCTCGGCAGCAACAGCGCCGTGGTGGAGGCCGTGGCCCACGGCCTCGGCATCGCCGTCATCTCCCGGCGGGCCGCCCAGCGGGACATGGAGGCCGGCCGCCTCGTGACCCTGGACGTGGAGGGCTTCCCCCTCGTGCGCCACTGGCACCTGGCCTGGCGCCGCGGCCCCCGTCTGTCGCCGGCCGCCGAGGCCTTTCGCCGCCTCCTGCTGCCGCCTCCCCGCGCCCGCTAGCCCCAGATGGCACCCCGGAGGTGCCGCAGCGCGAAGCAGGCCGGCCGTTGCCGCACGGTCACCACGTCGAGGCGCACGTCCTCCGGCCCGCCCGCCGCCAGGAGACACCGGGCCGCCGCCAGCAGGCGCCTCCTCTTGGCGGCCCCCACCGCCTCCTCGGGGAAGCCGGTCCCGCCTCCGCGCCGCGCCTTGACCTCCACCAGCACGAGGGTTTCCCCCCGCCGCGCCAGCACGTCGGCCTCCCACCGTCCCACGCGCACGTTGCGGCCCAGGACGGCATAGCCCTGGGACGCCAGGAAGCCGGCCGCCAGCGCCTCGGCCCGGCGACCGAACCCGCCGTCGTCACCCACGGGGCACCCCTCCACCCTTCAATCTGACCCGAGGCTCTCCACGAGCTGGTCCGCCTCCCTGCGCCGGCCTCGGTCCGGCCGCCCCCTCACCGCCGGCTCGGTCAGGGCGAAGCTGCGCCTGTGGATCGGGCACGGGCCCAGCCGCGCCAGGGCGGCCCGGTGCTCCTCCGTCGGGTAGCCCTTGTGCCGGGCAAAACCGTAACCGGGATAGAGGCGGTCGAAGGCGTCCATGACCCTGTCACGGTAAACCTTGGCCAGCACCGAGGCGGCGGCGATGGAAGCGCACAGGGCGTCTCCCCGCGGGACGCCCGTCTGCCGCCACGCCAACCCCGGAATGGGCTCCCCGTCCACCAGGACCCAGTCGGGAACGGGGTCGAGCCGCCCCACCGCCCTCGCCATGGCCAGAAGGGCGGCGCGCCGGATGTTGAGCCGGTCGATCTCGCCGGGGAGCACGGCGCACACCGACCACGCCACGGCCGCCTCCCGGATCAGCCCGAGGAGCCGCTCCCGCCGCCTGGGCGACAGGAGCTTGGAGTCGCGCAGGCCGGGAAGCCGGACGCCCACGGGCAGGATGACGGCGGCGGCCACCACGGGACCGGCCAGGGGCCCCCTCCCGGCCTCGTCCACACCGGCCACGCGCAGAACACCCGCCTCCGCCAGCCGCCTCTCCCTGGACCAATCGGGCCACGGACGCCCGGCCCCGCTCACGAACGGTCCCCCTTTCTCCCGCCCGGCGGTCCCTCCCCGGCCGGGCGCCCAGACGGCCGCGGACCACCGCGCCACCGCGCATGGATGAATTCGCCAGAAGGGGGCCATCTCCTGCCGGCGGCGGGTCGGCGCACCGCCTCCTCCCATCCCGCCCCGGGCCGTGCGGGCCTCCGCCCGCCGGTGCCGCAGCTGATAGGGGTTCACCCCTGCCTGGGCCTCCCTCGGAGGGACGCTGGTACAAGGCGTGCGCTTGCTTCCGCCCGCGCACGCTGGGGAGTACCCGGCTCCAGTCGCTCCAGACGTGCCGCCCACGATTCCTTGCAGGTAGCGGGCGGGCGTTTCCGGACTTAAGCCGCTCCCCAAAACCAAGGCCCCGCCGGGCTATCGCCACCGCCGCCGCCCCGTGCGGCGACAGCCCATACCGGGCCATGAACTTGATCTCACCAATCACGCTGGTGTACGCAGGGTTGACCTCGATGACCTCCATGCCCTCCCGCGCCGCCCGCGACACCAAGAGAGCACGGAAGGCGGCATACGCAAAGTGCGACAGCTTTCGGGCGTGCTGGGCAGAGACTTCCCGCAGCCGCGCCTTCTTGGCCTGGAAGTCCAGCCGCTCTACCACCACTGGCTTGCCTGTACCCCTGGCCCAGGCCACCACATCCGCCACCACATCCCCCAGGGCGGCTTGCACCTGTCCCCGCCTCCGGCCCTGCACCTGGATGGGGATGTCCCGGCTGGCCACCGGGTTCCCGAACCGGTCCACCTCGCCTACCGCCACCCGGTCCGGGTTCAGGTCCACCCCCAGGGCCCCCGCTTGCCGGCAGGTCGCCCGCTCCGCCGCCGGCCTTTCGGTAGTGGCGTAAAGGTACCAGACGCCATCTTTCCGCACGAACCGGTACGAGATAGCCTGGCCCGCAGCCAGGGCAGACTCGATGACCTCCTGGCCGTAGGGGAACCGGAGGCCGGAGAACGTCACGTGGGTGCCATACTGCCCAGCCAGTGCATGGGGGACCCGGAGCCGCAACGTCCCATCCGGCAGCAGGGTGCAGGTCTGGTTGCCGCCCGTCTCATCCTTGGACCCCAAGCAGAAAAAGGCGTGTGAGCGGGCCTCCCGCCATGCCTGAAACCATTGGGCATGGGAGGCAAAGCCGTTTTCTGCAAGGAAAAACTGGGCACGGAAGAGCTTGCGGGAGCCAAAGCAGATGGCAAGCGGGCCCTGGTGCGTTTGCTCCGCCCCCAGCCGGGTCTTGAGCATTAAAAGCCGGCGCTTTTTCTGGTGCAGGCGGAACCGAACATGCTGCCGGCGCACCGCCCGCTCATGTGGCTTTAGCTTCGCTACCTTGCCCTTGCCCGAGGCCAGGGCCTTGTCCTTTTTCTGCAGGCGGCGGATAGCCTTCTCGGTGGTGGTGATCTGACCCCGCAACACCTCGATCCGGTGTTTGCGTGCTGCCTCCACCGCCCTCACCTTGCCCTTGAGGTCGTAAGCGATGGCGTTGAACTGCCGGGCGGTGAGGCCATGGCGGGCGATGTAGAGTTTCTTGCACTCGCTCATCTTGCGGCCCCGGACGTATAGGTCAACGAACAGGCTGCTGGCAACCCCCGCCGGGCGCGTGAGAGGCGACCCTGCTCCCCCCCGGGCCCGGCGGCCGCTCCAGGCTGATCCGGCCCAGGCGGCCGGCGCGGAAGTCACGGAGGATGGTGACGGCGGCGCGGCGGAGGTCGGGGCGCCCCCCCGGCAGGAGGTGCCCCCGCGCCAGGGCCACGGCGGCCAGGACCTCCTCTCCGTCCCGCTCCTCCGTCGCAGCCCGTGAGGTCCCCCCGGCCACCCAGGCCCCCGGGGAGCCACCCTCCAGGCCGTAAAAGACCTCCAGCCCGCGGGGCCTGGCCGCGCGCAGCAACTCCACCAGGTGCGTGGCCGCCGTTTCGGCGGGCACGGCTTCCTCCGGCACGTTGCCCAGGATGGCCTGGAGCAGCAGGGGACCGCGGCCGGGGCGCGGCGGCAGGACACCGGGCAGGTCCAGGTACTGAAAGGCGCCGGCCGTCACCCATTGGGGACCGCGCGTCACCCCGGGCGCGCGGCCGACCCGGGCGCGGGCCGCCCCCACCAACCTATTGAGGAGTGATGACTTGCCCACGTTGGGAACACCGACCAGCATCACCCGCACCGGTCCGCGGGAGAGGGCGGGCGGTCCGGCCCCGCCGCCGGCGAGCGGGGCATGGCCCCCCGTCGCCCCGCCCGCCGGACCGGCGGCGACGGCCGCGAACACGGCGCGGACCAGGTCGCCCACCCCGTCA
>CAYXQP010000106.1:0-5656 GCA_964467515.1 uncultured Eubacteriales bacterium | reverse complement strand
GCGGGGCGGGGCGGGCGGTGCGGCGGGACGGGCGGGAGCGGCGCGCGGGGCGTCGCCGGGGGGCGCGGAGGCGTACGTGCGCCGGTTCGAGGAGCTGGGCGCGGCCGACGTGCCGCTGGTGGGGGGCAAGAACGCCTCCCTGGGCGAGATGCTGCGGGCCCTGGCCCGGCGCGGCGTGCGGGTGCCCGAGGGGTTCGCCGTGACGGCGCGGGGGTACCGGGACTTCGTGGCGGCCAACGGGCTCGCCGACGTGGTCCGGGAGTGGCTGGCCCGCCAGCGGGAGGGGCGGGCTTCCCTGGCCGAGGCGGGGGAGGCCATCCGCGCGGCCTTCCTGGCGGGGGAGCTGCCGGGGGCGCTGGCGGAGGCAGTGGGCGCCGCCTACGAGGAGCTGGGCCGGCGGCTGGGGGTGCGGGAGCCGGAGGTGGCCGTGCGCTCCAGCGCCACGGCCGAGGACCTGCCCGAGGCGAGCTTCGCGGGGCAGCAGGAGAGTTTCCTCAACGTGCGCGGCCGGGAAGCCGTCCTCGCCGCCTGCCGCCGCTGCTACGCCTCCCTCTTCACGGACCGCGCCATCGCCTACCGAGAGCGGCACGGCTTCGACCACCTCCAGGTGGCCCTGTCCGTGGGCGTGCAGAGGATGGTGCGGGCCGACCTGGGCGCCGCCGGGGTCCTCTTCACCCTGGACACGGAGAGCGGTTTCCCCGGCGTGGTGGTGGTCACCGCCACCTGGGGGCTGGGCGAGAGCCTGGTCGGGGGGGCCGTGACGCCGGACGAGTACGTGGTCTACAAGCCCCTCCTGGGACCGGGCGACGGCGGGGCGGAGGGGCGGAGCGCGGGCGGGGAGGAGCGGAGCGCGGGCACGGAGGGGCGGAGTGCGGGCAGGGAGGGGCACGGCGGCCGCGCGGCATGGCTTCCCATCCTGAGCCGGACCAGGGGCGACCGGCCCGTCAAGGTGGTGTACGCCCCCGAGGGGCAGGGCACCGTGACGCTGCCGGCCACGCGGGCGGAGCGGGAGACCTTCGTCCTGGGCGACGAGGAGGTGCTGCAGCTGGCCCGGTGGGGGGTGGCCATCGAGGAGCACTACGGGGTGCCCGTGGACGTGGAGTGGGCGCGGGACGGCGTGACGGGCGAGCTGTACGTGGTGCAGGCCCGCCCGGAGACGGTGCACGCGCGCCGGCGGGCGGGGCGGCTGCGCACCTACGAGCTGGGGCGGCGGGGCCGGGTACTGGTGACGGGGCTGGCCGTGGGCCAGGGGATAGCGGCCGGCAGGGTGTGCGCCCTGGGAAGCCCGCGGGAGGCCGAGCGGTTTCCGGACGGGGCGGTGCTGGTGGCGGCCGTCACCGACCCGGACTGGGTGCCGGTCATGCGGCGGGCGGCCGCCGTGGTGACGGACCGGGGCGGGCGGACGTGCCACGCCGCCATCGTGAGCCGGGAGCTGGGGATTCCGGCGGTGGTGGGTACCGGCTCGGCCACGCGGGTGCTCGGCGATGGACGGGAGGTGACGGTGTCCTGCGCCGATGGGGAGGTGGGCCGGGTGTACGAGGGCTTCCTCCCCTACGAGGTGCGGGAGCTGGACCCCGGCGAGCTGCCCGCCACGCGGACCCGGGTCATGGTCAACCTGGGCGACCCGGGGGCGGCCTTCCGCTGGTGGTGGCTGCCGTGCGACGGCGTAGGCCTGGCGCGGGTGGAGTTCATCATCGCCAACCACATCCGGGCGCACCCCCTGGCGCTCCTCCGCCACGACGACCTGTGGGACGAGGAGGCGCGGCGGCAGATCGCGGATTTGGTCCGGGGCTACGACGACCCGGGTGAGTACTTCGTGGAGAAGCTGGCCCAGGGCATCGCCCGCATCGCCGCGCCGTGGCACCCGCGGCCGGTAATCGTGCGTTTCAGCGACTTCAAGTCCAACGAGTACGCCCACCTGGTCGGCGGCCGCCAGTTCGAGCCCGTGGAGGAGAACCCCATGCTGGGCCTCCGCGGCGCCTCGCGCTACTACCACCCCGACTACCGTCCCGCCTTCGCCCTGGAGTGCCGGGCCATCCGCCGCGTGCGCGCCGAGATGGGGCTCGCCAACGTGGTGGTCATGGTCCCCTTCTGCCGCACGCCCGAGGAAGCCGACCGCGTCCTGGCCGTCATGGCGGAGAACGGCCTCGTCCGCGGCGAGGACGGCCTGGAGGTCTACGTTATGTGCGAGATCCCGGCCAACGTGGTCCTGGCCGAGGAGTTCGCGGCGCGCTTCGACGGCTTCTCCATCGGGTCCAACGACCTGACCCAGCTCGCCCTGGGGGTGGACCGGGACTCGCCCGCCCTCGCCTACCTCTTCGACGAGCGCCACGCCGCCGTCACTCGGCTCGTGGCCGACGTGATCCGGCGCGCCCATGCGGCGGGCGTCAAGGTGGGCATCTGCGGGCAGGCGCCGGCGGACCATCCGGCGTTCGTGGACTTCCTCGTGGGGGAGGGGATCGACTCCATCTCGGTGGATCCGGAGCGTTGGGCCGACGTGCGCCGGCGGGTGGCGGCCGCCGAGGCGGGGGCTGCCGGCTGACGCGGCGGCGCCGCTACATGACGGCGGCCACGGGCACCCCCATGAGGGAGAGGACCGTGTTGGGGCGGAAGCCGGGGATGACGCGACCGTCCACGACGGCCGTGGGGACCAGATAGACCCCCATGTCCGCCAGCTCGTCCAGGTAGCGGGGGTTCTCCGCCGTGTTGCGCTCCTCGAAGGGCACCTCGTGCTCCGCCAGGATGGTCCGGTACCGCTGGCAGAAGAGGCAGCCGGTCCGGGTGTAGAGGATCAGCCGCGGTTGCCGCACGGGGCCACCTCCTGCGGAAGGGCCGGGCAGCCGGCGGCGGACCCGGCGGGGACCGGCCCGGGAGCCACGGCCGGTGCCGGCGCGGCCAGGGAGAGAAGGGTGTCCGCCATGGCCGCCAGCCTCGCGGCGCATGTTCCCAACCAGTCGGCCAGGCCGGTGATCTCCTCGGCATCGGCCGCGGCGTGGCGGGCCAGGGAGGCCAGCTCGGCCGGACTCCCTTCCCAGCCCTCTCCCGCTGCGCGGGCCAGGCCATGCATGTCGCGGGCGATGGCGTCGGCGGCCGCGACCAGGTGCTGTGCCACCGCCTGGAGCTCTCGCCCGTGGCCCTCCAGCTCCGCCCCCATTTGCTCGAAAGGGGAGAGGGTTCCCGTCACGGTACCGTCACCCGCAGGGCCGTGCCGGCACGGGTCGGGGGCATCGTCACCCTGGGCTTCCGTCGGATGAGGGTGGGCGACCCCGGCCGCCAGTCGGCCGGGCACAGCTCGCCGGTGCGCAGGGCGGCCAACACCCGCAGGACCTCGTCCACGCTTCGTCCGACCTCCTCGGCGTGGACGACCTGGTGGCGCACGACGCCCTCGGGGTCCACGATGAAGAGGCCGCGCCGGGCGACGCCGGCTTCCTCGTCGAGGACGCCGTAGGCCCGGCTCACCTGGCGGGTTATGTCGCTGGCGACGGGGAAGCCCACCGGCCCCAGGACGAACTCGATCCAGGCTTGATGGCTGTACACGCTGTCGGTGCTGACGGCCAGCAACTCGGCGTCCAGGGCGCGGAAGTCCGCCACCCTCCGGCTGAAGGCCATGATCTCGGTGGGGCAGACGAAGGTGAAGTCGAGGGGATAGAAGAGGAGGACCAACCAGCGGCCGCGGTAGTCAGCCAGGGACACGTCCTCGTCGAGGAAGTCCAGGTTCTTGGTGCTCCTCATGCGAAAAGGCGGGGCCGCTTGACCCACGAGGGACACGGTCTTCCCCACCCCCTCTGCCGAGCGTTCGCCTTAATTTTCGGCTTCGATCTCCGGATTTCTCAGTTGTTTTCTTGCTCGTCTGTTTTATCGGCTCGTCCCGAACGGGGGCCACGGTCGGTCCTGTCACTGATCACGGTCGTTCCTGTCACCCAAGGTGAACCCAGTCGGGTGCATCGGTAGGGCGCTGGCGCCTTGGTCCTGTGGGGCCGTTTCGGGTAATTTTTACACCCTGTGCCGATCGACCCAAGGTGGAATTTTTCCCTGAACTGGTCCCGGCAGCGCCTCCTCGGCCCAGACCCGGCCTCCCTCCAGCCCGAATAGGCCCCCTACCACATCCTTGAGGCCTGGTCCCCCAGACTTCGCGTAAAAATTCCACATCCCTGGCCCAAGGGCATGGTGGAGAATTTGCCTCAAGAGCCGCGGAGGGGGTCAGACCGGCTCTCTGGCCGCGGCGGGCGGTGCTTATTTCTCCGGCGAGCCTGGGTGTGGCCTGGCGTGGTGTGGCGCGGCGTGGCGGCCGCAGGCCTGGGGTGCCGCCGGGCGCCTATAATGGGGGGGACGGACCATGGGCGGGCTGGACCTCCTCATCGTGGGCGCGGGGCCGTGCGGCCTCGCCTGCGCCGCGGCGGCCGAGCGGGCGGGTCTGCGCTACGCCGTGCTGGACAAGGGCTGCCTCGTGCACACCATTCACCGGTTCCCGCGGAACCTGGTGTTCTTCAGCACGCCCGATCTCCTCTCCATTGGCGGCGTGCCCTTCCTCTGCGCCGGGGAGAAGCCGACGCGGCACGAGGCGCTCCAGTATTACCGGGGCGTGGCGGCGGCCCTGGGGCTCCGCGTCCACCCCTACGAGGAGGTGGTCTCGGTCCGGCGCGATGCCGGCGGCTTCACCGTGGTGACCCGGCCCACCTTGGGGCGGCTGGGAGAGGCGCCTGCCCGCCGGTGGAAGGCGCGGGCCGTGGTGCTGGCCACCGGCTACTTCGACAATCCCAACTTGCTGGGCGTGCCGGGAGAGGACCTGCCCCACGTGTCCCACTACTTCCTCGAGGGGCATCCCTGCTACGGGCTGGACGTGGTGGTGGTGGGCGGCAACAACTCGGCCGTGGAGGCGGCCCTGGAGCTCTATCGCTGCGGGGCCCGGGTGACGCTGGTCCACCGGGGCGACGGGCTCGGGGCCAAGGTGAAGCCGTGGGTGCGCCCGGTGGCCGAGGGCCACATGGCCAAGGGGCACGTCCGCTCCCTCTTCCGGACGCGGCTCACCGCCATCGAGCCAGGCCGCGTCCTGGCGGAGCGCGACGGGGAACCCGTGGAGGTGCCGGCGGACTTCGTCTTCCTCCTCACGGGCTACCGTCCCGACCACCGTCTGCTCCTGGAGACGAGCGGAGGGGTGGACCCGGTCACGGGGGTGCCCGTCCACGACCCCGAGACCATGGAGACGACGGTGCCCGGCCTCTTCCTGGCGGGTGTGTACGCGGCCGGCTTCGATGCCAACAGGATCTTCATAGAGAACGGCCGCCTGCACGGGGAGCGGATCGTGGGTCACCTGCGACGCCGGCGCCGGGGGGCGGTCGGCGTGGCACGGCGCTCGCGCTGAGGGAGATCGGTGGCGTTCCACCCCTACTATTGGTTATAATGGCATCATGTGGTGGTTGGCCGCCTTGTCTCCCGCCATGGCACGTGGGCTTGCGGTGGCGGTGCTCTTCGTCGCCGGGATAGGGCTCTGGTTTTGGCGGGGCCGGGAGCCTGGGAGCTGGCCTTCCCCCGCCGCGGGGGCAGCCGAGGCGGAGAGGGAGGCGGCGCGCGTTGCCGAGCCGGGGGGTGCGGTGGCCGCGGGCCGGGCGCCGGCGGGGGGAGGTGGACGCGCCGGCGCGGAGGTGGGTGGCAGTGA
>CAYXQP010000105.1:0-5688 GCA_964467515.1 uncultured Eubacteriales bacterium | reverse complement strand
GCCCGCGGCGGAGCCATCCGCCAGGGCCGCGGGCGAGTTGCCCCGGTCGAAGCCTGGCACGGGCAGCGAGTCGCGCTCCCCGGCCAGCAGCGCCGGCCGGCCCTCGACCTCCAGCCGCGCCGCCAGCACGCGCGCCTCTCCCTCGTCGAGGCACGGCCAGACGGCGGCCGCCCCCCCGGCCAGGGCTCCCGCCACCGTGGAGGTGGCGCGCAGGACGTCGAAGACGACGCACACGGCGCCGTCCAGGATGCCTTGGACCCCTTCCATGACAGGGACCGCCGTCACCCGCACCCCGCCTCGCGCCTCCCCTCCCCGCCGCCGGCTCGCCGGCAGCGGCGGGACCCCGCGGCCCGCGGGTTCCCTCACCGCTCCGCCCCGTCGGCCCGCCCCGTCAGGCCCAGGCGCTCCAGGGCCGCCCGCAGCACGGGGACGTTGTCCTCGTACTGCTGAAGGCGTGCCAGCTCCGCCGGTGCCACCCAGCGCACCTCCTCGATCTCCCCCGGTTGCGGCACGGGCTCGCCCGCCACCGCCTCCGCCAGGAAGTACGCCACCTCCTTCTCGACCAGGTCGGCGCCCCGGCGGAAGAAATACCTCGTGGGGGGGAGCTCGCCCGTCACCCGCCCGCGAACGCCCGTTTCCTCCTCCACCTCGCGCACGGCCGCCTCCCGGGGCGTCTCCCCCTCCTCGATGTGGCCCTTGGGGAGGCTCCACCGGCCGAACCGGTCCCGGATCAGGAGGATCCGCACCCCCTCCGGCCCGCGGCGGAAGACGACGGCCCCGGCCGACCTCTCCCTGATGACCCTCCTCCGCCCGCCGGCGCCGCGCTCCGCCATACTCTCGATCATGGGGCAAGGGCCGCGGGACCGCAAACGCCGGCGCGGTTTCCGGAGGAATCGGAAGCGGCGTCGGCGGGCAACCTTGTCGAGGATGCGGAGCCTTTGGAAGGGAGCCGTCAGCTTCGGCCTCGTCAACATCCCGGTCCGGCTCTACGCCGCCACCGAGGAGAAGGACGTGCACCTTCGCCTCCTCCACCGGCCCTGCGGGACACCCCTCCGCCAGCGGCGCCACTGCCCCGCCTGCCGCACCGACCCGGGCCCCGAGGAGGTGGTGCGGGGCTACGAGTACGCGCCCGACACCTACGCCCTCGTGGAGGAGGAGGACCTGGCCGCCCTCCCCCTGGCCACGGACAAGGCCGTGCAGATCGTGGCCTTCGTGCGTTCCGCCACCGTGGACCCCATCCTCCACCACCGCAGCTATTACGTGGAGCCGGCCGACGGCGGCGCCAGGGCCTACTCCCTCCTCCGGCAGGTCATGGAGGAGACGGGCCGTGTGGCCCTGGCCAGGGTGGCTCTGCGCCGGCGCGAGTCCCTGGCCGTCCTCCGGTCCTTCGCCGGCGTGACGGGCGGGGAGAGGGCGGGGCCCCGTGCGGCCCCCGGCGGGACCGCGACCGTCGGCGACGGCGGGCCGGACGGTTCGCAGGCCGTCCTCCTCCTCACCACCATGCTCTGGCCCGACGAGGTGCGGAACCACCTGGCGCTGGCGGCCGCCCTGCGGCACGTAGAGGTGGACGAGCGCGAGGCGCGGGTGGCCAAGAGCCTGGTGGAAGCCCTGGCGGACGATTTCCGCCCGGCGGAGCACCGGGACCGTTACCGCGAAGCCCTGCTTGAGCTCGTCGAGGCCAAGGTGCGGGTACGCCGCGTGGCGGCCGTGCCGCCTCCGGAGCCCACCCCGGCCGACGCCCTCCTGGCCGCCCTGGAGGAGAGCCTGCGGGCCGTCCGGGCCGGGGAGGGCGGCCACGGCCGCCCCCGCGCCGCCGGCGACGGAGCCACCCCCGCAGGGGAACGACCCGGCGTCGCCGTGGAGACCGCCCCCTGAGGAGGGACCGCCGTGGGCAACGACCCGGTCCCGCCGCCCATGGAGCCGGTCCTGGTCCCGGACCCCGGGGACGATCCGCCACCGGGACACCCTCTCCTGGACCCGGACTGGGCGGGCGAGGTGAAGTGGGACGGGGTGCGCCTGCTGGCGGCCTGCGGGGTGGGCGAGGCGCGCCTCTTCTCCCGCCGTCTGCGCGAGCGCACGGCCGTCTATCCCGAGGTGCGGGAGACCCTGGCGGGCCACGGCCTGGCCCGGCGCCGGGCCGTCCTGGACGGGGAGGTGGTGGTCTTCGTGGGAGGCCGGCCCAGCTTTCCGGCCATCCTGCGGCGCGAGAAGGCCGGACCGCGGGCGCCGTCCCTGGCCGCCATCCTCCCGGCCGCGTACCTGGTCTTCGACCTCCTGGCTTTGGATGGCGGCGATCTCCTGGCTCTCGCCTGGGACGCCCGGCGCCGCCGCCTGGAGGAAGCCCTGGGCGGGGAGACGCCGGGCGGACCGGTGCGGTTGAGCCCGGCCTGGAGCCCGGGCCTCCCCGTCCTCCGCCAGGCCCGCGCCCGGCAGCTGGAAGGGGTCGTCCTCAAGCGCCGGGCGAGCCGGTACGCGGCCGGCCGCCGCAGCCGGGACTGGCTCAAGATAAAGGTGCGCCGGCGCCTGGAGGCGGTAGTGGGCGGCTTCGCCACGCGGCGCGGCCGCCTCTCCTCCCTCCTTCTGGGACTTCACCGGCCTCCCCTCCCGGGGGAGGCGGGCGACGGCGGCGCAGGGATCCCCGCCCCCCCCGGCGGGGGGAACGGCGGCCGGGTCCGACGCCGGCCCCCTCGTCTACGTGGGCCGCGTCGGGTCCGGTTTCTCCGAGGACGAGTCGGCAAGGCTCCGCAGCCTCCTGTCCCTCCTCGTGCGGCCCTCGCCGCCCTTCGCGGGCGGCGGCCTGGACCTCCCCCGCGACCCGGAGGTGGAGGTGCGGTGGACGGAACCGCTCCTCACGGTGGCGGTGGAGTTCCTGGAATGGACGGAGTCCCTCCGTCTGAGGGCCCCCGTGTACCTGGGCCTCGGGCGGTCGGCGCCGGGGAACTGCCTCCTCCCGTGAGCCGCCCCCTCCTCTCCAACCTGGACAAGGTCCTCTGGCCCCAGGCCGGCCTCACCAAGGCCGACTACCTGCGCTATCTCGAGGCGGTGTCGGCGCGCCTCCTCCCCTACCTGCGCGGCCGTCCCCTCCTCCTGGTGCGGTGCCCCGACGGGGCCGAGGGCAACTGCTTCTTCTGGCGCGAGCGCCCGGAGTGGGCGCCGCCCTGGGTCCCGGCGGTGCCCGTACCCGGGGGGCGCGTCCTCATGACCTGCGAGGACCTGGCCACCCTCGTCTGGCTCGGCAATCTGGCCTGCCTGGAGATCCACACCTGGTCGGCGCGCCTGCCCGACCTCCACTTGGCCGACCAGCTCGTCCTGGACCTGGACCCGGTCCTTCTCGGGCCGGAGGAGCCGCCGGACGGGGGGGTGGCCGCGAACGCAGCGGAGCCCGGCGGGCCGGCTTCACCCCCGGACGCGGCGGCCGTGCGGGAGGCCGCGGCGGAGGTGCGGACCCTGCTGGACAGCCTGGGGCTGCGCAGCTGGCCCAAGACGTCGGGCGGCCGCGGCTTCCACGTCCACGTGCCCCTGGAGCGGCCCGTGGAGCACGACAGGGCCGCGGCCATCGCCCGCGACCTGGCCCGGGCCGCCCAACGGCGCCGGCCCGACCTTTTCAGCCTCGAGCGGAGCCCGGCGCGCCGGCGCCGCCCCGTCTACCTGGACTACCTGCAGAACGGCCGCCAGAAGACCATCGTGGCCCCCTTCAGTCCCCGCCGCCGCGGCCCGGCGCCCGTGGCATGGCCCTTTGCGTGGGTTGACCTGCCCGCCGTGGAGCCCGCCGGCCGGACCATGTCCTCCCTCCTCGCCGCGCCGGCGGCAACGGACCCGCCCGCCGGCCGGAGGTCAGACCAGGACGGGAGGAGCATCGCGGAGCCATCTCGAAGGGGGCGCATGTGGTAAAATCTATTTATCGTCGAGACCGCGCCGATCGTTGAGGGAGGTCACCGCCCCGTGCACCCCGCACCCGACGTGGACCCCGGAGCCGCCTGGCGGGATCTCCGGGCCGGCACCGCCAGGATGAGAGAGCTCCTCGCCCGGCTGTCCTCCCAGAGCGCGCGGCTCCTCGTCCTGGCCGACCAGTTGGCGGCGGCCCGCGAGTCGCTGGTCGCCGCGAGCCTGCGTCTCCAGGCGGTCGCCGATCAGCTGGCCGCCGCGGCCGCCGCGGCCCGCGCCACCGGCGAGGGAGATGGCCGACACCCCTCCGACCGATAGGGGGCCAGGGCCGCTCCCCCGTCGGTCCGCCCCGTCCGGGGACGGTTATAATAGCGGCTATGGAGAGCCTGCTCACCGCCCTGGTCCGGGGCAAGCCCTGCGACTACCTGGAGATCCGCGTGGAGGAGACGCGAGGCACCCGCATCGAGTTCCGGGGGCCGGAACTGGACACCTTGTCCGTCACGCGGGACCGGGGCGCCTGCGTGCGCGCCCTGGTGGGGGGCGGCTGGGGCTTCGCCTCCGGCAACGACCTGGACCGGCTGCCGGAGCTGGTGGACGAGGCGGTGCGCCTGGCCACGGCGGCGGCCGCCCGCGCCGAGGGGCCCGTCCGCCTGGCGCCCGTGACCCCCGTGCGCGACCGGGTCGCCGCCGTCGCCGTGCGCGACCCCCGCTCCGTGCCCCTGGCCGAGAAAAAGACCCTGCTGGAGGGTTACAACGAGCTGGTCCTGGGGCACGGGGACGGTATAGCCACCTCCTCGGTCCGCTACTTCGACCGCTGGACGCGCCTCCACCTGGCCACCTCCGAGGGCACCTACCTGGAGCAGGAGCGGATAGACCTGGGCGGGGCCGTGGCGGCGGTGGCCCGCAAGGGAGGCGAGAGCCAACAGGTCAGCGTCCCCTTCGGCAGCTCCAACGACTACAACGCCGCCGTGGGCCTGGAGGACGAGATCCGGGAGGCGTGCGCCACGGCCGCGGCCCTCCTGGACGCCCCGCCCGCCCCGGGCGGCGAGATGCCGGTGGTGATGGACCCGGTGCTGGCCGGCGTCTTCATCCACGAGGCCTTCGGCCACCTGAGCGAAGCCGACGGCCTCCACCGCAACGAGAGCCTCCGGCAGGTCATGCAACTGGGCCGCGTCTTCGGACCGCCCTTCCTCCACGTCTACGACACCGGCCTCGAGCCGGGCTCCCGCGGCCACGTCCGCTACGACGAGGAGGGCGTGCCGGCGGAGAGGACGGATCTAATCCGGGAGGGACGCCTGGTGGGAAGGCTCCACTCGCGGGAGACGGCGGGCCACATGGGCGAGCGGCCCACGGGCAGCGCGCGGGCCATCAGCTACCGCTTCCCGCCCATCGTGCGCATGCGCAACACCTGCATCGCCCCCGGCGACGCCGGCTTCGACGACCTCCTGGCCGGGATCGGCCGCGGGCTCTACGCGCGCGGTTTCTACGGGGGCCAGACCATGGGGGAGATGTTCACCTTCACGCCCATGGTAGCCCACCTCATCGAGGACGGCCGCCTCACCGGCCTCGTGCGCAATCCGACCCTCTCCGGCAACGTCTTCGCCACGCTGCACGAGATAGAGGCGGTGGGCCGGGAGATGGGCCGGCGCGACGACGGCGGCGGCTGCGGCAAGGGCGGCCAGTCCCCGCTGCCCGTGAGCCACTGGAGCCCTGCCGTCCGCATCCGCCGGTGCCTGGTGGGTGGTCGCGCGTGAGCCGGCCGCGCGGGGAAGCCCCGGGGCGGGCGGCACCGCGCGCCGGCGC
>CAYXQP010000104.1:0-5732 GCA_964467515.1 uncultured Eubacteriales bacterium | reverse complement strand
CGGTCGTCCCGCCCGCCCGGAGCCAGGCGACCCACGCCCTGGTGACGTCCTCGGCGGCCAGGTCCCGGTGCGTCAGGGCCAGCACGCGGGCCCGCCCCGCCAGCAACCGGTCCAGGCGAGGATTGCGCGTGGCCGCGGGGGCGCGGGCGTCGGCCACCTCCACCACCACGTGCACCGCCGGCAGGTAGCGGCGGAGGTCACGCCAGCCCCTGGCCATGTGGCCGGGAAAGAAGGAACCGGCCCTGGCCGACCCCGCCATCCCCCCGCCCCGCCCCTCTCCTCAGCCCAGGCCGGGCTCCGAGCCCGACCCGCACTCGCCCGCCAGCCACCGCAGGTAACCTTGGTGGCCGCCCACCACCGGCAGGAAGAGGATGGCCGGAACGGTGTAGGGGTGGGACTCCCTCACCCGGCGAGCCACATCTTCGGCCAGCTCGGGCAGCGTCTTGAGGATGAGGAGGACCTCGGCCTCGTCGGCGATGGCGCCCTCCCACCGGTAGAGGGAGCGCAGGCCGGGGATCACGTTGGCGCAGGCGCAGAGCCTTTCCTCGAGAAGGAGGCGGGCCAGCCCCACGGCGCTGGCCTCGTCGGGGGTCGTCACGTACACCAGCAAGGCGCCGGGCGCGCGGTCCTCACCGGCGCCCGCGGAGTCCGGCACGGAGGCGGGTGGCACGGCGGCACCCCCTCAGGGAAGGAGGCCGGCGTAGGCCACCGGCCACCAGACCAGAAAGGCCTTGCCCTTGAGCCGATCCAGGGGGACGAAGCCGAAGTAGCGGCTGTCCTCGCTGTTGGGCCTATTGTCCCCCAGGACGAAGATGTGCCCCTCCGGCACCACCCGGTCGGGCAGGTTGCCGCCGGCAGGGCTGGAGATATAGGGTTCCTCCAGCGGCTGGCCGTTTCTGATGACCTGCCCGTCCACCAGCGCCACGTGGTCGCCGGGGACGGCGATGACGCGCTTGATGAGGTCGTCGCGCTCCCGGACCGGGGAACGGAAGATGATTATCTCGCCGGGCCGCGGCAGCCGGAACCGGTAGCTGAACTTGCTAACCAGGAGCCGCTCGCCGTCGTGGAGGGTGGGCTCCATGGAGCTGCCCCGCACCACGAAGGACTCCACCACGAAGTGACGGATGAGGAGGGTGAGGACGAGCGCAACGGCGACGGTCTCGACGGTTTCCCTGATCGCCGAGCGGCGCCGCTCACCCATCGGTCATCCCCGGCGGTTGGCCTCGCGCCGGCTCTCCTTGATGCGCGCCGCCTTGCCGCGGAGCTGGCGCAGGTAGTACAGCTTGGCCCGGCGCACGTCACCCCGGCGGGTCACCTCGAGCTTTTCGATGCGCGGCGAGTGCACCGGAAAGATGCGCTCGACGCCCACCCCCGAGGCGATCCTCCGCACGGTGAAGGTCTCGGTCGACCCGCCGCCGTCCCGGGCGATGACCACGCCCTCGAAGACCTGCACCCTCTCCCGGTTGCCCTCCCGGACGCGCAGGTGCACGCGCACCGTGTCGCCGGGACCGAAGTCCGGGATGTCGGCGCGCATCTGCTCGCGCTCGATCAGCCGTATGAGGTCCAAGGAATCCGCCTCCCTCCGAACCGGTGCGGTCCGGCACGCAACGGCAAAGATTATAGCACGCCGCCGCGCCGGCCATGGCACGCGGGAGCCGTCGGCCGCGGCGCCCCGCCGGCCGCGGTCACGGTCCGCCGGGAGGAGCGCCCTCCTCCTCCCGCCAGATCTCCTCGAGGAGAAGCCGGTCAGCCGGGCTCAGGACGGCGGCCCGCAGCAGCTCCGGACGGCGGCGCCAGGTCCGGCGGAGGGCCTCCTTGCGCCGCCAGCGGGCGATCTCGGCGTGGTGTCCCGAGAGGAGCACCTCCGGCACCGCGAGCCCCCGGAACTCCCGCGGCCTGGTGTAGTGGGGTCCCTCCAGGAGCCCCATGGCGAAGGACTCCTCCCGCGCCGCCCCCGGCTGGTTCAGCACCCCCGGCAGGAGCCGCACCACGGCGTCCACGATGACCAGGGCCGGCAGCTCCCCCCCCGTCAGGACGTAGTCGCCGATGGAGACCTCGTCGGTGACCACGAGCCGGGCCACCCTCTCGTCCACGCCCTCGTAGCGGCCGCAGATGATCACGAGGTGCGGCTCCCCCGCCAGCTCCTCGGCCAGTTCCTGGTCGAAGAGGCGCCCGGCCGGCGTGGTGAGGAGGACGCGGGCCGGGCGTCCGCCCCGCGCGGCTTCCCCGGCGGCGAGGCAGCTCTCAACGGCGGCCACGATGGGCTCCACCTTCATGACCATGCCGGGCCCGCCGCCGAAGGTATAGTCGTCGGTGGTGCGGTGCCTGTCCGCGGCGAAGTCCCGCAGGTTCACCACGTTCACCCGGACCAGGCCGCGCTCCCGCGCCTTGCGCACCATGCCCTCGTCCAGAGGACCGGCGAAGATGCCCGGCAGGCAAGTCAGGAGGTCGATCCGCACCGTGCCCTCACCCCCCTCGCCGTCGGGTCAGTCCCCGTCCAGGAGACCCGGCAGGGGCCTCACCCGGAGGATCCCCCGCTCCAGGTCCACCGTCACCACCGAGGCGAGGGCGGGGATGAGGTGCGGCCTGCCTCCGGCCGCGGGTCGCACCACGTACACGTCGTTGGCCCCGGTCCGCAGGATGTCGGCCACCCGGCCCAGCTCCCGCCCGTCCTCGGTCACGGCGGGGAGGCCCAGCAACTGATGGTGGTAATAGGTGCCCGGCGGCAGCGGCGGCAGCTCGGCCGCCGGCACGGCCAGGTAACGCCCGCGCAACTCCTCCGCGGCCGCGCGGTCGGCGACACCCTCCAGCTTGACCAGGACGAGACCTCCGTGAAACCGGACCCACTCCACCCGCCGCGCCGCCCCCTCGCCCTCGATCCAGAGGGAGCCACGCCGGCGAAACCGCTCGGGAAAGTCCGACAGGGGCACGACGCGCAGTTCGCCGCGCAGGCCGTGGGGACCCGCCACCCTGCCCACGCGGACCAGGTCCGGCGCGTCCCTAGCGCACCACCTCGACGACGACGCGCTTGCCCTGGCGGCCGGCCGCGGCCCGCGCCAGGGAGCGGATGGCCTCGATGATGCGGCCCTCGCGCCCGATCACCTTGCCCACGTCGGCCTCCGCCACCTTGATCTCCACCAGGACCGCCTGCTCGCCCCCCAGCTCGCGCACCTCCACCTCGTCGGGCCTGTCCACCAGGTTCTTCACCAGGTATTCGACCAGTTCGCGCACCGTGGCCCGCCTCCTCTCACCGCGCCTCCAGAGCCTCCTCGCCGCCCGTCTCGACCCCCGCCTGCCTGAGCAGGCGCCGCACCGAGTCGGTGGGCTGGGCGCCCCGCCGCAGCCACTCCCGCACCCGCTCCGCCTCCACCTTGACGGTGGCGGGCTCGGTGAGGGGGTCGTAGTAACCCAGTTCCTCGATGAAGCGACCGTCCCGCGGCGAGCGCGCGTCTGCCACCACCACCCGGTAGAAGGGCCGGCCCTTGGCTCCCATGCGCCGCAGGCGAATCCTCACCGCCATCTCCTCACCCCCTCCGTCTCCCGCCGTCCGCCCGCCGGCCGGGGAAGCCGCCCCCACGCCCCGGAAGGCCGGGCGGGCCCGCCACCCCCGGCAGCCCGGGCAGGCCGGGGAAGCCGGGGAAGCCGGGGAAGCCGCCCCGCCCCCGCCGTCCCTGGCCACCCAGGCGCCCCATCAGGTCGCGGACCTGCTGGAACTGGCGCAGGAGCTGATTCACCTCCTGCACGTCGGTCCCGCTGCCCCGGGCGATGCGCCGGCGGCGGGAGCCGTCGATGATCTCGGGCCGCCGCCTCTCCTCCCGGGTCATGGAGCAGATGATGGCCTCCGACCGGACCACCCGTCTCTCGTCCACCTGGAGCGATCCCCCCAGGGAGGCCAGGCCGGGGACGAGGCGGGCCAGCTCCTGCAGGGGGCCCATGCGCCGGAGCTGCCGCAACTGCTGGAGAAAGTCCTCCAGGTCCAGCTTCCTGGCGACCGCCTTGCGGGCCAGGTCGGCGGCCTGCTTCTCCTCGTAGGCGGCCGTCGCCTTCTCGATGAGGGTGAGGAGGTCGCCCATGCCCAGGATCCGCGAGGCCATACGGTCCGGGTGAAAAGGCTCCAGGGCGTCGGGCTTTTCCCCCACCCCGGCGAACTTGATGGGGCAGCCGGTCACCGCCCGCACCGAGAGGGCCGCGCCGCCGCGGGCGTCGCCGTCCAGCTTGGTGAGGATCACGCCGTCCAGCCCCACCCCGCTCTGAAAGCCCTCGGCCACCGCCACGGCGTCCTGCCCCGTCATGGCGTCCACCACCAGCAGGACCTCGCGGGGCCGCACGGCCTCGCGCAGGCGGCGCAGCTCCTCCAGAAGCTCCCGGTCCACGTGCAGCCGCCCCGCCGTGTCCAGGATCACGTAGTCGCGGGCCAGCCGCAGGGCCTCCGCTCGCGCCCGGAGAGCAGCCGCCACCGGGTCGGCCGTCTCTCCGCCGAGGCGACCCGCCCCTCCGCCGGCAAAGCCGCTGAAGGGGACCTCCACTTGGCGGGCCAGGACGGCCAACTGCTCCGCCGCCGCGGGCCGGTGCACGTCGCAGGAAGCCAGGAGGGGTCGCCGCCCCTGGCGCCGCAGATAATGGGCCAGTTTGGCGGCCGTGGTGGTCTTGCCGGCGCCCTGCAGGCCCACCAGCATGACCACGGTGGGCGGCTCGGGCGCCACGGCCAGCCCGGCCCGCTGGCCCCCCAGGAGAGAGGTCAGCTCGTCGCGCACGATCTTGACGACCTGCTGGGCCGGCGTCAGGGAGGCTAGCACCTCCCGGCCCAGGGCGCGCTCCCGGACCCGCGCCAGGAACTCCTCCGCCACCCGCAGGTTGACGTCGGCCTCCAGGAGCGCCACCCGCACCTCGCCCAGGGCCGCGTCCAGGTCGCGCTCCGAGAGCCTGCCGCGCCCGGACAGACGGCGAAAGGCCGCCTGCAACCTTTCCGTCAGCGACTCGAACAAGACGAGGGTCCTCCCGGCCCAGGAGCCATCAGCACAACGCGGATTCTAACAATGGCACCCGCCAGCGTCAACGCGCCGGCCGTCCGCTAGGCCACCGAGGTCTGCGGGTCAGACGCGACAGGAAAGGTCACGAGGAAGCTGGCGCCCCCTCCCTCCCGGTCCCGGACGGTGATCCTGCCCCCGTGGAAGGCCACCACCTGCCGCACCACCACCAGACCCAGGCCCGTGCCCAGCTCCTTGGTGGTGAAGAAAGGGTCAAAGATCTGCTGCCGCAGGTGGGGCGGCACGCCACAGCCGTTGTCGCTCACCTCCAGCTCGACGCACCCCTCCCCGGCCCGCACGGACACCCAGACGCGGCCGCCGTCCTCGCAGGCCTCGATGGCGTTGACCACCAGGTTGCGCACCATCTGCTCCAGGTGGCCGACGCGGCCCTTGATGGACGGCACCTCGTCCGCCACGTGCACGGAGATGCCCACCCCCCGCCCACTCGCCAGGAGGCCGCACTGCTCGGCCACCTCCCTGGCCACCTCGCCCAGGCGCACCGGCCGCTCCGGCTCCATCACCTTGGCAAGGAGCAGAAAATCCCGGCCCGTGTGCTCCACCCTCTGCAGCAGCCTGCGCGAGTCCTCCAGCCAGCGGCGCGCCAAGGCCAGGCGGTCACCGCCCAGGGCCGCCGCCTGCTGGGCCTCGGCCAACTCCCGCGCCACGTCGGGCATGGCCCCCGCCGGCGCCTCCGGCCCGTCCCGC
>CAYXQP010000103.1:0-5733 GCA_964467515.1 uncultured Eubacteriales bacterium | reverse complement strand
CGGAGAGCCCTCCGCTCCGACCCGGCCCTGGACGGCAGGGACCTCTCGGAACATGGAACGCTCGCTCTGCCGGTGTACCGGGTGGGGTCCTGGGCTAGCGGTCACGCTCCCCCCGAAGCATTGCCTTCGGCTTCCCGCGCGGCGGCCTCCTCGCCGGCCTCGGGCACCACGCGGCGGGCCACCACCGTCACCTCGAGGACGTTGAGCGCCGTGAGGTTCTCCACCACCTCCCGCACGCGCGCCCGCGCCTGCTCCAGCACGGGGGGGAGACAGAGGCCGTAGCGGAGCGCCAAGTCCAGGGTGAGGACGACCCCTTCCTCCCGCTGCTGGACCTGGACCCGTGTGGCGCCCACCACGCCGTCCACCTCGCGGGCGGCCCGCTCGGCGATAACCGCCACCACCGAGTCGGCGATGAAGAAGCGCCCCAGGGCGCTGTAGGTGGGACGCACCGTGGACTTCTCGACGAGGACCTCCTCCCGTCTGCCCCTCCCCGAGTAGAGGAAGCGCAGCGGGTCCACCAGGTACCCGGAGAAGCCCTTGCGCCTGACCTCGAAGGTGGGGGCCGGAATGACGTGGCGTCCCTCCAGGCGCCGGGTTCGCTGCGCCCGGCGGATCTCGTCGGGCGGAGCCACCTCCGCGATATCCAGGTACCGCTCGGGCCTGGGGAGGTCCAGGGCGTCGCAGATGCGGTCCACCATCTCGCGGGACGTCCCCAGCACCAGCACCCTCTCGGGGGCCAGCCCGTGCAGGGCTTCCCTCACCGCCCGCGCGTGCTCGGGATCGGCGAAGACGGCCCGCCGGACGGCGGCCACCGCCGTCTGCTCGCGCTTGGCGGAGACGCCGGCCAGGATGGCGCCGCGCGCCACCAGGAGGCCGTCGTCCACGATGGCCTCGGCCCCGAACCGATGAGCCACGAGGGAGGCGCGGTGGCTCTTGCCGGTACCGGCCGGACCCACTAGGGCGTAGACCTCCACGGCCCGTCAGCCCGACCGCTCCAGGGCGCGGCGGCACGCCTCGAGGGTGCGGTCTATGTCCGCCTCGGTGTGGGCCAGGGAGACGAACCAGGTTTCGAACTGGGAGGGCGGGATGAGGATCCCTTCCTCCAGGAGCGCCGAGAAGAAGGAGGCGAACCGCTCCGTGTCACTGGCCACGGCGGAGGCGAAGTCGGTGACCGGCTTCCGGTTGAAGAACAGGGTGACCATGGACCCCAGGTGGTTGACCTGGTATGGAAGCCCCAGGTCGCGGAGGACGGCCCGCAGGCCGCCCGCCAGCCGGTCGCCCAAGGCCGCCAAGCGGTCGTAGACGCCGGGCCGCGCCAGGGCCCGCAGGGTTGCCAGGCCGGCCGCCGTCGCCAGCGGATTGCCGGCGAGGGTGCCCGCCTGGTACACGGGACCGGCCGGAGCCACCATCTCCATCCAGCGGCGCGGGCCGCCGTAGGCGCCCACGGGCAGGCCGCCGCCGATGACCTTGCCCAGGCACGTCAGGTCCGGCGTCACGCCGAAGTGTTGCTGCGCACCCCCGTAGCCGACGCGGAAGCCGGTGATGACCTCGTCGAAGACCAGCAGCGCGCCGGAGGCCGCCGTGAGGCGCCGCAGCCCCTCCAGGAAGCCGGGGGCGGGCGGCACCAGGCCCATGTTGCCCGCCACCGGCTCCACAATGACGGCGGCCACCGTCCCGCCCTCGCGGGCGAAGAAGTCCTGCACCGCCCCCAGGTCGTTGTAGGGGAGGATGACGGTGTCGGCGGCCGTGCCGGGGGTGACGCCGGGGCTGTCGGGCACCCCCAGGGTGAGGGCGCCCGACCCGGCCTTGACCAGGAGTGCGTCCACGTGACCGTGATAGCAACCGGCGAACTTGACCACCCGGTGGCGGCCGGTGGCGGCCCGGGCCAAGCGCAGGGCGCTCATGGTGGCCTCGGTGCCGGAGTTGACGAGCCGCACCATCTCTATGCCGGGCACGGCCGCCACGATGGCCCGGGCCAGCTCCACCTCGGCTTCCGTGGGGAGCCCGTAACTGGTGCCCCTGGCGGCCGCCTCGCCCACGGCGGCCAGGATGTCCGGGTGGGCATGGCCCAGGATCAGAGGACCCCATGAACAGATGTAGTCCACGTACTCGTTGCCGTCGGCGTCCCAGACCCGGCAGCCCGCTCCCCGCGCGGCGAAGACGGGCCGGCCCCCCACGGCCCGGAAGGACCGGACCGGGCTGTTGACCCCGCCGGGGATCACCTCCCGCGCCTCCCGGAAAAGAACCTCCGACGCATCCCGCCTGTCCGCCACCGTGGCGCACCCTCCTCGGCCGGCTTCCCCCGCCGGCAGCCTTTACCTTTGGTCCGTTGCCGCACCCTGCTCGGCGGAGGCCGGCTCCCGGGCCGGCAGGGTACCGGCCAATCCCCCCGCGCGGCCCAGCAGGCTCTCGGCCAGGGCAAGCTGCTCCCGCACCCGCTCGGGCGCCGTGCCGCCCTCGGAGCGCCGGGCGGCCACCACGGCCTCGGGCCGCAGGGCCGCCAGCAGTCCTTCATCCGCGCCGGGCACGAGGGCCCGCAGCTGGGCCAGGGTGAGGTCCTCCAGGCCGCAGCCAGCCTCCAGGCAATGTCGGACCACCCGCCCGGCCAGAGCGTGGGCCTCGCGGAAGGGCATCCCCCGCCGGGCCAGCTCGTCGGCCAGGTCCGTGGCGTTGGAGAGGTCGCCCGCCACGGCCGTCCGCATCCTGTCGGCCCGAAACCGGAGGTTGTCCACGAGGCCGGCCGTCACCCCCAGGCAGGCCTTCACCGTGTCCAGGGCGTCGAAGACGGCCTCCTTGTCCTCCTGCATGTCCGAGTGGTAGGCCAGGGGCAGCCCCTTCATGACGGCGAGGAGGGCCGTCAGGTGGCCGAAGACGCGGCCCGCCTTGCCGCGCACCAGCTCCGCCACGTCCGGGTTCTTCTTTTGCGGCATGATGCTGGAGCCCGTGGCGTAGGCCTCCGGCAGCTCCACGAAGCCGAACTCCCTGCTGGCCCAGAGGACCATCTCCTCCCCCAGGCGCGACAGGTGGACCATCAGGATGGCGGCGCACGCCAGGAACTCCAGGAGGAAGTCCCGGTCGCTGACGGCGTCCATGCTGTTGGGGTACACACCGGCCAGGCCCAGCTCGGCGGCCGTCCGCCGCCGGTCTATGGGCCAGGGGGTGCCGGCCAGGGCCGCCGCCCCCAGGGGCGAGACGTCGGTGCGCCGCAGGCAGTCGGCCAGGCGTTCCCGGTCGCGCTGGAGCATCCAGAAGTAGGCCAGGAGGTGATGGGAGAGGAGCACCGGCTGGGCCCGCTGGAGGTGGGTGTAGCCGGGCATGAGGGTGGGGCCGGCGGGGGCGTCCAGGTGGGCCCGCGCCTGGCGGACGAGGGCCGCCTGGAGGGACGCCACCCCTGCCTGGACGTTCGGGATCTCCTCCTTCATGTAGAGGTGCATGTCCAGGGCCACCTGGTCGTTGCGGGAGCGGGCGGTGTGGAGCTTGCCCGCCACCGGCCCGACGAGCTCGGCCAGACGCCGTTCCACGTTGAGGTGGATGTCCTCGTACTCGATCCGGTAGGGAAAGGTGCCCTCCTCCAGCTCCCGCTCCACGGCGTCGAGCCCGCCCAGGATCAGGTCGGCCTCCTCCCGCGTCAGGATGCGGCCGGCCGCCAGCATGCGCACGTGGGCCCGGCTGCCGGCCAGGTCCTGCCGGTAGAGGCGCCGGTCGAAGGGCAGGGAAGCCGTGAACCGCTCCGCCGCCCGGCCGGCCTCTTCCCCGAAGCGGCCGCCCCACGGCTTCACCGCGGCGGCGGGGATCTCTCCCGCGGAGCCGCCGGACCCCGCGGGCGGGCGGACCGGCTCGCGCGCCGTCCCGCCCCCCGTCACGGGCGGTGTCCCCCAGGCCGGGCCTGCGCCATCACCTCGGCCCGCACGCGGAGGGGAAGCCCGAAGATGCGGATGAAGCCGCCGGCGTCGCGCTGGTCGTACACCTCGTCCCGCTCGAAGGTGGCCAGCTCGTGCCGGTAGAGGGAGAAGGGGGAGCGGGCGCCCACGGCGCTGCACGATCCCTTGTAGAGGCGGACGCGCACCTCGCCGGTGACGGTTTCCTGGGTCCGGTCCACGAAGGCCGCCAGGGCCTCGCGCAGGGGCGAGAACCAGAGGCCGTCGTAGACCAGCTCGGCGTAGCGGAGGGCCACCGTCTCTTTGAAGTGGGAGGTGGCCCGGTCCAAGGTCAGGCTCTCCAGGGCCCGGTGCGCCTCGTGCAGCACGGTGCCCCCCGGCGTCTCGTAGACCCCCCGCGACTTGATGCCCACCAAGCGGTTTTCCACCAAGCTCACGACGCCCACCCCGTGCCGGCCCGCCCGCTCGTTGAGCTCCTCGAGGAGGGAGACCGGATCGGGCCGGCGCCCGTCCAGGGAGACCGGCACGCCGCGCTCGAACCCCACCACCACATATTCCGCCTCGGCGGGCGCTTCCTCGGGCCGGCGCGTCAGCCGGCACACCTCGGGCGGCGCCTCCCGCCACGGGTCCTCCAGGGCGCCGCCCTCGTGGCTCAGGTGCCAGAGGTTGCGGTCCCGGCTGTAGGGCTCGGCCGGGGTGGCGGGCACCGGGATGCCACAGGCGGCGGCGTACTCCATGGCCTCCTGGCGCGAGCGGATGGACCACTCCCGCCAGGGGGCGATGACCAGGAGGTCGGGGGCCAGGGCTTGCACCGTCACCTCGAAGCGGACCTGGTCGTTGCCCTTGCCCGTGGCGCCGTGGGCCACGGCGTCGGCCCCCTCGGCGCGCGCGATCTCCACCAGCCGGCGGGCGATGAGGGGCCTGGCCACCGACGTGCCCAGGAGGTACTTGCCCTCGTAGACGGCCCCGGCCTTGAGAAGCGGAAAGAGGTACTCCTCCACGAAGGTGCGCCGCAGGTCCTCCACGTGGACCCGGGCGGCACCGGAGCGGAGGGCCTTGTCCCGCACGTCCTCCAGCTCCTCTCCCTGTCCCAGGTCGGCGCAGAAGGCCACCACCTCGGCGCCGTACTCCTCCCGCAACCAGGGGATGGCTATGGACGTGTCGAGGCCGCCGGAGTAGGCCAGGACGACTCTCCGCACCGCCCCGCTCCGGCCCCGGCGCCCCCCGGCGGCCTCCCCTCCGGCCCCTACGGCAGGCCCCCCCTCCCTCTCAGCCATGGCGGCTCACCCTTCTCCCCCCCCGCGGCAAACCGTGACTCGCGGGGTTAACTATAAACTTTATCCCTGTCATCGCGCCATACGAGGCCGGTCGCCTATGCCAGCGCCACGGCGGCGATGGCCTCCGCCCAGCCGGGCAGGCCGTAGTAGGGCTGGCGCCGCAGCTTGGCCACCAGGTCGTCGTATTGGGCCAGGGTGCCCATGAGCAGGACGTCCGTGGGCTCGGAGGAGAAGCCGGCCACGCTGTCGGCCACGGCCGCGTCCCCCCCGCGGGCCAGCATCTCCTGCTTGATGATGTTGGCCGCCCGCGGGTCCACGTCGCGCAGGAGCACCAGGCGGAACACGGCCTTGCGGGCCATGATGGCCACGCCCCCCGGATGGACGCCGATGCGGCGCATCAGGTCGGCGGCGGCCGCCGCGTCCTCGGCCCGCACCACCTCGGCCCGCCTGGCGGTCTCCCGCCCCTCCTCCACTCTCCCCCGCCCCCCGGATTCCTCCCGCATTATAGACCGCCCGTGCGCCGCAACCCGCACGGCGGCGGTGCGCGGGCGGCGGCGCGGACGGGCGCCGCGCGGGCC
>CAYXQP010000102.1:4701-5764 GCA_964467515.1 uncultured Eubacteriales bacterium | reverse complement strand
GGCCGGCCGGTCGGTGGTGCCGGCGCGGTGCGGTGGCGGCGGTGGGGCGGGCACGCCCGCGTGGTGCGGTGGCGGCGGTGGGGCGGGCACGCCCGCGCGGTGCTGTATCATAGGGGCAAAGCGAAGGGGAGGGGTCGCGCGTGCAGTGCATGATCACGGGACGGAACATCGAGGTGACCGACGCCCTGCGGGAGTACGCCGAGAGGAAGCTTTCGCGCCTGGACAGATACTTCTATCGCCCTCTAACCGCCCAGGTGACCCTCACGGCGGAGAAGGGACGGCACATCGCCGAGGTGACCGTTCCCCTGGATGGGCTGGTGCTGCGGGGTGAGGAGGCCAGCGGCGACATGTACGCCTCCATTGACGCCATCATTGATAAACTGGAGCGGCAGATCCACAAGTTCAAGACCCGCATCAACCGCAAGCTCCGGCGGGAGGGGCCGGCCCGCGGCCTGCTCACCGAGGCCGCCGGTCCGGCCGAGGGGGCGGAGGCGGCCGAGGAGGAGCCCCTGCCCCTCGTCCGGACCAAGCGCTTCGCCCTCAAGCCCATGGAGCCGGAGGAAGCCATCCTCCAGATGAATCTCCTCGGTCACGACTTCTACGTCTTCGAGAGCGCCGCCAGCGGCGAGGTCAACGTGGTCTACCGGCGCCGCGACGGCGGCTACGGCCTCATCGAACCCGTGCGCTGAAAGGGACGCTGCGGGTGTTGGCCACTGATTCGTGATCGTTCCGGATTCCGGCGGCCGGAATCCGGAAAAATCGCTCTTCTCATGAATCCGGGAGCTGGCGTAGGAGGATGGGGCGGCGCGGACTTGAACACCTCCCACCTTGCGTTCGCGTGTGGAGGAACATGGGACTGGTTTTGGCCTTTGAGCCGCTATAGGGCCGGATTACCGTCTCCGGAATCCGGGGCTATAAGGACACAGAGCGCAATGCATCTTGCCACCCTCCGCGGGCGACGGCTCTTGCCGCCGTCCACGTTCATGCTGCTGGCAATTGCAGGCAATGAGCGAGCGTGCTAAACTTGGCGGGCGAGGCGACCAAGGCGCGACGAGGCGGCGCG
>CAYXQP010000102.1:0-4601 GCA_964467515.1 uncultured Eubacteriales bacterium | reverse complement strand
GGCGGCGGTGCGGCAGCGCCGCGACGGTGACGAAGCGGCGGGGGCGGCGGACGTGCTGGGGCTTCTGAAGCGGGTTCTCAACCAGAACGAGCGGGAATTGCGGCGGCTGCGGGGCATAGTGGAGCAGATCAACGCCCTGGAGCCTTCCGTTGCCGCGCTCGGGGACGGGGAGCTGGCCGGCAGGACGGCCGAGTTCCGGGAGCGGGTGGCACGGGGCGAGTCCCTGGACGAGATCCTGCCCGAGGCCTTCGCCGTGGTGAGGGAGGCGTCGCGGCGCGTGCTGGGCATGCGCCACTTCGACGTGCAGCTCATGGGCGGCGTCGTGCTGCACGAGGGCAAGGTGGCGGAGATGAAGACGGGCGAGGGCAAGACCCTGGTCGCCACCCTGCCGGCCTACCTCAACGCCCTGGAGGGACGGGGCGTCCACGTGGTGACGGTCAACGACTACCTGGCCCGGCGCGACAGCGAGTGGATGGGGCAGATCTACCGCTTCCTGGGGCTTTCGGTGGGGCTCATCGTGCACGGCCTCATGCCGGCGGAGCGGCGGCGCTCCTACTGGTCCGACATCACGTACGGTACCAACAACGAGTTCGGCTTCGACTACCTAAGGGACAACATGGCCCTCTACCGGGATGAGCTGGTGCAGCGGGAGCTCAACTACGCCATCGTGGACGAGGTGGACTCCATCCTCATAGACGAGGCGCGCACGCCCCTCATCATCTCGGGCCACGCCGAGCGGCCCACTGACCTCTACTACAAGTTCGCGCGCATCGTGCAGCGGCTGCGGCGGGACGTGGACTACACCGTGGACGAGAAGGCCCACTCGGTGGCGCCCACCGAGGAGGGCGTGCGCAAGGTGGAGGAGTCCCTGGGCGTCAAGAACCTCTACGCCGACGACAACATGGACCTCTCGCGCTACCTGGTCAACGCCCTCAAGGCCAAGGAGCTGTACCACCTGGACCGCCAGTACGTGGTCAAGGACGGCCAGGTCATCATCGTGGACGAGTTCACGGGGCGGCTCATGTGGGGGCGCCGCTGGTCCGACGGGCTGCACCAGGCCGTCGAGGCCAAGGAGGGCGTGCGCATCCAGCGGGAGAGCCAGACCCTGGCCACCATCACGCTGCAGAACTATTTCCGCATGTACCGCAAGCTGGCGGGCATGACGGGCACCGCCGCCACGGAGGAAGAGGAGTTCCAGAAGATCTACGACATGGACGTGACGGTGATCCCGACCCACATGCCCATGATCCGGACGGACCACCCCGACGTGGTCTACAAGACGGAGGACGCCAAGTTCCGGGCCGTGGTGCGGGAGATAAAGGAGTGCTACGAGCGGGGCCAGCCGGTCCTGGTGGGCACCGTCTCCATCGAGAAGTCGGAGCGGCTCTCGGCCATGCTCAAGCGGGAGGGCGTCCCGCACCAGGTGCTCAACGCCAAGTACCACGAGAAGGAAGCCGAGATAGTGGCGCAGGCGGGGCGATATAAGGCCGTGACGATCGCGACCAACATGGCCGGCCGCGGCACCGACATCCTCCTGGGGGGGAATCCGGAGTTCCTGGCGCGGCAGGAGCTGCGCCGGCACGGCTACCCGCCCGAGGTGGTGGCGGCGGCCGTCGAGCTGCACGCGGAGCCGGCTTCCCCCGAGGTGGCCGAGGCGCGGGCGCGGTACCTGGAGGTGCTGGCGGAGAAGAAGCGGGAGACGGAGGCCGAGCACGAGCGGGTGGTGGCCGTGGGCGGCCTCCACATCATCGGCACCGAGCGGCACGAGAGCAGGCGCATAGACAACCAGCTCCGGGGCCGGTCCGGCCGGCAGGGAGACCCGGGCTCCTCGCGGTTCTACCTGTCCCTGGAGGACGACCTGATGCGGATCTTCGGGGCGGACATGGTCAAGGGCTTCATGGACCGGCTGGGCGTGCAGGACGACGAGCCCATCGAGAGCGGGCTCGTGACGCGGGCCGTGGAGCGGGCGCAGAAGCGGGTGGAGAACCGCAACTTCGAGATCCGCAAGCACGTCCTGGAGTACGACGACGTGATGAACCAGCAGCGGCAGGTCATCTACGGGCAGCGCCGGCGGGTGCTGGAGGGGGAGAGCCTGCGGGAAGCGGTGCTGGACATGCTGCGGGAGCAGGTGGAGCGGGCCCTGGCGGCCCACGCGCCGGCCGAGGCCGACCCCGAGGAGTGGGACCTGGCGGGGCTGGTGCGGGCCCTGGAGGAGTTCGCCCCGGCGGGGCTGGCGGCGGCCGACCTGGAGGGGCTCGGGCCGGAGGCGCTGCGGGAGGAGATCCTGGGCCGCCTGGAGCGCCAGTACGAGCGGTACGAGGAGGTCCTGGGCGAGGACCTGATGCGGGAGCTGGAGCGGGTGGTGGTCCTGCGCACGGTGGACGAGCGCTGGATCGAGCACCTGGAGGCCATGGACGAGCTGCGGGACGGCATCGGCCTGCGGGCCTACGGGCAGAAGGACCCGCTCGTCGAGTACAAGCACGAGGCCTACGACATGTTCCAGCAGATGGTGGAGGCCATCAAGGCGGGCGTGGTCCGCGAGCTGCTGCGGACGGCCGCCTCCCTGGCGGCCCAGCGGGCCGAGGCCGAGCGGGAGCAGGCGGTCCTGCCGCTGACCCGCAAGCGGGTGGTGGCGGACATGGCGGCGACCCACGGGCCGGCCCTTGCGTTGGCGGGGGGCGGCTTCGGGGCCGTGGCCGCCATGGAGCCGGGCGAGGCGGTGGCCGGCGGGGGCGGCGGCTTGGCGGCGGGCGGCGGGGGGGCCAACGGGAGGCGGGAGCCCGTGCGGGTGGGTCCCAAGGTGGGCCGCAACGAGCCGTGCCCGTGCGGGAGCGGCAAGAAGTACAAACGGTGCTGCGGCGCCTGACGGCTGGCGGCCGCGGGGAGGGCGGCGGCGGCCGCGGGGAGGACGGGGCGCGCCGGCGGGGTTCGGCGCGGCGAGGAAACGGGCGGGCGAGAAGGGTGAGAAGGGTGAGAAGAGCGAGAAGGGTGATGGGCGATGCTGATGGATGATCTGAGGCGCCAGGTGGCGGAATTACGGCAAGAGGTTGCCGCGCTCAGGAGGTCTCTTTGACATCGTCGGCAAGGAGGCGCGCATAGGCCAGCTGGAGGAGCTGGCCGGGACGGCCGAGTTCTGGGCGGACCAGGGTCGGGCCCAGCGGGTCATGCGGGAGCTGGCCCTCCTCCGCGAGCCGGTACGGCGCTGGCGGGAGCTGGAGAGGGGCGCCGACGACCTGGAGGCGGCCGTGGAGCTGTTGGAGGAGTCCGGGGAGGAGCCGGACCCGGACCTGCAGCGGGAGGCCGAGGAGCGCCTGGAGACCCTGCGGGAAGGGGCGCGCCAGCTCCGGCTGGAGGTGCTCCTGACGGGGGAGTACGACTCCCACGACGCCATCGTCTCCTTCCACCCCGGCGCGGGGGGCACCGAGTCCCAGGACTGGGCCGAGATGCTCATGCGCATGTACGTCCGCTGGGCGGAGAGGCGCGGGTACCAGGTGGAGGTGCTGGACTACCTGGAGGGGGAGGAGGCGGGGATCAAGGGCGCCACCATCGCCGTCAAGGGGCCGTACGCGTACGGATTCCTCAAGGCGGAGGGGGGCGTCCACCGGCTGGTGCGGATCTCGCCCTTCGACGCCCAGGCCAGGCGCCACACCTCCTTCGCCTCGGTGGACGTGCTTCCCCAGGTGGAGGAGGGGGACGAGGTGGAGGTGGACCCCGAGGAGATCCGGGTGGACACCTACCGGGCCAGCGGCCACGGCGGCCAGCACGTCAACAAGACGGAGTCGGCCGTGCGCATCACCCACCTGCCCACGGGCATCGTGGTGACGTGCCAGAACGAGCGTTCCCAGCACGCCAACCGCGACACGGCCATGCGCATCCTCAAGGCGCGGCTCCTGCGGCTGCGGGAGGAGGAGCGGGAGCGGCAGATGCGCGAGCTGCGTGGGGAGAAGGGCGAGATCGCCTGGGGGCACCAGATCAGGTCCTACGTCTTCCAACCCTACACCCTGGTCAAGGATCACCGCACGGGGGTCGAGGTGGGCAACGTGCAGGCCGTCATGGACGGGGAGATAGACCGCTTCATCTACGCCTACCTGGAGCAGCGGGCCGCCGCCCTGCGGTGAGCAGGACCGTGAGGCGGGTGAGCGTCCTGGGCGTGCCCGTGGACGCTCTCTCCCTGGAGGAAGCCGCCGAGCTGGCGGCGCGCTGGCTGGACGGCGAACCCGACCCGCCGCCCCGTGTCTCGCTTGGTGCTGCTCCCTCCGCTGTCACCCGTCTTGTATTGACCCCCAATCCGGAGATCATCATGGCGGCGCGGGGCGACCCAGACCTGCTGGCCGCCCTGCGGGAGGCCGACCTGTCCCTGGCGGACGGCATCGGCGTGGTCTGGGCGGCGCGCGTGCTGGGGACCCCGGTGCCGGAGCGGGTCACGGGCGTGGACCTGCTGGAGCGGCTGCTGGCGCACCTGGCGCGGCGCGGCGGCGGGGTCTACTTCCTGGGGGGGCGGCCGGGCGTGGCCGAGGAGGCGGCGCGCCGGGCGCGGGAGCGCTGGCCTGGGTTGCGCGTGGCGGGGTTCCATCACGGGTACTTCGGCCCGGACGAGGCGG
>CAYXQP010000101.1:0-5814 GCA_964467515.1 uncultured Eubacteriales bacterium | reverse complement strand
GTTCGGTCAAAGCGCCGTGCTCCCTGGCCCACTCAAGCCAGACGGTCTCCGCCTCACCGCGCAGGTTCCGCTTGATATGGTGGCGATATGCCGCCCGTGCTACATATTCACCGCCTGCCGCCCCCACCCTCCCCCGGCGGCTCACGGATTTAGGGGAGAAAGATTCCTCTCCAAGAGACAGGAAAAAGGACCACGCGTCTATAACGTCTATAATGTGTCAGGCGTGGGCTCCGGGCACTGCCCCGGTCCCGCTGCGAGGGCGCTGCCCCGCTCTCGCTGCGAGGGCGCTGCCATGCCCCCGCTCCCCGCTAGGTTTCAGGGCCTTACCATCTTAACCATCAATAGGCTGGCTCCCAGGCATATACGGCGCCGGCCACGGAGTGGCAGCCGGCCCCCGCGGTGGTGCAACCATACGTCTGGGTGGACGGGTCAAAGGTAAAGGTGGCGATGCCCTCGCCGCCCCCGAGGAGACCGAGCCCCACGAGGCGGGGGTACTGGGGCGAGCCGTGGCTGGCGTGGCAGGCCCGGCAGGAGACGAGCAGGTCGCCCACGTGCCGGGCGTGGAGGGACTTGCCCGGCTGGCCCTGGACGGTGCCGTAGAAGCGGCTGTACGGGCCGTCCGGCGCCGTTTCATCGTTGCCGCTCACGTACACCTGCGGGTTGTGGCAGTCGAAGCACAGCTCGCCGCCGGTGAAAGCCTGCCCCAGCCCGGCGGGATACGGCTTGCCCAGGATGCCCGCCTGCGGCGAGCCGTGGGGGCCGCGGGCCGCGGCGCCGTAATGGCAGTCGCCGCAGCCGACGCGGCTCTGGTACGTCCACCCGGCCACGAAGGCGCCGGCGCGGATGGGCGTGTTGGCGCCCAGCGCCTCGACGGGGTGGAAGGAGGGGTTGTTCGGGTTCAGGGCGGCGGCCACGTCGCCCGTCAGCGCGCCTGTCAGGACGGGGTCCGGCCGCGAGGCCGGGGGACGGGTGGAGGCGTAGGAGGAGTGGCACTTGTAGCACACGCCGGCTTCGGGGGTGGAGCCGCCGCCGGGCGAGGTGACGAGGCTGCCGCCGCGGGGCTGCCCCGCCGCGACGGAAGCGGGTTCGACGTAGGAGGCGCCGGCCACGCGACCGACGCGGGAGCCGGAGACGGTGGCGTGGGGTTCGTGGCAGTCGGAACAGGTGGCGTGCCCCGCGCCGGCACCCCCGCTCAGGCTCTCCTCGGGCAGGTGCTGGGCCGTCGGGTCCCCGTGCCGGTAGGGGGAAGCCGCGTCGGAGGCCACGCCGGCGTGGCAGGCGGCGTTGGCGCAGAGGGGAGGCTGGGCCTGCCGCAGCATGCCGGGCACATCACCCCCGTGAGAGGCATGGCAGCGGGCGCAGACGCCGCCGGCCGCCTCGCGGCCGGGCGCCGGGTCGGCCCGCGTCGCCGTGAGGTGCGCCGACGGCGGGCTGCAGGACTGCGTCGGATCGCTGGGATTGAAGGGGTTCCCGCCGCACCAGCCGCCGGCGGCCGGGTCGCCCACCTTGTCGTAGCCGAGGCGCGTGGCCGTGAAGGACCGCGCCGGAAAGGAGGCGCCGCTACCGCCCTTGTGGCAGAAGAGGCAGAACCGGTCGCCGTTGAAGAGCCACGTGGTGGGCGCCCGGCCCGCCGCCGGGTCGGCTTCTCCGTGGCCGCGGATGGCCAGCGGCGTCACGTTGGGGGGCGGGGACCAGGGTGGCGCGGCCGGGTCCAGGGCGCCCCTCAGGAGCCGGAAGTTGACGTCCCGGCCGTGGGGGTCGTGGCACGTCCCGCAGGAGAGGGGCTGGCCCCCATAGATGCGGTGGCTGTAGGGCACCTGGCCGGGACCGGTGCCGAAGCGCCCCGCCGGCGAGGTGGCCCGCACGCTGCGGTCGCCCGTGAGGGCCACCCAGCCCTCCAGCACGTTGTAGCGGGACACGCTCCCGTCATGGCAGGTGAGGCAGAGGTCCGTGACCGTGGCGGCCTTGAGCAGGCGCTGGTCGCTTCCCCCGCCGTGCAGACCGTGGCACCCGGTGCAGACGCCGGTAAGCTCGGTGTAAGACCCATGGGGCGACTGGGCCGGCGGGAAGGCGGAGACCACCTTGTAGTCCTCGGGGCGGCCGTCGTAACCGGCTTCCCCCGTCACCAGGTAGGAGTAGTCGGCGTAGTCGGTGACACCGGTGTCGCGGAAGACGACGTACTCGGTGCTGTTGGCGTCGGGTTTGACCTGCTCGAAGGAGTAAACGGCGCCGTCCACCGTGGTGGCGGCCAGGATGCTCCAGGTACCCCCGCCCCATTGCAGCTCCACCCGGCCCATCCAGGTGAAGCCGGACCCGCCCGGCGCATGGCGGTAGACATGGTAAACGGTGGTGGCCGGTTCGGGGGCGAAGAGGACGTCCACCTGGCCCGCCCGCCCCTGGGCCTTGGGGGCCACGGCCGCGCCGGCCTGCTCGCTGAGGAAGCCGGCGCCGCCGAGGAGTGCGACGATTAGGACGCTGGCACGCAGCGCCCAGCCCGACCGAAAAGGCAACACGACACCGCCCCTTCGGACCATAGCAGGCCGGCGAAGGCGAAAAGGAGCGGGGTCCCCCCTCCCCCCTACCTACCCCCTTTGGCCTACGCTCAAACCTAATGCATGGGAAACCGCTCAGTCAACGTCGGACGTGCCACCGGCCGCCTCGCCCGCCGCGCCACCCTCCTCAGCGCCGCGCTGCCCGCGCAGGCGCCGAGCGCGCCGCGTCCATGGCTTCCCGCAGCGAGCGGAGGAAGCCGCCCACGCGCGCCGCCGCCGCCTCCGGCCCCTCACCCTCGGCCACCAGCCGCACCACGGCGCTCCCCACGATCACCCCGTCCGCCACGCGCGCCGCCGCGGCGGCCTGCTCCGGCGTGCTGATGCCGAAGCCCACGCACAGGGGAACCCGCACGTGCCGCCTCGCCCGCGCCACCAGGTCGCCGAGACGCTCGGAGAGGCGCTCCCGCGCGCCCGTCACCCCCGTGAGCGAGACGAGATAGACGAAGCCCGAGGCCGCCTCGGCCACGCGGCGCACCCTCTCGTCCGTGCTCGTCGGCGCCAGGAACTGGATGAGATGCAGGCCTGCGGCCCGGCAGGCCGCGGCCAGGGGACCGCTCTCCTCCAGGGAGAGGTCGGGCACCAGCAGCCCGTCGACGCCGGCCGCGGCCGCGTCCCGGGCGAAGGGGTCGAGCCCGTGCTGCAGCACCGGGTTGTAGTAGGTCATGAAGAGGAGCGGGATCCCCTCCCCCGCCGACTCGCCCTCGCGGCCCGCGCCGGGCACCCCGCCTCCCGCCGCCGGCGCCCCCGGCGCGCCCGCTAGCGCGCGGCGCAGCTCCCGCGCGAGGTCGAAGGCCTGGGCGATTCTGAAGCCGCCGGCAAGCGAGCGCTGGGACGCCGCCTGGATCACCGGCCCATCGGCGATGGGATCGCTGAAGGGGAGGCCCAGCTCCACCAGGTCGGCCCCGGCCGCCGCGGCCGCCAGCACCACGGCCCGCGTCGTCGCTAGGTCGGGGTCGCCCACCGTCACGTAGGGGATGAGGGCCGCCCGCCCCTCGGCGCGCAGCCGCGCAAAGGCCGCGTCCACGCGGTTCCAAGGCGCGCCCGCCATCCCCGCACCCCTTGCCACGGCCGCCTCCGCCGCGGCCGCCCCGGGGGCGCCGCCCGCCGCCCACGTCCCGCCGGTGCTGGCTGAGGCCGCCGGCCTTGCGTGCCCGTACCCGCGGCTCACAGGTGGAGCACCTCCGACACCGCCTGCACGTCCTTGTCGCCGCGGCCCGAGAGGCACACCACCACCAGCGCGCCCCGGCCCAGCTCCTCCGCCAACCGGGGGAGGTAGGCGATGGCGTGGGCGCTCTCCAGGGCCGGGATGATCCCCTCCGTCTCCGCCAAAAGGCGGAAGCCGGCCAGCGCCTCCTCGTCGGTGACGGCGGCGTAGCGGGCGCGGCCGGATTCCTTGAGCCAGGCGTGCTCCGGGCCCACGCCCGGGTAGTCGAGCCCCGCCGCCACCGAGTGGGCCGTGCGCACCTGCCCCTCCTCGTCCTGGAGGAGGTAGCTCAGCGAGCCGTGCAGCACGCCCGGCCGCCCGCCGCTCAGGGTCGCCGAGTGCTCGCCGCCGGCCAGGCCGCGCCCTGCGGCTTCCACGCCCACCAGGGCCACCCCCTCGTCCGCGACGAAGGCGTGGAAGAGACCCATGGCGTTGGAGCCGCCGCCCACGCAGGCCAGGCAAGCGTCCGGCAGCCGCCCCTCCCGTGCCAGGACCTGCTCCCGCGCCTCGCGGCCGATGACGGCCTGGAAGTCCCGCACCATCATGGGGTAGGGATGCGGCCCCGCCACCGAGCCGATGACGTAGTGGGTCGTCTCCACGTTGGTCACCCAGTCCCGCAGCGCCTCGTTCATGGCGTCCTTGAGGGTGCGGGAACCCGCGGCGACGCCGGCCACCTCCGCCCCCAGGAGCCGTATCCGGAAGACATTCAAGGCCTGCCGCCGCATGTCCTCCTCGCCCATGTAGATGCGGCACTGGAACCCGAAGAGCGCCGCCACCGTGGCCGTGGCCACGCCGTGCTGGCCGGCCCCCGTCTCGGCGATGACGCGCCGCTTGCCCATACGCCTGGTGAGCAGGGCCTGGCCCAGGGTGTTGTTGATCTTGTGCGCCCCCGTGTGGAGGAGGTCCTCCCTCTTGAGGTAGACGCGGAGCCCCACCCGCTCGCTAAGGCGCGCGGCGCGATAGAGCGGTGTCGGCCGGCCGGCGTAGTGGCGCAGCAACCCCTCCAGCTCCTCCCGGAACCCTGGGTCGTCCCGCGCCGCCCGGTACGCCTCCTCCAGCTCCAGCACGGCCGCCATCAGCGTCTCGGGGACGAAGCGGCCCCCGAAGGGGCCGAAATGGCCCCGCGCGTCCGGCCACCCGTATCCCCCGTCCGCCGGCTCCCCCGCAGCCGGCGCCTCGGCCGCACCCCCCGTCCCCGCGGCCGCCACCCGCCGTCTCATGGCCATGGGCCCACCTCCGCGCCGCTTCCTCCCCCGCCCGGCCCGCCTTCCCCCGCTCCCGCGCCGGCCTCCCACCGCCGCACCTCCGCCACGAAGGCGCGGATGAGAGCCGGGTCCTTGCGGCCTTCCCGCTCCACGCCGCTGGACACGTCCACTCCCGCCGGCCGCGCCGCGGCCAGGGCCCGGGTCACGTTGGCCGGCGTCAGCCCCCCGGCCAAAAGGACGGGCGCCGGCAGCACGGCCTCCGCCCCCGCCGCCCAGCGCCAGTCGAAGGCGCGGCCCGTGCCTCCCGGTGCCTCGCCCGCCGCGTCCAGGAGGAAGAAGTCCGGCGGCGCCTCCGCCCACGCCCGCCCCCGCTCCAGGTCGGCCCGCGAGGCGAGGCGCAGGGCCTTGATCACCGCCACCCCCAGCCGCCGGCGGAGCAGGGCGGCCAACTCCGGCCCCTCCGCGCCGTGCAGCTGCACCGCCGTCAGCCGGGCCGCTTGCACCGTGGCCGCCAGCTCCTCCGGCGGAGCGTCCACGAAGACGCCCACCCGCCAGAGGCCCGCCGGCAGGAGAGCGCCCAGGCGCGCCGCCAGGGAGGGCTCCACCCACCGCCGGCTCGGCCGGTGAAAGACGAAGCCCACGGCGTCGGCGCCGACCGCCGCCGCCGCCCGCGCCGCCCCCTCGTCCCTGACCCCGCAGATCTTGACGAATAAACGCCGCGTCCCTGCCCGCACCCCCTGCACCCCGGCAGGCGAGGGCGCGGACGCCTTCCTCGCGCGGGCCCGCCCCGCCGGCGGAGACACCGCTTTAGCCGGCACGGCCGGCCGCCCCGCGCGCGGCGCCGCGCCGGGCG
>CAYXQP010000100.1:0-5863 GCA_964467515.1 uncultured Eubacteriales bacterium | reverse complement strand
GGTAAATTTCTTGGTCGTCTACACGGTCTCCCCTCACTCGGCTTTGGTGAAGGACATAGATTGGCGCCGGGAGGCCGGGACGGCTCATGGACGTGACCATCGTCGGTCCCGTGTGGGACGCGTCGGGGTACGCCTACCACACGCGGACCCACGCTCTGTGGCTGCGCCGGCTGGGGGCGCGGGTGAGCCTGCGGCCGTACCCGTGGGGGTCGGCGCTGCCGGAGCTCGACCGGGAGACGGAGGCCGCCCTGCGGGCCATGACGGCCACGCCCGAGGGGCGCGGGCCGGTGGTTTACATCACGGTGGCCAACGCTTTCCGGCGCGAGCCGGGGCGGCCCACCGTGGGCTACACCATGCTGGAGACGGACCGCATCCCCCCCTTCTGGGTGGAGCTGTGCAACCAGATGGACGAGGTGTGGGTGCCCACCGAGTTCAACCGGCGCACCTTCACCGAGAGCGGGGTGGCGCCGGAGAAGGTGCACGTGGTGCCCCTCGGCTGCGACCCCCAGGCATTCCATCCGGCGGTGCCGCCCCTGCCCCTGCCGGGGCGGCGGGGGTTCAACTTCCTGGCCAACTGTGAGTGGATCCCGCGCAAGGGCTGCGACATCCTCCTCCGGGCCTACTTCCAGGAGTTCCGCGGGGAGGAGGACGTCTGCCTCATCCTCAAGACCTATGACAACTCGGCCTACGACCCGCGCGGGGACCGCATCCGCCGGGAGGTGCTGCGCCTGGCGGCGGAGAGCGGCAACCCCCGCCCGCCGGCCGTGGCCCTGGTGCCTTCCATCCTGCCGGCGGGACGGCTTCCCTCCCTCTACACGGCGGCCGACTGCTACGTCCTGCCGAGCCGCGGCGAGGGCTGGAACCACCCGGCCCTGGAGGCGGCTGCCTGCGAGCGCCCGGCCATCCTCACCGCCTGGTCCGCCCATCCGGAGCTCTTCAGCGACCGCAACTGCTACCTGATCCCCATCGAGGGGCTGGAGCCGGTGCCGCGGGTGGGGGTGCCCAACGACAGGGTATACGCCGGCTCCCGCTGGGCCGTGCCGAGCCTGGCGGAGACGAGGCGGCTCATGCGCCACGTCTTCACCCACCGGGAGGAAGCCCGGTGGCGCGGGGTGCTGGCGCGGCGCGAGGTAGCCCTCGCCAACACGTGGGAGCGGAGCGCGCGCGTCTTCCTGAGCCGGCTGGCGCGGTGGTGGTGAAGCCTACTCCCGCGTCAGGTCCTCGACCAATGCGTCGGCGTCCTTGAAGGGTCCGCGCACCCTGCCGGCCTGCGCGGGTCCGCGGACCGCCGCATATGCTGTCCGCGGTGTGAGACGAGCCCGCGGGGGGGACGCGCGTGGGAGAGACGGGTTCGGGCGGGGTGGCCGCCGGGGGCGGAGGTGCCGGCCGCGCGGACCGGAGGGGCGGCAGGGTGGGGGTCTTCCTCACCACCTTCAACTGCGTGGAAAAGACGCGGCGGTGCCTGGAGAGCTTCGCCCGCGCCACGGGTTTCCCCCACCGCCTCCTGGTGGTGGACAACGCCTCCGCCGACGGCACCCAGGCCCACGTGCGCTCCCTGGGCATCGAGCTGGTGGAGAATCCGCGGCCCGTGGACCTGACGGTGGCGCTGAACCAGGGGCTGCGCCGGCTCCTGGCCGACCCGGGGGTGCGCCACGTGGCTTGGATCCACAACGACATGCTTTTCTTCCGGGGGTGGCTGGAGGGTCTGGTGGCGGTGGTGGAGGAGCGGCGCGACATAGGCAAGCTGGCCCCCTGGAACGTGAGCGGCGACCCGGCCCGGTACGACGACGCCTGGGCGGCGCGGTTCATGGCCGCGCACCGGGAGGAGTTCATCCCGGGCAACAACTGCCCCTGGATCATGCGCCGGGACGTGGTGGAGCGGGTGGGCCTCTTCGACGAGCGGTTCGTCCAATGCGGGGGCTGGGAGGACTGGGACTACAACAACCGGGTGCTGGACGCCGGCTTCCTCGTGGGGACCACCGGCGCCAGCGTGGTGTGGCACGAGGGCATGGGGACGCGCAACCACGTGGACAACCGGGAGGCGTGCGCCCGCAACGCCGCCGTCTACGTGTCCAAGTGGGGCGGGCGGCAGCCCGTGTGACCGGCGAGGCCCTGTCGGCGAGTCGCTCGGGAGGCGCGGCCCGGGAGCGGTCGGCAGGGCGCGGGAGGGGGACGAGGGGTGCGGCTGGGCCTGGCGGTCAGCTCCTGGGGCGGGCGGTGCGGCGTGGCCGAGACGAGCCGGTCCCTGGCGGCGGCCCTCCAGCGCCTGGGCGAAGGGGTCACGGTGCTGCCCGCCACGCCCCGCCCGGCGGCCGAGCAGGCCCTGGGGCTCAGGCTGGAGCTGGTCCACTTCCAGTACGAGTACAACCTCTACGACGCCCGCGAGCTGGCGGACGCCGTGGCCGCCCTCGCCCGGCGGGGCGTGGGAGCGGCGGTCACGGTGCATTCCTGGGACCCCCGCGCCGACCACGCCAACCGCATCCTGCGCGAGGGGGTGCCGCGTTTCGTCGTGACGCTGCCGGCGGTCCGGGCCGCCATGGAGAGGGACGGCATCGTGGGCAGCCGCGTGGCGGTGATTCCCCTCGGCGTGCCGCGCCACCCGCTGCCGGCCAGGGGGGAGGCGCGGGCGGCGCTGGGTCTGGGCGGGGAGCCGGCCGTGGGCTTCTTCGGCTTCTTCCACCGGCACAAAGGGCTCGCCCACCTGGCCCTGGCGGCGCGGGCGCTGCGCGGGCGCTTCCCGGCCCTGCGCTGTTTCCTCTTCGCCGGGGCGGCGCCCAACGAGGGCTCCCGGGCGGCGCGGGAGGAGTTCCACGCCTTCTGCTCGGCCCACGGGCTGTGGGACGCCGTCACGGTGCGGGACGGCTTCCCCGCTGAAGCCGAGGTGGTGCGGTGGCTGCACGCCATGGACGTGAACGTGCTCCCCTACGCCGAGCTGCCCGGCGTCCAGACCTCGGCGGCGGTGCGGACGGTGCTGGCGGCCCGGCGGCCCACCGTGGTGACAGCCACCTCCCCCTTCTCCGACCTGGGGGAGGAGGTCCACCGGATCGCCGACAACGCGCCCGAGCGCATCGCCGCCGCCGTGGGCCGGATCCTGGACGACCACGAGCTGGCGGCGCGGTTGGCGGAAAGGGCGGGCGCCGCCGCGGCGCGGCTCTCCTGGGACCGGGTGGCGGAGGCGCACCGGACGTACTACGCCGCCCTCCTCGGCGGCGGCCGTCGTTAGAGGGTTTTTACGTCTCTTTGTGTGATAGGCTTAGATATATGCTAGCATTACCGTTGAGATTCATTTTGACATAGGGGTGGTGTGCAGGATGGAGCGCATCCTTGGTGTCAATGAGGTCAGGCCGCGGCTGACGAGGCTGCTGGACGAGATCGAGCGGGGCGGGGAGCCGGTGGTCATCATGGCCAAGTCGAAACCGCGCGGTGTCCTGGTCAGCTACGGTGAGTACCGCGCTCTGCGGTCCCTGGCGGACAAGGCGAAGAGAGACTGGCTGGAGGAGACCGTCTCGCGCTTCCGCGCCCGGGGGGAAGCCGCCGGGCTCACCGAGGAAGACGTGAGGCGGGAGATCGAGGACACGCGCCGTGCGCGTGGTCGTTGATACCAATACGCTCATCTCCGGTCTCATAGGCGGAGGCGGTCCTCCCGCGCGCGTGCTCGACCTCTGGCGGGAGGGCGCGCTCACCGTCCTTTTTTCGGCGGAGATGGCAGCCGAGTACCGGGAGGTGCTGCTGCGGCCCGCCTTTGCCGTCCTCGGCGCCGAGGACGAGCGGCTCGAGCTGCTGGAGAAACTGCTCGCCTTGGACAATGCCCATGCCGTCGCCGTTTCCGAGGGAGTGAGAGTGGTGGAACGCGACCCGGACGACAACCGCGTCCTGGAATGCGCCCTGGCCGGGGCCGCCGACGCCGTGGTGACCGGCGACGGGGACTTGCTCGCCCTGGGCGAGTTCCGCGGCGTCCTCATCGTGTCACCACGGCGGTTCCTGGATCTCCTGGCCGCGTCCGCGCGGCCTCCCGCTTCCGGGTCCGGGTGAAAGGCCGCGTCCGGGCGGCCCGCCGGCTCCGGGTCGCGGTGAGGGGCCGGCTCGGTCACCCGGGGAGCGGTCGCCGCATACGGTGGACGGGCGCGGGGGAAGGGGGGCGCGCCGTGTCAGGGGAGACGGGCGGGCGGCCGCTGCGGATCGGCTTCCTCACGACGTGGAACGAGCGCTGCGGCGTCTCCGAGTACACGCGGGCCCTGGCCGGCGCGCTCAGGGCGCGCGGGCACGCCGTGGCCGTGCTGGCCAACCACCCGGCCCACCCGGTGCCGTGGGCCGGCGCCGCGGGAGGCGAGCGGGGCGTCCACCGCTTCTTCTACACCGGCTGGCATAGGGAGCGCGGCGCCGACGCCGGGCTCGCCCTGCGCGTGGTGGAGGAGCTGCGCCTCGACCTGATCCACCTCCAGTACCAGAACTTCATCTACCCGGCCGACGTCCTGCCCGTCATCGGCTTCCTGGCCGAGCGCGTCCCCCTGGTGGCCACCTTCCACGACGCCGGCGTGCCGCCGGAGTTCCCGCGGCAGCGGGTGGCCCGCGCCATCGTCCATTCCCTGGTGACGGCGCGGATGCTGGCCTGGCCCGGGGCGGCCGTCATCCCCATCGGGATCCACGAGGTGCCGGCGCCGCCGGTGGAGGAGGCGCGCCGCCGGCTGGGCGTGGCCGCCCGGCCCGTCCTCTGCTCCCTGGGGCTGGGGCGCACCGACTACCGGTCGGTCCTGCGGGCGGTGCGCGACCTGGGACCCCGTTACCCTGGTCTCCTCTGGGCGGTGCTGGGGCCGGACGCCTATGTGGAGGCGGTGCGGCAGGCGGCGCGGGAGATGGGCGTCGAGGGGCGCGTGCGGACCCTTGGCGGCTTCCATCCCCTGCCCGTCCTCTTCGACTGGCTGCACGCCGCCGATCTGTCCATCTTCTACTTTCCGGAGACGGGCGTGGAGGGGGTGTCCTCCAGTTCGGTGCGCCTCGGGATAGCCGCCCGCCGGCCCGTGGTGGCCAGCGACGTGGGGTGGCTCCGCGACCTGCCGGCGGAGCTCAAGGTCCCCTACGGCGACGTCGACGCCCTGCGGGACCGCCTTCTCCGGCTCTTGGAGGATCCCGGTTGCCGCCGGCGGGTGCTGGCCTGCCAGGAGGAGCTGCTCCGCGACCAGGGGTGGAGCCGGGCGGCGGCGCGGCACGAGGAGGTCTACCTCCGGGCCGTGGCCGGCCGGCGGTGAGAGGGGGGCACCCCTTCCCTCCTGCCGGCGTAGGTTGGGACAAGTAGGGGGTGATCGGGGTGAAGGTCTACCCGCGGGACGACGGGGACGAGCGTTCCAACCGCCAGGTGGCGGCCATCCTGCCCTTTTGCACCGGGGAGCGCGGCGTGGACGTGGGGTGCGGGCGGTACAAGACCCACCCCCGGGCGGTGGGGGTGGACCGCAACCCCTTCGTCGCTCCGGACCTGGTCTGCCACGGAGCCCGGTTGCCCTGGGAGAACGGGAGCGTGGACTTCGTCACCGCCGTCCACGCCCTGGAGTTCTTCTGGGACACGGAGGCGGCCCTGCGGGAGTGGCTGCGCGTGCTGAAGCCGGGCGGTCACCTGGCCCTGATCCTCTACGACCGCCGCCACCTGCCCCCCCTCCTCATCGGCCATCCCGAGCGGGACCTGCGCCTGCGGCACGCCTTTTCCCCCGACGAGTTCCGCCCTCTCCTGGAATCCCTGGCGGGCGTCGAGGTGGTGCGGTTCGACACCTTGCGGGACGGCCACAGTTTCGACGCCGTGGTGCGGCGGACGGCCGCCCCCGTCCCCTCCCGGGCGCCGGGGGGCGAGGCGGCGGACCGCGCCCCGCTCCCG
>CAYXQP010000099.1:0-5918 GCA_964467515.1 uncultured Eubacteriales bacterium | reverse complement strand
GCGACAGGGTGAACGACCATGAGGACGCAATTACTGACCGGAAACGCTTCCCTCCCCCTTCTGGTCCAGAAAGACGACGGTGGCGGCGATACGGCGGATATGTTCCCACGGGTGCTTCAGTCCGATGCCGTACGTCCGGTCCTTATGGGTCTTCCAATCCGCAGGAGCAAAGGAGGAAGATCCGCCGGTCGTACCACCGGCGGGTCCCGGCCACCAGTCGAAGAAGGCGTCCCAATCCACGTGGCCGTAATACTCCCAGTATCCCTGGCCCACCGATGGGTCTTTTTCGGCTAGGTCCAACTCCGCGACTGGCCTGGGGGACTTGCCGCCCTCCACCGACGCGATCCAAAGGGACGCCCGCTCTGCCGCGTCCACCCGTACGAAGAGGACGTGGGAGCCGTCGGCGCTCCAAAGGGGTCGCTCCTCGCGGAAGGCCTCCTCCTCCGTCAGGCGGCGCCGCTTCCCGGTTTCGAGATCGGCGATCCAGTTCCGCCGCCGCGCCAGGGCCTCGAAGGACGGCGGCCCTCCGCCCACAGGCCCGGCGTCGGGACCTGCGACATAGGCGAGACGGCGTCCGTCGGGAGACCAGGCGGGCGAGGCGGCGGCCTCGCCGACTCCCGTGAGTTCCCCCTTTTTCCTGCCGGTGGCCGCGTCGACCAGGACCAGGCGTTTGCCGGTCCAACTCTCCCGGCCGCCTCCTTCGACGAGGGCGAGGAGGTCACCCTTTGGGGACCAGGCCCGGAAGTCCGGGTGGCTCAACATCCACCCGCCCAGGCTCACCGCTTTTCCATCCTCCGCCGGGACAGCCTCGAGCCGCGAGCCGTCGGCGAGCAGGGACGCCGAGAATTGGGGGTCCGGCATGTATAAAACGAGGCGGCCGTCCCCGGACCAACCCGCCGGAAGGATGCCCAGGCCGTAGACCACGCCGGCGGTGCTGAGCAGCTCTCGGCGCCGGCCGCCGCCGGCGGCGACCACGCCCAGGACGTCGTACCGCCCGGGAGAGCCGGCGGGGTGCCCGTCACCGTGGCTTTCGACGTAGGCCACCCGGCGGCCGTCCGGGCTCCAAGGCGGGCAGCCGAGGCTATGGCCGGCGCCCGCCAGCGCCTGGCGGTGCTTCTGCCAATCATCTGCCGCGGAGGCGGTCCAGATCCCTCTGTCGTCCGCATAGGCAAGGGTGTCGGCGGTGGGCGACCACGGCCGGCAAGTCGCAGGGGCACGGGCCACCCGTCGGACCCCGGCGCCGGAGTCACGCATCACCCAAAGCTCCGAATCCTTCACAAAGCGGAGCTTCCTCCCGGAACCGACATCCTGTTCTTCATAAGAGACCTTTTCAAACGCCAACCAGCGGCCGGACGGTGACCAGCGGGGGGATCGGTTGCGCCCGTCGCTGGTCAGCCGGACCGGCTTACCGTCGGGAAGCGCCTGCACCCAGATGTCGCCGTCGCGGACGAAAGCCAGTCTGCCCAGGCTGGCAGGGTAAACCCCGTCGGGCACGAGGGCCGGTGGGGCGCCATCCCGACGCCCGTTGTCCGGTGGCGGCGACGTCCCCAGATCGTCGGCCCGTTCCACCCGGCCGCAAGCGCCCAGGAGAAGCGCCAGCGCCAGGAGGACCCAGAGCAAAGGGCCGATCCGAAAGGGCAGCCCATCACCAGGCTGTTTCATGATCCAGTACCTCCCGCTTCTCGCCGTCGATGACGATCCTGTCCACTGGCGGAACGTGGACTTGCCCCCGGTTGGTGGCTAGCCACCGGTCTCCCGAAGGAAACGCTTGTACATCCTGATGCGGACGGGATCGGTGAACCGCAGGGAGCGCCCTTGTCGCTCGATCTCCTCCAGGGCGGCGTGGATCTCCTCGCGCGTGAAGAGGCTGATGGTGTCCACACCTTTCGCGCGTTCCACGAAAAGGCGCGCCAGGCGCACGACTTCCCGCCAGGCCCCCGCCTCGCGAAGGGCGCGGACGTGCTCCGCCAGTTCCTCCGCCGTCTTGGCAGCCAGGATGGTCTCGTCCCAGAAGAGCCAGTTGCGTGCGGAAGGCACCAGGCCATTCACCCCCACCGCGGGAGGTCGTCGCAGCCCTTGTAACCGGCCGCGGCCAACGTGTCAGAGGTTATCAGGGCGCCGGCGGCTTCGGGTTCTGGCTCATCCGTTCCCCGTTTGCCTGCCGCCACTCCAGGGGGCGGCTCCGCGTGCCCCAGTAGAGGGTGAGGTGGGGGAAGGGGATCTCCACGCCCTCGGCGTCGAAGCGGTTCTTGATGCGGCGGCGGAGTTCGCGCGCGACCGGCCACTGCTTCAAGGGCTTGGTGGTGACCATCATCTTGACGGTGACCTGGGATTCACCCAGGGCGTCCACGCCCAGGACCTCGGGGGGCTCGACGATGAGGGGGCCGTACTCGGGGTCGGCCGCGAGCCCGGCGCCGATCTCGCGGAGAAGCTGCATGACCCGGTCCACGTCCTCGTGGTAGGCCACCCCCACGTCGAGGACCGCCCGGGACCACTCCCGCGTCCGGTTGGAGACGGCCTCGATGGCCCCGTTGGGGATCACGTGCACCGTGCCCTCCAGGTCCCGGAGGACGGTGGTGCGGAGGGTGATGTCCTCCACCTGGCCCGAGAACTGGCCGCCGCCGGCGTGGAGCGTCACCACGTCGCCCACGCGGATCTGGTTCTCCATCAGCATGAAGAAGCCGCTGATGACGTCGCGCACCAGGTTCTGCGCGCCGAAGCCGACGGCGATGCCGCCGATGCCGGCCGCCGCCAGGATGGGACCGATGCTGACGCCCAGCTCGTTGAGGATGATGAGGCCGGCCACGGCTAGGATGGTCACCTTTGTGATCTTCCGGAGGACGGCGGTGAGGGTGCGCGCCCGCTTCTCGCGCTCGGAGAGGTGCTCCGGGTCCTCGTCCTCCACCACCTTCTCGAGCCGGCCGAGGGCGGCGGAGGCCGCGTGGGCCGCCGCCAGCGCGGCCAGGGCGACGAGGAGGATGCGCAGGCCGTGGGTGGTGCCCCAGGCGATGGCGTCCTGGACGGTGCCGATGGCCAAGTCCTTCATGTCTCTTCCCCCTCCCTCCCGAGGTGCGCTGCTGCGGCCTCGAGGTCGGCGGCGGTTCCCACCAGGGTCAGGCGATCCCCGATCTGGAGCACTGTTTCGCCGTTGGGGATGAGGCGCTCCTCCTCCCGCCGCAGGGCGACGGCCAGGTTCCCGCGCGGCAGCCCCGCCGCCCGCAGCGGTTTCCCGTGAACCTCGGGATTGCGTATGGTCACTTCCCGGACGTGTACCGTGCGGTCCTGACCCGAGAGGATCTCCATGGCCTCGGGGGCGTGGAGGGCGATCTCCAGGAGAGAGAGGACGGAGAGGGCTCGTTGCACGACGTGCACGCCCGCCTCGCGCAGGCCGGTGGCCAGGCCGGGTTCGCCTACGATGGTCACCACATTACGTATGGTAAAGCTCTTTAGCGCCGAGGAGACCCATTCTGCGTTCCGGGCGTCGTCGTCGAAGAGGACTACCAACGCATCGGCTTCTTCGGCGCGGGCAGAGCGCAGGGTGGCGGCGGCGTCGTCCCGGAGCCCGATCACGCGCACGAGGGCGGGCCACCGGCGTTGGAGGAGAGGACCGCCGGGAGCGGCGAGGGTCACCTTCTCGCCCAGGTGGGCCAACCTTTCCGCCAGCACGGCCGCCAAGTCAGCGTCGCCGACCACGACGGTGCGCCGTTCCCCGCCGGTCACCTCCGGCACCAGGCGCGCGAAGGCTACCGGACTGACGACGGCGGACATGATCGCCATCAACACAAAGGCGGCCACGGTGGGGGCATCGAAGAGGCCGAGGCGCTGCCCGATGTCGGCCGCCACGATGGTGAGGCTGAGCTGAGAGGCCACGAGGGCGCCGCCGCCCATCGCCTCCCGCCACGGGTGGCGGGCGAGGAAGAGGAAGGCCGGTATCAGCTTGGACGCGTACGCCACGACGAGGAAGGCGGGCAGGAGAAGCCACGTCTCTCCGGAGGGGGCGGCCGACCAAAGATCGAATTGTGCGCCGAAGGTGAGGAAAAATATGGGGATGAAGAAGCCGTGCCCGAGGGCGTCGAGCTTGGTTCTGGTCAGTTCTCCCTCCTCCCGCATGACGATGGAGACGATGGTGCCGGCCAGGAAGGCACCCAGGATGCTCTCCACGCCGAGCTCCTTCGCCAGGGCGATGAAGACCACGATGAGGGCCAGCGCGGCGCGCACGTCGAAATGACCCGTGGCGGCGTCGAGCAACCTCCGGATGAGGGGCTTGCGGCTGAGAAGGGCGCTCAGGCGGTAGACGACGAGGAAGGCCACGAACAGGAGCAGGACCAGGATGACGTCCTTGGCCGTGCCGCCGGTCCGGAAGGCCACGTATAGCGCTATGAGGACCATGGTGGCGAAGTCGGCCAGGGAGGCGTAGGTCATGAGGGTCTGGCCGTACTCCGTGCCGGTGAGGTTGCGCTCCTTCAACGTCGGGAGGACTATGCCGAGGGCGGAGGTGGCCAGGATGAGGCCGGCCAACCAGGGGGAGGGCAGGAAGCCGCGGCGCGCGAGTTGCGCAGCCGCCCAGAAGGCGACGGCCAGGGTGCCCAGGAAGGCCAAGCCGGCCAGCCCGATGGGGCTCAGAAACCAGCGCGGCCAGCCCGCCCTTGCGCCGGGCCTGGGCGGTGGGACCAACGCGGCAAGATCGAGCTCGAGTCCCGACAGGAACGTCAGGTAAGCCAGGCCGAAGTCCGAGGGGCATCTCCTTGTCAGGTAGCGAGGGCGTGCAGAGCCTCGATGACGCCCCAGGCGTTGGGAAGCCGGGCCCGGTAGACCCCTGGCAGGTCCCGCCATGCCACCTCGGGCTGGGCATTGCCTACCAGGACCGCCGGGAAGCCGGCCACGAGCATGTCCACGTCGTTGCCGCTGTCCCCTGCCACCAGGAGGTCGCTGGGCGCCAACCCCAGGCGGCGGGCCACGTGACGCAAGGCCGTCCCCTTGGCCGCCCCTTGCGGCAGCACGTCCACGTTGCGGACGCCGCTGAAGACGACCCGGCATGGCAGCCGCGCCTTGTGCAGGGCGTGTCTGAGGAGGGCGACGGGGCGGGGACGGGAGTCTGCGGGATGCGCGCCCGCTTCCGCCAGCGAATAGGAGCGCCGCCAGGGCGTGGGCACCTCCTGCGGCTCCAGGCCCGCCATGGAACGCGCCAGGGCCTCCACGAGCAGCGGGTTCCAGCGCCGGCCCACCCTTCCGGCCCACGCAGGGTCGGCCGCGGGCTCTCCGTGCCAGTGGATGGCGCCGCCTACGTCCGTCACTAGGACGGCGGGAGGAGGAAGCCCGTGCGCGGTGATGGCTTCGCAGGCCGAGCGGTAGTGGCGGCCGGTGAGATAGACGTAGATCACCGGGCGGTCCCATGCGTCGAGCAGCCTGAGCAACGCTGCGAGGGCCTCGGCATCCCCGAGCAAGGTCCCGTCCAGGTCAGCCGCGAGCGCAAAGGGTCGTGACACCAGAGGCCAACCTCCCGTAAAGTCGGTCCAGGCGCCTGGCCAGCCGCGGCCAGGCGAACCGGCGTGCGGCCCTGGCCGCTCCGCGCGAGGCCAGCGCCCGGGCCAGGTCCGGGTTGCGGAGGACCCAGCCCAGGGCTTCGGCCAGCGCCTCCGGGTCGCGCGGCGGAACGAGAAGGCCGCCTTTCCCGCCTGCCACCACCTCCTTCAACCCGCCCACCGCTGAAGCCACCACCGGGCAGCCACAGGCCGTGGCTTCGGCGGCCACGAGGCCGAACGACTCGTAGAACGAGGGAACGGCCGTCACGTCGGCGGCCCGGAAGAAGAGCGGCAGCCGCTCGTGGGGGACGGAACCGAAGAAGCGGACACGGCCTTTGAGAGGGTCGGCCAGTGCGGCCAGCTCAGGCGCGCGGGGTGCCCCTACGGGATCGAGGG